>DATMIB010000078.1:0-1775 GCA_035554635.1 Steroidobacteraceae bacterium | reverse complement strand
AGCCGTACGGGTTGACGATCTCCTCCTCGAGCGCGATGCCGAGTGCCTGCAGGCGCTGTTGCAGCCGTCCTTGCAGACTTTCGTCGAACACGTCGGTGGCGCCGCCGACGAATTCGCCACCGATGAACAGCTGCGGCAGCGTGACCCAGCCGGTTCGCTCCTTGAGCGCGGCGCGGAACGCGCCGCCGCGGTTGTCACGCTGGTATTCGACGGAGTCAAGGTTGATGCACCGGTACGGGATCCGGTAGCGGTCGAACAGCTTGCGGACCGACCAGCAGAATTCGCACCACTCGAGCGCGAACATCACGATCGGCTGCGCGCGGTCGTCGATCATCGCCTGCATCTCCGCCCGCACCGCGGGGTCCACTGGCTCGTCCTGCGCCGCCGGGGCCGGTGCCGGGGCGATGCGCACGTCGAACCGATAACCGGCGGTCGAGCGCGAGATGCCGAGTTCCTCCTCGGTCATGTCCTCCGGCACGTCGGCGAACAGAGGCGTCGACATGTAGCGCTCGCCGGTGTCGGGCAGCATGCACAGCAGCGTGCTGCCTGCAGGTGCGCGCGCGGCCACCTGCAGCGCGCCGGCGAACGTGGCGCCGGACGAGGTGCCGACGAATATGCCTTCCTGACGCGCCAGCTCACGCGCGCAGCGCATGGCGTCGTTGCCGTCGATCGCGATGAAGTCGTCGATCCGCGCGCCCTGCTGCACTTCCTCGACGATCGTCGGCACGAAGTCCGGCGACCAGCCCTGCATCACGTGCGGCCGGAACAGCGGATGGCTGCCGCGCGCGGAGCCGTCGGCGTTGCGCGGTTGCGCGATGCCGCTCGCGAGCAGCGCGGAATTGTCGGGCTCGCACACGACGACGCGCGTGCGCGGGCTGCGCTGCTTCAGCACGCGCGACACGCCGCTCAAGGTGCCCCCGGTGCCGAAGCCGGTCACCCAGTAGTCGAGCGGCAGGTCCGCGAACGCGTCGAGGATTTCCACCGCGGTGGTGCGGGCGTGCGTTTCGGCATTGGCGGGGTTCTCGAACTGCCGCGGCTGCCACCAGCCGTGCTCGCGTGCGAGCTCCTCGGCCTTGGCCACCATGCCGGAGCCCTTGTCCGCGGCCGGCGTCAGCACCACGCGCGCACCGAGGAATCGCATCAGCTTGCGCCGCTCGACGCTGAAGCTCTCCGCCATCACGACGACCAGCGGATAGCCCTTCTGCGCACAGACCATGGCAAGGCCGATGCCGGTGTTGCCACTGGTCGCTTCGACGACGGTCTGACCGGGTTTCAGGACGCCGCGGCGCTCGGCATCCTCGATGACCCCGAGCGCCAGGCGGTCCTTCACCGACCCCATGGGGTTGAACGACTCCAGCTTCACGAACAGCTGGACGTGGCTCGGCGCCAGCCGTTGGATGCGGACGACCGGCGTGTGGCCGATGGTCTGCAGGATGTTGTCGTACCGCGGGTTCATGGTGGTCGTCCTTCCCTGGTGAATGACCGACACGACGGGTGCATTGTAGCTCCACACCTCTCCCGCGACGGCGGGAGAGGTCGCGCGTAGCGCGGGTGAGGGCTTACGCCACCTGAGCGAGCTTTTCGCGGTTCTCGGTGGTGGGGTCAATCATCGTCGTCACCTCGTACACGCGCGTGGCCGGGAAGCCACTGAGGCGGGCGTGCTCGTGCACGTCGCCCTCGCTTTCGGCGAGGTAGATGCAGAACGTGCGGTCGGCGGCGACGTACGAGTGCACCCACTGGACCTTCGGCGCCAGCTGGGCCAGGGCCTTGTTCGA
>DATMIB010000077.1:0-11390 GCA_035554635.1 Steroidobacteraceae bacterium | reverse complement strand
GTCGTACCGGGCTCGCTGCCCGCCGCCAACGGCAAGTACTCGCTTTACGCCGCGGTGATCGTGAAGCGCGTGGATGCGCAGACCCGCGCCAAAGTCGGCATCAACGAGCTGCTGCGGGAGTAGCGACCGGTGGAAAATGGGAAGAGTTCAGAGTCTAGAGTCTAGTCGGAAGCGCGTCGCGCGCCGCGATCCGGCGCCCTCGCCCGCGATTTGCGCGACCTTTCCCCGCACGCGGGAAGGTGAAGCGCTTCCGACTGAACTCTAAACTCTGAACTCCATACTCTTCTTTCGGCCTTCCTGCTCAGGCGGCGTCCGCGCGCGGTTCCCGCCCCATCATGTAAAGCACCTGCTCCGCGACGTTGGTCGCGTGATCGCCGATGCGCTCGAGCCCCTTGAGCGCGAAGATCGTGTCGATCGTCGGCCGCAGGAAGCGGTGGTCCTGCAACACATAGGACATGACCCGGCGCAGCGCAGCCGCGAACTCGGCATCGAGCTCGGCGTCGCGTTCGAGCACGCCCTCGGCCAGTGCCAGGTCCGCCTCGTCGGCAGCGCGCACGGCGTTGCGCAGCATCGTGGCCGACAGCGTCGCCATGTGCCTGAGGTGGCGTGCGACGGCCACGACCGGGTCGCCATCGGAAGACTGTTCGAGCGACACCGCGAACCGTGCGATCTTCCTGGCCTCGTCACCGACGCGCTCGAGCTCGCGCCCGATCCGCACGATGGCGCGGGCGAGCCGCAAGTCGTTGGCCACGGGCTGCTGCAGCGCGATGAACGTCAGGCTGTCGCGGTCGAGGCGCCGCTCGTATTCGTCGACCAGCGGCTCGCGCTCGAGCACCACCTGGGCCAGCGCCGCATTGCGCTCGAGCAACGCCGTCGCCGCGCTCGTCACCTGGTCGATCACGAGCGCGCCCATCTCCAGCGCGTGCAGACGCAAGCCCGCGACGCTCTGGTCGACGGTGCTGGAGATGTGCGGCTCGGACGGATCTGACGGCCGCCGCAAGGATTCCTCCACGGTGCACTGCTCCTCGTCGGCCCCGGACGCCCGGCGCATCAGCCGTAACGGCCCGTGATGTAGTCTTCGGTCGCCTTCTTCGACGGGTTCGTGAAGATCTTCGAGGTCGCATCGACCTCCACCAGTTCGCCGAGGTACATGAAGGCCGTGAAATCCGACACGCGCGCGGCCTGCTGCATGTTGTGCGTGACGATCAGGATCGTGACGCGCGAACGCAATTCGGTGATCAGCTCCTCGATCTTGGCCGTCGCGATCGGATCGAGCGCGGACGTCGGTTCGTCGAACAGCAGGATCTCGGGTTCGGTCGCGAGCGCACGCGCGATGCACAGGCGCTGCATCTGGCCGCCCGACAGCGCCAGCGCCGAGTCGCCCAGGCGGTCCTTGACCTCGTCCCAGATCGCGGCGCCGCGCAGCGCCTTTTCGACGCGCTCGGCGAGCTCGGTACGGTTGTTGACGCCGCGCAGCCGCAGGCCGTAGGCGACGTTCTCGAACACGGTCTTCGGGAACGGGTTCGGCTTCTGGAACACCATCCCGATCCGCATGCGCACCTCGATCGGATCGACGCCCTTGCCGACGAGATTCACGTTTTCGGGATACAGCGTGATGCTGCCCGCGTAGCGCGTTTCCGGCTGCAGGTCGTGCATGCGGTTGAAGCAGCGCAGGAACGTGCTCTTGCCGCAGCCGGACGGGCCGATCAGCGCCGTCACCTGGTTTTCGGGGATCGTCAGGTTGATGTTCCGAAGCGCGTGGTTCGCGCCGTACCAGAAGTCCAGCTTCTCGGCGACAGCCTTGGCCGGCGTCGCCCGCGCGGGTTGGCGCTCGTCCATCACGATGGCGAGTGCGGGCGGCGTCTCGGCCCGGGGAGCTGCGATGTCGGTGGTCGTATTCATGCGGGAATCACTCACCAGTTGATCTTCTTGCGGAAGCGGTAGCGGATCCAGATCGCGATCGCGTTCATCGACAGCGTCATCGCGAGCAGGATCGCGGCGGCGGCGGCCGCGTTCGCCTGGAACGCCTGGTCCGGACGCGAGACCCAATTGAAGATCTGGATCGGCATCGCCGTGAACTCGCTGCGCAGCCACTCGAAGTTGAGGAACGGGAACTCGGGCCCGACCGGCGACGGCGGCAGGAACGCGATGAAGCTCAGCGCCCCGATCGTGATGATCGGCGCGGTTTCGCCGATGGCGCGCGAGAGCCCGAGGATCAGGCCGGTCAGGATGCCGCCGGTCGAATACGGCAGCACGTGGTCCTTGGTCACTTCCCAGCGCGTCGCACCGAGGCCGTAGGCGGCCTCGCGGATGGCCTTGGGCACCGCCCGCAGCGCCTCGCGCGTCGCGACGATGACGATCGGCAGGATCAGCAGCGCGAGCGTCAGGCCGGCCGAGAGCACGCTCTGGCCGAGCCCGAACGTGTAGACGAAGAGCCCCAGCGCGAGCAGGCCGTAGACGATCGACGGCACGCCCGCGAGGTTGGTCACGTTGATCTCGATGATGCCCGTGAACCAGTTCTTGGGGGCGTACTCCTCCAGATAGATCGCCGCGGCGACGCCGACCGGCAGCGCGACCAGCATGGTCACGAGCATGATCATCGACGTGCCGACCCAGGCCGAGAGGATGCCGGCGCGCTCGGCCTTGCGCGAAGGGAAGTTCGTCAGGAAATCCCAGCCGAAGCGCGGGCCGCCGTCGCGGACCAGGTCGAGGAACAGCAGCGCGAGCAGCCCCAGGCACGTGAGCAGGATCACGAGCCCGAGCACGACGAACACCTTGTCGAGGTTCTTGCGCCAGGCGAGGCCTGCGCGCAGTTCCTCGAGCGTCATGACGGCGGCCATCAGTAGGCCTCCCGGAATTTGCGGGTGAGGAAGAAGCCGATCACGTTGAACACGAGCGTCATCAGCATCAGCACGAGACCGGCGGCGAAGATGCTCTGGTAACCGATGCTGTCGTGCGGCAGGTCGCCGAGGCTCACCTGCACGATGTAGGCGGTGATCGTCGCCGCGGGCTCGGTTGGGTCGAAGGTCAGCGTGGGCTGCATGCCGGCCGCGATCGCGACCACCATCGTCTCGCCGATCGCACGCGAGATGCCGAGGATGTAGGCCGCCGCAATGCCCGAGAACGCACCCGGCACCACGACCCGCAGCGCAGTCTGCAGCTTGGTCGCGCCCATCGCGTAGGAGCCTTCGCGCATGTAGCGCGGCACCGCGCGCATGGCGTCCTCGCTGACCGAGGCCACATACGGCACGATCATCAGGCCGATCACGAGGCCGGCGCTCAGCATGTTGAAGCCCGGCAGCCCCGGGATCAGCTTCTGCAGGAACGGCGTGACCATCAGCAGCGCGAAGTAGCCGTAGACGACCGTCGGCACCGCGCCGAGCAGCTCGAGCACCGGCTTGACCGTCTCACGCGTCTTGTGGCCGGCGAATTCGGAGAGGTAGATCGCGATGATCGTGCCGAGCGGGATCGCGACCAGCAGCGCGACGAACGTCACCGTCAGCGTGCCCGAGACCAGCGGCAGGATGCCGTAGCGTGCGTCCGCGAACAGCGGCGTCCACATCGTGTCGGTCGCGAATTCGCGCAGCGACACGTGCTCGAAGAAGAACGAGGATTCGTAGAACAGGATCACGACGATCGCGAGCGTGGTGAACACTGCCACCAGCCCGCAGGCCAGCAGCACGAGTTCGACCAGGCGGTCGCGGAACTTGCGGTAGCCCAGGGAGGCGAAGGCTCCCTTGCCCAGCGCCACGCTGCGGGTGGCGGACGTCGTCGTTGCGGACATTTGACCTCGGTCGAGCGGCGCCCGGCAGTGCCTGCGCTCCAGCCCCAGTGAGTCGATCGATCGGTCGTCGCCGAGCGGATCCTGGCGGACGAGAACGGGCCGGTTCCCTGCGGAGCCGGCCCGTTCCCCTGCATTGGGCGAAGCTTACAGCTTCGCTTCCATCGCGAGCAGCTGGTCGATCGTGATGCCGATCTTTGGCGTGCCGCCGAAGACGGAACCGAGCTTGCCCGCGTCGAAGTGCTTCTGCGCGAGCGCGTAAGCCTGCTTCGGCAGCGGCAGGTAACCCGTCTCCGCGACCAGGTCGCCGCGCGACAGCATGAACTTGACGAACTCCTTCACTTCCGCACGCTGCGCGGAGCTTTCGCGCACGTAGATGAAGAGCGGACGCGACAGCGGGCTGTAGGTGCCGTTGGTCACGTTCTCGAGGCTCGCCGAGACCGCGCCCTTGCCGGCGTCGATGCCGACCGCGGTCAGCTTGTCCTTGTGCGCGTTGTAGTAGGCGAAGCCGAAGTAGCCAAGTGCGCCCTTGTTGTTCTCGACACCCTGCACGAGCGTGTTGTCGTCCTCGCTCGCGGTGTAGTCGCCACGGCTCGCCTTCGCTTTGCCGTTCACGGCCTCGGTGAAATAGTCGAACGTGCCGGAGTCCGCGCCCGGCCCGAACAGCATCAGCCGTTCCTTGGGGAACTTCGGATTGACCTGGTTCCAGGTCGTGATGCGCCCCTGCGCCGCCGGCTCCCACATCTTCTTGAGGTCGGCGACCGTGAGCGTCTTCGCCCAGGTGTTCTGCGGGTGCACGACGACCGTCAGCGCGTCGAATGCGACCGGCAGTTCCATGTACTTGATGCCGGCCTTGCGGCAGGTTTCCATTTCCTCGGCCGTGATCGGGCGCGAGGCGTTGGCGATGTCGGTCTCGCCGCGGCAGAACTTCTTGAAGCCGCCGCCGGTCCCGGACACGCCCACCGTGACGCGGACCTTGCCGCGCTTCTGGATCTGGAACTCCTCCGCGTACGCTTCGGCGATCGGGAAGACCGTGCTGGAGCCGTCGATCTTGATCGCGGCCTGCGCCTGCGCGCGCTCCGGCGCGCCAACGGCTACGAGGCCGAGCACGAGCGCCGGAAGGGTGATCTGCTGCCAGGAAAACTTCATGAACGCTTCCTCTACGGGTGGACAGCGCAGGGAGGGGGCCCCTGCATCTGGCGCGCAGTCTGCCGCCGCACTGTGACAGCCGTGTGACACACGGGCCCCGTCGCATAAGTTCTTGTTTCTGCGAGGCATGACGGCTTAAATACGGCCTCCTCGTCCGGTCCCGGGCGCCCTTGCGACGATCTGCCGTGAAACCGATGTCACCGACGCCCGAACCGACCGCAGCGACCGTGCACCCGATGTCACCGACGCTCGCACTGACCGCCGAACTGGTGCGCCGCCCCTCCGTGAGCCCCGACGACCAGGGCTGTCTCGACGTCATCGCGGCCCGGCTGCAGCCGCTCGGTTTCCGGATCGAGCGGCTCGATTCCGGTCCCGTGGCGAACCTGTGGGCGCGACGCGGCGACGACGGCCCGGTGCTCTGCTTTGCAGGCCACACCGACGTCGTGCCGACCGGACCGCGCGAGGAATGGCGGACCGACCCGTTCGAACCGACCATCATCGATGGCGTGCTCTACGGGCGTGGCGTCGCCGACATGAAAAGCGGCCTCGCCGCGATGGTGACCGCGCTCGAGCGTTTCGTCGCCGCGCACCCCGACCACCGCGGCTCGCTCGCGGTGCTGTTCACGAGCGACGAGGAAGGCCCCTCGATCGAGGGCACGCGCAAGGTCGTCGAAGTGCTCGAGGCCCGCGACGAAAAGATCGACTGGTGCGTCATCGGCGAGCCCACCAGCACCGCGGCGCTCGGGGACACGATCAAGGTCGGCCGTCGTGGCTCGCTCTCCGGCCGCCTGACCGTGCACGGCGTGCAGGGCCACATCGCCTACCCACACCTGGCCGACAACCCCGTGCACCGCTTCGCGCCGGCGCTTGCCGAACTCGTCGCGACGGAATGGGACCAGGGCAACGAGTTCTTCCAGCCGACCTCGTTCCAGGTCTCCAATATCGCGGCGGGCACCGGCGCGCCGAACGTGATTCCGGGCGAAATGAAGGTGCGCACGAACCTGCGTTTCTCGACCGAGAACACGGTGGCATCGCTGCAGCGACGCGTGCTCGAGATCCTCGACCGCCACCGCGTCAACTACACGATGGACTGGCACATCAGCGGGCTGCCGTTCCTGACGCGCCCGGGCACGCTCACGGCGGCGGTCGAACGCGCCGTGCGCGAGACGCTCGGCCGCGTGCCCGAATGCTCGACGACGGGCGGCACCTCCGACGGGCGTTTCATCGCGCCGACCGGCACGCAGGTGGTCGAACTTGGCGTGGTCAACGCCACGATCCACAAGGTCGACGAGTGCGTGCGCGTCGAGGACGTGGACCGGCTCAGCGCCGCATATGAGCGGGTGATGGAGCTGCTGCTCGCAGGAAGAGTCTAGAGTTCAGTGGTCAGAGTCTAGTCGGAAGGCGCGGTCGCGCCGGCTCGCGACCAGCGGCCGCTTCCGACTAGACTCTAGACTCTAGACTCTGGACTCTGGCCTCGTCTCACTTCCTCGCCAGCACGTTGGCGACGAAACCCAGCGCCGCCAGCGCGACGAGGTTGATCAGCACCCACGCAGGCATGCTGATGCCGAGGAACTCCCAGGTGACCTTGGCGCATTCGCCGGACCCGGAAAGCACCTTGCCGAGCACTTCGTGCAACGGCAGCACGTCGAGCATGTAGTCGAGGCTCGCGCCGCACTCGGCCACGGCACCCGGCGGCTGCGCGAGGATCCACATGTGACGGGCGGCGACGCCGATGCCGGACAGCGCGACGAGCCCGATCAGTGCGGCGTAGACGCGGGCAAAAGCGCCCCGCGGGTTGTGCAGCGTCGCGACCAGGAACACGAGCCCCACGCCGATCACGGCTACGCGCTGCAGGATGCAGAGCGGGCATGGCTCCTGGTGCAGGCCGTACTCGACATAAAGCGCGTAGGCGATCAGGCCCGCGCACCAGAGAAACCCGAACAGGTTGAGGTTGCGGCGGCTCCACAGGCCGGGCCGCGGGTCGAGCGAGAGGTTCAAGCCGGGGGTCTCCGCGGAAAAGAGCCAAGGGTCGCGGTGCGCCCGCCGGAAATCAATCCGTAGTTCACTGGCACTGGAGCGGTGGCGATGCTAGGGCCGCTGCGTGCGGGCCGCCAGCACGTGCTTTTCGACGTCCTCGATCGACAGGTGGCGGATGTCCTTGCCGAGCACCATGTAGACGACGTACTCGCAGATGTTCTTGGCATGGTCGCCGACCCGTTCGAGGGCACGCGCCAGCGCCAGCACGTCGAGCGTGCGGCGGATCGTGCGCGGGTCTTCCATCATGAACGTGATGCACTGGCGCTGGATCGCCTCGTACTCTTCGTCGATGGCGCGGTCCTTGCGGGCCACGTCGAGGGCAGACTGAGTGTCGAGCCGTGCGAACGCGTCGAGCGCGGCGTGCAGCATCTCGGCCACGAGCTCGCCCATGTGCTTGAGTTCGCGGTAACGGTCGGCCGTGCGGTCGCTGCTCGCAAACCGCGCGGCGGCATGGCCGAGCTTTTCGGTCTCGTCGCCGATGCGCTCGAGGTCGGTGATGGTCTTGATGATGGCGACGATCAGGCGCAGGTCGGACGCCGTCGGCGCGCGCGTCGCGAGGATGCGGCTGCAGTCGTCGTCGATCGCCACTTCCATGGCGTTGACCTTGTGGTCGAGCCGCACGACTTCCTCGCCGAGCCGGCTGTCGCCGCCGACGATGGCCTTGACCCCGTTCTGCAGTTGCTGCTCGACGAGGCCGCCCATCTGCAGCACGCCGGAGCGCACGCCTTCGAGTTCGGCGTTGTAACGGCTGTGGATGTGGTGCGAAAGACCCGAGGTGTCCATTGCGGCTATCCAGTTCCTGAGGCGGGGGGTTGTACAGGATGGCCCCGACGGCGGCAAGCGAGTGCCGACGGCGCGGTCCCGCAGACAAAAATACCCTCTCCGTGCCGGCCGCGTTGCAGCGGATCGGCTGCCCTTGCGGGCCGGAGAGGGTCAATGGGGGACAGTGCGTTCTCCCGTGCGTCGATCGACCGCCCCGGAGGGCGATCGTCGACGCGTCGGACCGGTCAGAACTTGTAGTTGACGTCGAGCTGCCAGCGGTCGTAGTCGAGTTCGTACTCGGGAATGCCGGCACCGCAGGCGCGGTTGTTCGGGGCGGTCCCCGTGCCGCAGATCGTGCGCTGGTTCTTGAGGTACGTGGCGTTGAGGGTCACGTTGCGGACCGGCGCGTACCCGGCCTTGAGCACCCAGCCGTCGGCACCGGCGACGCCGTCGCCGAAGTCCGAATCGATGAACTGCGCAAACAGCGCGTCCTTCTCGATCGACTGGTACGACAAGCCGACCTCCCAGGTCTTCGCGTTGCTGGCCTTGCCGAACACCGCGCCCACCGCGTAGGCCGTGTCTTCCTCGTCGAGCCCGCTCGCCAGGTTCTGCGCGTAGTCCGCCCACAGCGACAGCGGGTACTTGCCGGCCGCGAGACCCATTTCGCCGCTCAGCATCGCCACGTTGTAGTCGTACGCGAGGACCTGGGTCGTCGTCGTGCCGATCGTCTCGCCGACGGTCGTGTTGCCGTTGGCATTGCCGTTGTAGAACGGGCTGCTGCCTTCGCCACCGCCCAGGTCGTAGTAGTGCGCCGCGACGCGCGTCTCGCCGCCGAGCAGCGGGAACTTGAGGCCGAGCTGCGCGCCCAGCATGAGCGTGTCGGCGTTCTGGCCGTTCGGGTCGGCCGCGTAACGCTCCTCGAGCCACCAGGCGTAGGTGCTGCCGAAGAACATGCCGCGGTCGAACACGACCGCGACGCCCTCGGGGTTCACGTCGCCGTCGTAGAACATGCTCTGGCCCGGGCGCCAGAACGGGTACTTGACCTTGCCGAGCTGCAGGTTGACGCCCTGCGCCATGGCCCAGTCGATCGAGGCCTGGTCGATCCAGATCGACTTCTTGGTGTTCTCGCCGCCGAGCGTCTGGTTGGTCGAGCGCGGATCGGCGTCGGAGCCGGTCGCGAGCTGCAGGCTCGCCTTGACGCTGTCGGTGACCTTCGCATCGAAGCCGAAGCGCGCCCGGATTCGCGCGCGGTTGCGGTCAGCCGCGTCGACCACCGTGGCGGCGGTGCCGTCGGCGACGAGCCGCTCCTGCTCGATGTTCTCGTCGCGCACGCGCAGGTCGCCCTTGAACTTGATCTTGCTGGCCCAGTCGGTTCCCTTGACCTTGGCGATTTCGTTGGCGGCGACGGCGCCTTCCTCGCGCAGGTCCTTCGTCTGCGACTTGAGGTAGTCCATTTCCGCCTCGCGGCGGTCGGCGAGCGCCTTCAGCTCTGCATTGTCCGTCTGCAGCTGAACGTTGGTCGCTTCGAGCTTGTTCAGGCGCTCGATCAGCGCCTGCATCTGGCCCTCGAGGGCCTGCACGTCCGCCTTGGTGGCGGTGCCTTTGGTCTGCGCGGAGGCATTCGCCGAGCCGAGCGCCAGGGCGGCGGCAATGGCCGTCGCAAGCACGGTCTTTCTCACAATCGTCCCCTTCTGGGTGGTTTGCCAGTCATGCCGGTCACACGAACTCCGCTGACGTCGCCGCGAGCTCGTGTTTCCTTGGCACGCCTTTCTACGCGGCGCAGATGACAGTCCGATTGCAGTGACGCGTCAGAATTGCTGCAGCGTCGCGTAGAGGCGTTGCAGTCGCGCGCCGGTGTGCGCGGGAGGCCGTCGACAGCGTGAAGGCGTCACGACGCGCGGCTCGCGCGTGCGCGCCGCGCCGCAAGCGGGCGATGCGACGTTAAGTGACTCGAGGCGGGACGTCGCGTGTGCACGCACGCCGGGGCGGCGCGCGTCCGGCGGTTGGCCGGCAGCGAGAGGCGCGCCGACTAGGCGAGCGCGCGTCGTTCGACGCGCTGCGACGGAAAATGGCAGGTGAACGTGCTGCCCCGCCCTTCGACGCTTTCGATCTCGAGCTGCGCGCCGTGGCGTTGCAGCGCGTGCTTGACGATCGCGAGCCCGAGCCCGGAACCGCCGAGCTTGCGCGACCGGCCGGCGTCGACGCGGTAGAAGCGCTCCGTCAGTCGCGGGATGAGGTCGGCGGGGATGCCGATGCCCGTGTCCCGCACGGCCACGTGTGCCCCGTGGTCGTCGACCCAGTAGCGCACGTCGACGCGGCCGCCGGCGGGCGTGTACTTGACCGCGTTCGTGACGAGGTTGTGCAGGATCGAATGCAGCTCCGACTCGGCGCCGAGCAGTTGCGCGTCGCTCTCGAGCTGCAGGTGGAACTGCACGCCGAGGTCGGGCATGGCGAGCACTTCCTTGCGGATCAGCGCGAGCATGGCGGCCACGTCCACGGGCGACATGTCCGCATCGCCGCTGCCGGCCTCGAGCCGCGACAGCTCGAGCAGGTCCTGCACGATGTTGCGCATGCGCTCGGACTGCCGCTGCATCTCGTGCACCGGTTCGCGCCAGGCCGGGTCGAGCGCCGGGTCGTCGCCGAGCGTGTCGAGGTAGCCACTGATGACCGTGAGTGGCGAGCGCAGCTCGTGCGAGGCATTGGCGACGAAGTCGCGCCGCATGGTCTCGAGCCGCGCCTCGGTCGTCACGTCGCGCACGATCATGAGCTGCAGGCCCCATTCGTTGGTCGTGACCAGGTTGAAGTCGAACCAGCGGTCGCCGGCCTTCGGCATGTGGATGCGCGGCCCGACGCCCTGTCCGCCGCTGCGCACGTAGTCGACGAACTCGGGCCGGCGGATCAGATTGTCGAGTCGCATGCCGTAGTCGATCTTGCGTCGCAATCCGAGCCACTGGCCGGCCATGCGGTTGAACCAGAGGATTTCGCGCGACGGCCCGAGCAGGATGGCCCCGTCGGGCATCGCCGAGGTCATGCGACGCAGTTCGCGCAGCAGCGTCAGCACGCGGCGCTTGTGGAAGCGCTTGCGCTGGTAGAGCCGATGCGCGGTGTCGACCAGGGCGCCCCAGAGCCCGGACATGTTCGGGGTCTTCAGCCGGCTGCGCAGCCGCAGCCAGCGTTCGAAGCGCACGAGGTTGCGCGTCTGCCAGGCGAGCACGAGACCAAGGTAGATCGCGGCGAACAACGCCGCGCGGTCGGCGATCCAGCCGGCGGCGAGCGCGAACAGCAGTCCCGCGACGATCAGCAGGACGTGTTGCCAGGCGGGACGGTACAAGTGAGTGCCTGCGCGACAGTGCGACCGGCGCTATTCGGGCCGCGTCGAAAAACGGTAACCGGCGCCACGCACCGTCTGCACGAGGCCGTCGCAGGCGTACGGCTCGAGCGCCTTGCGCAGCCGCCGGATGTGCACGTCGACGGTGCGTTCCTCGACGTAGACGTTGCCGCCCCAGACGCGATCCAGAAGCTGGTCGCGCTTGTAAACCCGCTCCGGGTGGGTCATGAAAAATTCGAGCATGCGGTATTCGGTGGGGCCGAGCGGCACGGTCTTGTCGCCCACCAGCACGCGATGGCTCGCCTGATCGAGCGCCAGGCCTTCGAACTCGAT
>DATMIB010000076.1:0-25553 GCA_035554635.1 Steroidobacteraceae bacterium | reverse complement strand
AGGACCGCGTCGGCAGCGGCCAGCGCCTCCTGCGCCCGTCCGTCGACCAGCCGGACCGCGACGCCCGGGGCATGCAGCGCGAGTGCGTGCTCGAAGGCGGCGCGGGCCGCAGGGTTCGCCATCGGCGCCACGTACTGCAGCTGTGGTCGCCGGGCATGCAGCCACGCGATCGTCGCGGCGAACGGCTCGCCGAGCTTGCCCACCTCGGCGCGTCGGCTGCCGGGCAGCACCGCAACGACGGGCGCGTCGGGGTAGAGGCCGAGCGCCAACCGGGCCGGCCGCGGGGGCGACTCGAACGGGATGCGGTCGGCCAGCGGGTGGCCGACGAACACGGCGCGCACATGGTGGGCGTCGTAGAACTGGCTTTCGAAAGGCAGCACGCACAGCACGAGGTCGACCGCGCGGCCGATCGTCTTCACGCGTCCCTGGCGCCACGCCCAGACCTGCGGGCTCACGTACTGGACCGTGGGAATGCCCCGTGCCTTCAGTTGCGCCGCCACGCGCAGGTTGAACTCGGGCGAATCGATGCCGACGAAGACGTCGGGACGGGCCGTCACCAGGCGTTCGACGAGGTCGCGTCGCAGACGCAGCAGGCGCGGCAGGTGCTTGAGAATCTCGGCGAGCCCCATCACCGCGAGCTCGTCCGACGAACGCCAGGCTTCGCAGCCGGCCTCGACCATGCGCGGGCCGGCGACGCCGAACCAGCGTCCGTCCGGGGCGCGCTCGCCCAGCGCGCGGATCAGGCCGGCGCCGAGGTTGTCGCCGGACGCTTCGCCCGCGACGAGCGCGACGCTCAGGGACGAACCCTCACCCGGGCTGCGCCCGACCTCTCCCGCAGAAGCGGGAGAGGTGTCAGCGTGCGGTCCCGCGCCCACCGCCGTCAGCGCACGAGGCTGCGGGTGGAAGTCGGGATGAAATCGACGAGGGCCTGGACCTCGGGCTGTTCACGTGCCGCCTCGCGCAGCCGCTCGAGCGCTTCCTCGAGCCGCAGGCCCGACCGGTAGAGCACGCGATACGCGTTGCGCAGGTTGCGGATCTGCTCGGGCGTGAAGCCGCGACGCTTGAGCCCTTCGGCATTGATGCTGTGCGGCTTGGCCGGCCCGCCGACCGCCATCACGTAGGGCGGCACGTCGCGCGTCACCGCGGCGTTGTTGGCGAGGAACGCGTGCGCGCCCACCTTGCAGAACTGGTGGATCGCGGCAAAGCCGCCCATGATCACCCAGTCGCCGAGCTGCACGTGGCCTCCCAGCGTGGAACTGTTGGCGAGCACGCACTGGTTGCCCACGACGCAGTCGTGCGCGACGTGTGCGTACGACATGAACAGGTTGTCGTCGCCGATCGTCGTGACACCGCGGTCCTTGGTCGTGCCGCGGTTCAGCGTGACGAACTCGCGGATCACGTTGCGGTCGCCGACCTCGAGCCGCGTCGGCTCGCCCTTGTATTTCTTGTCCTGGGGCGCGTCGCCAACCGAGGCGTACGAGTGCACGATGTTGTCGGCGCCGAGCTTCGTGTTGCAGTGGACCATCGCGTGCGCGCCGATGCGCGTGCGCGGGCCGACCTCCACGCCCGGACCGATGACCGCGTAGGCGCCCACGTCGACGCCCTCGGCGAGCACGGCGTCGGGCGCGACGAGCGCGGTCGCGTGGATCGTGGTCGTCATGATTCGTGCTTCTCCCTCGGCTGCCGCGGCACTCAGCCCGGCATCACCATCATCTCGGCGGAACAGGCTTCCTCGCCCGCCACTTCCGCGACTGTCGAAAACTTCCAGATCGTCCGGATCCGGCGTTCGAGTTTGATCTTGAGCAGCAACTGGTCGCCGGGCACGACCGGCCGGCGGAACCGTGCCTTGTCGATGCCGGCGAAATAGAACTTCACGTTCTCGTCCGGGTAGATCCCGGCCGTGACGAAGCAGAGGATGCCGGCGGCCTGCGCGAGCGACTCGAGCATCAGCACGCCCGGCATCACGGGGCGGCCGGGGAAGTGCCCCGCAAAGAACTCCTCGTTGGCACTCACGTTCTTGATCGCCACGAGGCGGTCGCCCGGGATGCAGTCGAGCACCCGGTCGACCAGCAGCATCGGATACCGATGCGGCAGGCGACGCATGACCTCGTCTATCCCGAATCCACCCTGCATGGCCGTTGTTTCGTTCATGGTTTGTCTGCCGTCGTCATTCGTCGCTGCCGTCGTCGTCTTTGCCGGGCGCCGCGGCCCCGCCGTGGCCCGTGGCCCTCGCCGCGCGCTCGAGCCGCAGCAGACGCTGCGCGAACTCGTCGAGCTTCTGGAACCGAGCGCTGTTGCGCCGGAACCTTCGCGCCTCGTCCATGGGCAGCTTGCCGGAGTACAACCCCGGCTTGGTGATCGAGTGCGACACCATCGTCTTGCCGGTCAGGTAGACGTCGTCGCACACCTCGAGGTGGCCGGACATGCCGACCATGCCGCCGACCATGCAACGCTTGCCGATCGTGACGCTGCCGGAGATGCCTGCGCAACCCGCGATGACGGTGTGCTCGCCGATCCGGCAGTTGTGGCCGATCTGCACCTGGTTGTCGATCTTCACGCCGCGCTCGATGACGGTGTCGTCGATCGTGCCGCGGTCGACGGTCGTGCTCGCACCGATCTCGACGTCGTCGCCGACGCGGACGCTGCCGAGCTGCGGCACCTTGACGTAGCCATCCTTGTCGGGTGCGTGGCCGAAACCGTCGGCGCCGAGCACCACTCCGGGATGCAGCAGTACGCGCTCGCCCATGTGCACGCGCGCGCACACGGTTACGTTCGCGACACAACGGCAGTGCGCCCCGAGCACGACGTGCTCGAGCACCACGGTGCCGGGACCGAGATAGACACCCTCGCCCACGACCGCGCCGGCACCGACGTAACAGTGCGGGCCGATCCAGGCCGTCGGGTGCACGACCGCGTCGTCCTCGACGACGGCACTCGGGTGGCGGCCGCCGGCGAACGCGGGTTCGGGGTTCAACGCCTGCGCGATCCGCGCATACGTTGCATACGGATTCGCGGCGACGAGCGCGTGCGTCGGGCAGTCACCCACGCTCGCGGCATCGAGCACGACCGCGGCGGCACGGGTGCCGACGAGGTGCTTGCGGTACTTCGGATTGGCGAGGAACGAGAGTGCGGTCGCGTCGGCCGCCTGCAGCGTGGCGACGCGCTCGACGCGGACGTCGGGGTCACCGTGCAGCTCGCAGCCGAAGCGGACCGCCAGCTCGCCGAGGCTCAGCGGCATGGCGGTGCGCTCCGTCGTGCCCGTGGGCCCCGAGGCCTCAGGGCTTGGCCGGCGCAGCGGCCCTGCCCTTCGCCTGCAATGCCGCGAGCACTTGCGGCGTGATGTCCACGGCCGTGCTGGCGTAGAGCACGTCCGCGACGACCAGGTCGAGGCCCGCGGACTTGGCGTAGGTCTGTACTTCGACCAGCACCGTGCGCTGCAACTGGCCGAGCGCCTCGTTGCGGCGGACGTTGAAGTCTTCCATCAACTCGTTCTGCTTGCGCGCGAAGTCGCGCTGGCCGTCGCGCAGCGCCTTCTCCTGGTTGCGGCGCTCGGCCTCGGCCATCGTCGCGCCGTCCTTCTGCAGCCGGTCCTCGCGCGACTTCAGGTCGCGCTCCAGGGTCTGCAGGTCGCGCTTGCGCGTGGCGAACTCGCTGTCGAGCGCCTGCGAGGCGGCCTGGGCCTGGGGGGCTTCCTGCAGCAGCCGTGCGACGTTGACGACGCCGATCTTCGCTTGCGCCTGGGCCGCGCCGAGCGGCAACGCGCTGGCGGCGATCGTCACGAGGGCAAGCAACGCAGTCTTGGTACGCATGGAACGGGACACCTCAGAAAGCCTGGCCGATGGAGAACTGGAAACCTTCGGTTTCGTCCTTGTATTCGACGTCGTTGCCCTTGGACGCGTTGAGCGGCACGGCATAGCTGAACCGGAAGACGCCGAGGGGCGCCATCCACTGCACGGCGACACCTGTCGAATAACGCAGTTTATCAAACGCAAAGTCGTAATCCACCGGCGTGATTCCGTCCTTGCCCGTGAACGCCACGCTATCCGTGGAAAACACGTTGCCAATGTCGAAGAACGCGCTGAAACGCGCGCTGTTGCGCCACTTCTCGGGCATGGGCAACAGCAGTTCGAGCTGGTTCGCGAACTTCATGTTGCCGCCGTACGGGTTGCCGAACGAGTCCTTCGGGCCGAGACGGCTTTCGCGATAGCCACGCACCGTCTCCGGGCCGCCGGCAAAGAAGCGACGGTACGGCGGCAGCGAGGTCGTGTCGCCGAGCGAGTCGCCGTAGCTCAACTCGCTGTTGAGCATGAACGTGAACCACTTGCCCAGCGGGACGAACTGCAGGTAGTCGTAGTTGACGCTGTAGTACTCGACGTCGCTGCCCGGGATCGTGTACCCGAGGCTCAGGCGGTGGCGCGAGCCGCGGTCGGCGAAGATCGCGCGATTGCGCGAATCGTACGACCAGCCGGCCGACAGCTCGAACGTGTCGAACTTCGTGCCGTAATAGGTGAACGTGATCGGCGGCACGCCGACCGAGTTGGTCTCGGTGTACGTGTTGCCGTTGTTCTGCACCCAGTACAGGGCCTCGTCGGCGCTGCTGCTCGGGTCCGTGAACAGGTCGGAACGCTGGGCCGCGGCACCGACCCGCAGCGACTGGAACTCGGAGATCGGCCAGCCGTAGTCGACGCCGATGGTGCCGGTCTCCGTCTCGAAGTCCGACGAGGCGGTCGTGTACTGCTCGATCCGGCGGTAGGTCGCCGACACCGTGCGCGCGACACCGTCGACCGTCGTGTACGGGTCGGTATGCGAGAGACTGAACACCTTGCTGTACTGGCCGGCGTTGATCTCGGCCGCGACACGGTTGCCGGTGCCCATGAAATTGCTGTGCACGAAGCTGCCGTTCAGCAGGATCGACTGCGACTCGGAATAGCCGATGCCGCCGCTGAACTGGCCGGGCAGGCCTTCCTTGATCGTGTAGTTGACGTCGACGAGGTCCGGCGTGCCGGCCACCGGGTTGGTCTCGACTTCGACCTTCTCGATGTACGGCAGCCGCTGCAGGCGCTGCTTGCCGCGCTCGACCGCGGCGTTGGAGAGGTAGGCCCCCTCCATCTGCCGCATTTCCCGGCGCAACACGTCGTCGTTGATGCCGGTGCTGCCGCTGAAGGTGATGTTGCGCACGTAGGCGCGGTTGCCCGGGTCGACGAGGAAGGTGATCTCGATCTCCTTCGTCTCCTTGTTCTCCTTCGGCACCGGGTCGATCTTGGCGAACGCGTAGCCGTCCTGGCCCAGGCGCAGCTGCATCAGCTCGGTCGTCGCGGTGATCATCTTGCGCGAGAAGATGTCGCCGCGACGCACCGCGAGCAGCGCCCGCAACTGTGCTTCGGGCACCACGAGGTTGCCCGCGATCTTGACGTCGGAGACGCGATAGACCTCGCCCTCCTTGACGTTCAGCGTGATGAAGATGTCTTCCTTGTCCGGCGAGATCGCGACCTGCGTCGACTCGACGGTCATGTTCGCGTAGCCGCGGTCGAGGTAGTACGAGCGCAGCTTCTCCATGTCGCCCGACAGTTCCTCGCGCGAATAGCGGTCGTCCTGGCGATACCACGAGAGCCAGTTCGGCGTGCGCAGCTTGAACGGCTCGAGCAGGTCCTCGTCGCTGAACGCCTCGTTGCCGACGACGTTGATCTGGCGGATGCGCGAGCGCTTGCCCTCGACGACGTCGATCGCGAGCTTGACGCGGTTGCCGGGGACCTCCTCGACCTTGGTGTCGACCTTCACGGCGTACTTGCCGCGCGAGTAGTACTGGTCGGTCAGGTAGCGCGTGACCTCGTCGAGCGTCGACTGGTTGAAGGTCTTGCCGCGCGCGAGACCGACGTTGCGCAGCGACTTCTCGAGGTCCTCGGTCTTGATGTCCTTGTTGCCGGTGATCGTGAACGACTCGATCGACGGTCGCTCCAGCACGGCGATCACGAGCGTGCCGCCGTCGCGGCGCAGCTCGACGTCACGGAAAAAGCCGGTGGCGTACAGCGCGCGCAACGCCTCGTCGATGCGACGGTTGTCGAGGCGGTCGCCGATGTTGACCGGCAGGTAGTTGTAGACCGTGCCCTCGGTGATGCGCTGCAGGCCTTCGATCCGGATGTCGCCGACCGTGAATTCCGCACCGCCCGCGGACTGGGCGAGGACGGCAGGCACGGCAAGGAGGGCCGGCAGGGCGGCCGCGTACTTCAATCGCATTTTTCTGGTTGGTCTCAGCTGAACAACCGTGACAGGTCGTTGTAGAAGGCGAAACTCATCAGGACGAGCAGCAGCAGGATGCCGATCTGCTGGCCGACCGCCTGCGCCCGCTCCGACAGGGGGCTGCCCTTGACCAGTTCGGCCAGCTGGTAGACGACCTGGCCGCCGTCGAGGATCGGGATGGGCAGCAGATTCAGCACGAACAGGCTCACGCTCACGATCGCGAGGAACGAAAGGAACGAGAGTATGCCCTGTCGCGCGGAGAAACCGGCGTATTCGGCGATGTTGATCGGGCCGCTCAGGTTCTTGACCGAGACGTCGCCCGTCGCGACGTTCCAGATCATGCGCACGGTCAGCACGGACATGTTCCAGGTCTTCTCGACCGCGCGACCGGTGGCGTCGAGGACGCCGTAACGCTCGACGGCCTTCATCCCTTCGGGCACCGCGAGCATCGCCACCGGCTGGATGCCGATGCGGCCGACGAGGCGGTCGCCCTCGCGGTGGGCCTGCACCTCGATCGGCACGTCGAAGGTTTCACCGTGCCGGTCGACCGTGAACTGCAGCGTCCTGCCCGGGCTCGGCTGCACGATCTTCACTAGCGCCGCGAAGTCGTCGACCGCTTGCCCATCGACCGCCACGATGCGGTCGCCCACCTGCAGCCGCGCCGTCTCGGCCGCGCTGCCGGCGACGATCGTGCCGATCTCGGTCGGCACCGTCGGATACCAGAAGTCGAACCCGAGCCCCGGCAGCAGCGCGCCGGGCTCGGTGAGCGCCCGCCGGTCCTCCGGCAGTGCGAAGTCGAGAGTGCGTGCGTGGCCCTGCCCTTCGTCGCCGCGCACTTCGACCTCGAGCGTCGCGCCACCCATCAGCCGATCGAGGATCGCGAGCACGGCCGCCTCGCGCGTCGCGACGGGCTGCCCGTCCACGGCGACGATCGCGTCGCCGCTGCGCAGGCCGGCCCGGGCCGCCGCGGAATCGGCCGTCACGTCGCCGATGACCGGCTTGAGCGCGGGGATGCCGACCACGAACAGCACCCAGTAGGCGACCGCGGCGAACAGGAAGTTGGCGAGCGGTCCGGCGATCAGGACCATGATCCGACGCCAGACCGGCTTGCGGTTGTAGGCCTGCTCGAGCAGCTGCGGCGCGACCGGACCTTCGCGCTCGTCGAGGAGTTTGACGTAACCGCCTAAGGGGATTGCAGAAAATGCGAACTCGCAACCGTCATTGCCGCGCCGCGACCAGAGCACCTTGCCAAAGCCGATCGAGAACCGCAGGACCTTGATGCCCATGCGGCGCGCCATCCAGAAATGGCCGTATTCGTGCACGGCGACGAGCACGCCTATGGCCACGAGGAACGCCAGCACGTAGGTCAATATCGTCATCTCCGCGTCAATGGACCGTGGCCAGCCGCGACCGTGCCTGCAGGCGCGCCCACTGGTCCGCGGCGAGCACGTCCGCCAGCTCGCGCGCCGGCTCCGTGTGGTGTGCCGACATCACGTCTTCGACCAGCGCCGGGATGCCCAGGAAGCCGAGCCGGCCCTCGAGGAAGGCCGCGACCGCGACTTCGTTCGCCGCGTTCAGCGCCGCAGGTGCCGTGCCGCCCGCCTCGGCGGCCGCCCGGGCGAGCCCCAGCGACGGGAAGCGCACGACGTCGGGGGCCTCGAAATCGAGCCGTGCCGCCGCCACCAGGTCGAGCGATTCTACACCGGAGCCGATGCGCTCCGGCCAACCGAGGGCGTGGGCGATCGGCGTGCGCATGTCCGGGTTGCCGAGCTGCGCCAGGATCGACCCGTCCACGTACTCCACCATCGAATGCACGATGCTCTGCGGATGTACGACCACGCTGACGGCAGCCGGTTCCATGCCGAACAGCACGCACGCCTCGATCAGCTCGAGGCCCTTGTTCATCAGCGTGGCGGAGTCGACCGAGATCTTGCGACCCATGCGCCAGCGCGGATGCGCGCAGGCCTGGTCGGGCGTGACGTGCATCATCTGCTCGCGCGTGGCGCGCAGGAACGGGCCGCCCGATGCGGTCAGCAGGATGCGACGCACGCCCCTCGGTGCCACGCCGGTCGCGAGCGTCGCGGGCATGCACTGGAAGATCGCGTTGTGCTCGCTGTCGATCGGCACGATGGTGGCGCCGCTGCGGCGCGCCGCCTCGACCACCAGTGCGCCGGCGAGCACGAGCGATTCCTTGTTCGCGACCAGCACCTGCTTGCCGCTCGATGCGGCGGCCAGCGTCGACGGCAGGCCGGCCGCACCGACGATCGCGGCCATGACGACGTCGACCTCGCTGCTGCCGGCGACTTCGGCGAGCGCCTGCGCGCCGCAGCGCACCTCGGTCGGACAGCCGACGGACCGCAGGTCCTCGGCCAGCCCCCGGGCCTGCACTGGATCCTCGAGCACGGCAACCCGCGGGCGGAAGCGCAGGCACTGCTCGGCGAGCGCTTCGCGTCGCGTCGACGCGGCGAGCGCCGTGACGACGTAACGGTCCGGATGCCGTGCGAGCACGTCGAGCGTGCTGACACCGATGCTGCCGGTGCTGCCGAGGACGGCGACGCGTCTCACGGCTGCAGCCCCAGCGCCAGCAGGCCGAGCAGGAACGTCGGTGCGGCCGCGGTCAGGCTGTCGATGCGGTCCAGCAGGCCGCCGTGCCCCGGCAGCATCGCGCTGCTGTCCTTGAGCCCGACGTGGCGCTTGAACATGCTCTCGGTCAGGTCGCCCACGACCGACACGAGCGCCACGAGCTCGCACAGGAACAGCCACGGCCAGAACGGCACTTCGAACAGCACGGCGCCGATCGCGCCGACCAGCGCGGCCGCGAGCATGCCGCAGGCGAAGCCTTCCCAGGTCTTGCCCGGGCTCACGTGCGGCGCGAGCTTGCGTCGTCCGTAACGACGCCCGCCGAAGTAGGCGCCCACGTCCGCGGCGGCGATGAGCACGAGCAGGAACAGCAGCAGCAACTGGCCGTGCGGGCGCAACTCGACCAGGTGTTCGAGGCCGAGCCCCGCCGGCACCAGCACGAGAAACCCGACCGCCGCGGCCGCGAGACGACCGCCGGCCTCGGCGCGCAGCGCCAGCCAGGCAAACGCCAGCAGCCACCAGATCGCGGCCGCCCGCAGCATCAGCTCGAGCAGGTGCGGATCGCGCGCGAGCACCTCGGCGCCGGCCAGCACGATCACGATCGCGGCGGCGTAGATCAGCCGCCCGGCGACCGAAGTGATACGCGCGAACGCGGCCCATTCCCAGCCGGCCGCGAAGATCGCCATCGAGATCAGCACCGCCGCGATCGCCGGCGGCAGGAACACCAGCACGACGATCACGACCGCCGCGAGCAGCAGTGCCGTCGCGATGCGGGCCCGCAGTGCGCTACTCATGGCCGAGCGCCTGTGCCGGCGTCAGGCCGAACCGTCGCTGGCGACGGGCATAGTGTTGCAGCGCCGCCTCGAGCGCGGCGTCGTCGAAGTCGGGCCACAGGGTGTCGCAGAAATAGAGTTCGGTGTAAGCGAGGTGCCACAGCAGGAAGTTGCTGATGCGGCGCTCCCCGCCGGTGCGGATGAAGAGGTCGGGCTCCGGCGCGTCGTGCAGCTGCAGTTCGGCCCCGAGCGCGGCTTCGTCGATTGCCGCGACCGGCAACTCGCCCGCGGCGACGCGGCCTGCAAGGCGCCGCGCGGCATTGGCGATGTCCCAACGGCCACCGTAGGACACGGCCACGTAGAACGTCATGCGCGTGTTGCCGGCGGTGCGTGCCTCGGCCGCGGCGATCTTTTCGGGCAGGCCGTTGCGCAGACGCGAAAAATCGCCGATGAACCGCACGCGGATCTGGTTCGCGTGCAGTTCGTCGACCTCCTTGTCGATCGACTCGACGAACAGCTCCATGAGCTTGTCGACTTCCTCGCCCGGCCGCTTCCAGTTCTCGCTCGAGAACGCGAACACCGTGAGCGCCTCGACGCCGCGACGTGCGCAGCCCTCGATCGTGGCGCGCACGGCCTTGGCCCCGGCGCGGTGGCCGAGGTGACGCGGCAGCGCGCGGCGCTGTGCCCAGCGGCCGTTGCCGTCCATGATGACCGCGACGTGGCGAGGCATGCCCGGCGCGCCCGCACGAGGTTGCGCCACGGCTCAGACCTGCATCAGTTCCTTTTCCTTCTCTTGCATCACCGCATCGACGTCGGCGACGTGCTTGTCGGTGAGCTTCTGGACTTCCTCGTGCGCCTTGCGCTCGATGTCCTCGGAGATCAGCTTCTCCTTGAGCATCTCCTTGATGTCCTGCAGCACGTCGCGGCGCACGTTGCGGATCGCGACGCGCGCGCTCTCGGCCTCGTGCTTGACGACCTTGGTCAGGTCGCGGCGACGTTCCTCGGTCAGCGCGGGCAGCGGCACCCGGATCACGCTCCCCGCCGTGGTCGGCGTGACGCCGAGGTCCGACTTCATCAGCGCCTTTTCGATCGTGCCGACCATCTGCTTGTCGAACGGCACGATCGTGATCGTGCGCGCGTCCTCGACCGAGACGTTCGCGACCTGGTTCAGCGGCGACTCGGCGCCGTAGTAGTCGACGCGGATGTGGTCGACGAGCGACGTGCTGGCGCGGCCCGTGCGCAGCCGCTTCAGTTCCTGGCGAAACACGGCGACGCACTTGCCCATGCGGTCGGTGGCGTCCTTCTTGATGTCTTCGAGCATCGCAACAACTCCCTTACGAACGGCTACCGCCGTCTCAGATCGTGACCAGCGTGCCGATGTCGCCGCCGCCGGCGGCGCGCACGAGGGCACCCGGATCGTTCAGGTTGAATACGCGCAGTGGCAGCTTGTGGTCGCGGCACAGCACGATCGAGGTGGCGTCCATCACGTTGAGCCGCTGGTCGAGCACCTGGTCGTAGGTCAGGCGGTCGTAGCGGACCGCGCCCGGGTGGGTGACCGGGTCCGCGTCGTAGATGCCGTCGACCTTGGTGGCCTTGAGCAGCAGGTCGGCCTCGATCTCGATCGCGCGCAGGCTCGCGGCCGTGTCGGTCGTGAAGAACGGGTTGCCGGTGCCGGCCGCGAAGATCGTGACACGCCCCTTCTCGAGGTGGCGGATCGCGCGGCGGCGGATGTAGTCCTCGCAGACCTCGTTGATGCGCACGGCGGACATCACGCGCGTCGACACGTCGATCGACTCGAGCGCGTCCTGCATCGCGAGCGAGTTCATGACCGTGGCGAGCATGCCCATGTGGTCGCCCGTGACGCGGTCCATGCCGGCGCGCGCGAGGCCCGCACCGCGGAACAGGTTGCCGCCGCCCACCACGATCGCGATCTCGATGCCGAGTTCGCGGACGCTGCGGATTTCGTGGGCGAGACGGCGCAGGAACACAGGATCGATGCCGTAGTCCTCGGCGCCCATGAGGGCCTCGCCGGACAGCTTGACGAGGACGCGGCGGTTGCGGGGTTGCGTGTCTGCGGATGGTTCCATCGTCTGTGCCAGGCAAAAGGGTCCGGCCATTATAAGGAACCCCGCTTGCGCGGGGTTCCGGGAGAAACGCTCAGTCGAGCCGGTGGGGTGCTTACGCGCCCCGGACCTGGGCCATGACCTCTTCGGCGAAGTTCTCCTGCTTCTTCTCGATGCCCGCGCCGACTTCGTAACGGACGTAGCGCAGCACCTTCGCGTTGGCCTTCTTCAGGACCTGTTCCACGGTCTGCTTGTCGTCCTTCACGAACGGCTGGCCGAGCAGCGTGATCTCGCCGAGGAACTTGCGGATCTTGCCGTCGACCATCTTGGCGATGATGTCGGCCGGCTTTCCCGCCGCCTTCGGATCCTGCGCCACCTGCGCCACGAAGATGTCCTTTTCCTTCGCGACCTGGTCGGCCGGCACTTCGTCGCCCGACAGGTACTGCGGGTTGATCGCCGCAATGTGCATCGCGAGGTCGTGGCCGAGCGCGTCGTCGCCGCCCTGGAGCGCCACGACCACGCCGATGCGCGTGCCGTGGCGGTAGGTCGCGAGTGCCGCGTCGGTCGCGATCAGCTCGAAGCGGCGCACGCCGATGTTCTCGCCGATGCGCGCGATCAGCTCGCGGCGCGTCTCCTCGACCGACTTGCCCGAAGCGAGCTTCGCGGCGAGCAGGGCCTCGAGGTCAGCCGGCTTCGTGGCCAGCGCCACCTTGGCGACTTCCGCGGCGAACGCCTGGAAGTCGTCCTGGCGGGCGACGAAGTCCGTCTCCGAGTTCACTTCGACCAGCGCGGCCTGCTTGCCGTCGGTCGAACGCTCGATGACGATCACGCCTTCGGCGGCCACGCGGCCGGCCTTCTTGTCGGCCTTGGCGAGGCCCGACTTGCGCATGATCTCGGCGGCAGCCTCGAGGTCGCCGTTGGTTTCGACGAGTGCCTTCTTGCACTCCATCATGCCGGCGCCGGTGCGTTCACGCAGTGCCTTCACTGCTTCTGCGGTGACGGCCATGATCAGGCTCCCTCGGTCTTCGGCGCTTCGGCAGCGGCCGGGGCCTCAGCAGCCGGGGCAGCCGCCGTCGCCGGACCCTTCTTGCGCGAGGCTTCGCGACGGGCCATGAACGCCTCGGCGCTCTCCTCCGGGTCGGCCTCGACCAGTTCCTCGCGCTGCTGCTCGACGACCGCGGAGTCGTCGGCGGCCGGCTTCGGACGGCGGGCACCGCCACCGGCGGTCTTCTTGCGCGCGGGGGCGCCACGGCCGCCACGCTGCTGCGGCTTCGGCTGGCCGGCGCGGGCGCGCGGCTTGCCTTCCTCGTCGAGCTCGACGAATTCGTCCTCGCCGACCGGCACTTCCACGATCGTGGAACGGCCTTCGATCACGGCGTCGGCGACGCCCGCGGCGTAGAGCTGGATCGCGCGCATGGCGTCGTCGTTGCCCGGGATCACGTAGCTGATGCCATCGGGCGAGCAGTTCGTGTCGACGACCGCGACGACCGGGATGCCGAGCTTCTGCGCTTCGTGGATCGCGATGTTCTCGTGACCGACGTCGATCACGAACATGACGTCCGGCAGGCCTTCCATGTCCTTGATGCCGCCGAGGCTGCGCTCGAGCTTGTCGCGCTCGCGGCGCAGCATCTGCGCTTCGCGCTTGCTGCGCTGCTCCAGCACGCCGCTCGCCTGCATCTCGTCGATCTCGGCGAGACGACGGATCGACTGGCGGATGGTCTTGAAGTTGGTGAGCATGCCGCCGAGCCAGCGGTGGCTCACGTGGGGCATGCCGCAGCGCTGCGCTTCGGCAGCGATCGCTTCGCGCGCCGAGCGCTTCGTGCCCACGAACAGCACCTTGCCGCCGTCGGCGACCACGTTCTTGATGAACGCGGAGGCTTCCAGGAACAGCGGGAGGGTCTGCTCGAGGTTGATGATGTGGATACGGTTACGTTCGCCGAAGATGAAGGGAGACATCTTCGGGTTCCAGAAGCGGGTCTGGTGTCCAAAATGAACACCCGCTTCCAGCATCTGTCGCATGGACATGCCGGTCATCAGAAAACTCCTTGAAGGGTTGAACCTCCACGCACCCCATGCGGCAACCCGGGGAACCTCGCGGTTTTCCAGGCACCCAGCCCCATGTGACGGTGCGTGTGCGGATTTCGTTGTCAAAAAAGGCCGCGCTTTATACCATCGCGACCTCGGATTATCAAATACTTACGGAGCCCTCACCTCGGGATCCGAGGTCCCCCACGGATGCGCCTGATGCACGAACCCCAACCCGTCCCTGTGACCCCGGCTGCCGACGGGATCGGTCGTGTCCAGCTCAAGAGCCCGGCCGACCAGGAGGCCATGCGCGTGGCCGGTCGTCTCGCCGCCGAGGTGCTGGACATGATCGGCCCGCACGTCGTGCCCGGCGTGACGACCGACGAGCTCAACCGCATCTGCCACGAGCACATCGTCGAAGTGCAGCAGGCCGTGCCGGCCCCGCTCGGCTATCGCGGCTTCCCGAAGTCGATCTGCACCTCGATCAACCACGTTGTCTGTCACGGCATCCCCGGCGACAAGCGGCTCAAGCAGGGCGACATCGTCAACCTCGACATCACCGTGATCAAGGACGGCTTCCACGGTGACACGAGCCGGATGTTCCACGTCGGCAAGCCGTTGCCGCACGCGCAGCGTCTCTGCGACCTGACTTACCAGGCCATGTGGCTCGGCATCCGCCAGGTGCGCCCCGGCGCGCACCTCGGCGACATCGGCGCCACCATCCAGAAGTTCGTCGAGGCCAACCATTACTCGGTGGTCCGCGAGTATTGCGGCCACGGCATCGGCCGCGGCTTTCATGAAGACCCGCAGGTGCTGCACTACGGCACGCCGGGCACCGGCCTCGTGCTGCAGGAAGGCATGACCTTCACGATCGAGCCGATGGTCAACGCCGGCCGCCGCGAGGTGCGCCTGCTGCCGGACGGCTGGACCGTGATCACGCGCGACCATTCGCTCTCGGCACAGTGGGAGCACACGATCCTCGTCACACGGGACGGCTTCGAGGTCCTGACACTGGGCGCCGGCGAGCAGCCGCCGGCGTGAACAGCCCCGTCGCACCGTACGACGACATCGAGGCGGGCCCCGCCACGGTGGCCCAGCCGCCGTGGGCGTTCCTGAACGTCCTGCCGGCTGCGCTGCAGGCCGGGGCCGATCCGGTCGCCTCCTTCCGCCAGGCGCTCGCCGACGGCGACGCGAGCCTCAAGCAGCGCTTCGCCGATGACGAGCCGGTCGAGGGCCTGGTGCGCGACCGCGCCCGGATGGTCGACGTCGTGCTGCGCGGGGCGTGGCAACTGCACGTCGGCGCCCACGCCCGGGACGTCAACCTGATCGCGGTCGGCGGCTATGGCCGCGGCGAGCTGCACCCCTGCTCCGACATCGACGTGCTGATCCTGCTGCCCAAGAGCGAGGTGGTCGAGGCCGAGGCCGGCATCGAACGCTTCCTCGCCTTCCTCTGGGACATCGGCCTCGAGGTCGGCCATGCCGTGCGGACGATCGACGACTGCCAGCGCGAGAGCGCGGCCGACGTGAGCGTCGCCACGACCTTCATCGAGGCGCGCCTGCTCGCGGGCCCCGAGCACCTGTTCCAGTCGATGCGCCGGGCGCTGGCGCAGGACAAGGTCTGGTCGTCGAAGGCATTCTTCGAGGCCAAGGCGGCCGAGCAGCAGGCGCGGCATCACCGCTACCACGACACCGGCTACAACCTCGAACCCAACGTCAAGGCGAGCCCCGGCGGCCTGCGCGACATCCAGACGATCGGCTGGGTCGCCAAGCGTCACTTCGGCGCCGAGACGCTCGACGAGCTGGTCGGCCACGGCTTCCTGACAGCGGCCGAGATGCGACGGCTGCGACAGGCGCAGGCCTTCCTCTGGAAGGTGCGCTTCGCGCTGCACACGCTGACCGGTCGCCGCGAGGACCGGCTGCTGTTCGACCACCAGATCCGCATCGCGAAGATGTTCGGCTACGAGGACGCCACCTACACGCTCGCGGTCGAGCAGTTCATGCAGCGGTACTACCGCACCGTCATGGACGTGAGCCTGCTCAACGAAATGCTGCTGCAGCTGTTCCGCGAGGCGATCCTCAACGCGGAGGGCGAAAGCACGATCGTGCCGCTGAACCCGCGTTTCCAGTTGCGCAACGACTACCTCGAGGTCACCGGCGACAGCACGTTCGTGCGCAACCCGTCGGCGATCCTCGAACTGTTCCGGCTGATGCAGGACACGCCAGGCGTGCGCGGCGTGCGCGCCACGACGATCCGCCTGCTCGGCCGTCACCTGTGGCTGATCGACGAGGAGTTCCGCCAGAACCCGCGTCACCACCGGCTGTTCCTCGAACTGCTGCGGGCGCCCGACGGCGTCACGCACGAGCTGCGCCGCATGAACCTGTACGGCGTGCTCGGCCGCTACATCCCGGCGTTCGGTCGCGTCGTCGGCCGCATGCAGTACGACCTGTTCCACGCCTATACCGTCGACGCGCACATCCTGTTCGTGCTGCGCAACCTGCGCCGCCTCGCCCTGCCCCGCTTCGAGCACGAGCTGCCCGCACTGTCGCGGATCATGGCGACGATCCAGCGCCAGGAAGTCGCCTACCTCGCGGCGCTGTTCCACGACGTCGCCAAGGGCCGCGGCGGCGACCACTCCGAACTCGGCGCCGTCGACGCCGAGGCGTTCTGCCTCGAGCAGGGGCTGTCGCGCTACGACGCCAAGCTCGTCGCCTGGCTCGTGCGCAACCACCTGGTCTTTTCCGTGACGGCGCAAAAAAAGGACATCTCGGACCCGAAGGTGATTCAGGAGTTCGCGCGCACGGTGGGCGACCAGACGCACCTCGACTACCTCTACCTGCTCACGGTCGCCGACGTCCGTGGCACCAACCCGAAACTCTGGAACTCGTGGAAAGCGTCGCTGTTCCACGACTTCTACGAACGCGTGCGACGCGTGCTGCGTCGCGGCCTCGAGACGCCGCTCGAGCACGAGGAGCTCGTCGCCGAAACGCGGGCGCACGCGCTCGAGCTGCTCGACCTCGAACACGTCTCGCGCGATCGCGCGCAACAGATCTGGCGGCGCTTCAATGCGGCCTATTTCCTGCGCTACTCGGCGACCGAGGTCGCCTGGCACACCCGGCTGCTTGCCGCGACGGAACCCGACGACGTGTCGCTGCTCGTGGCCGTGCGCACGGAGGTCGAGCGTGGCGGCAATGCCGTGCTGACCGTCGGGCCGCACCGCCAGCAGAACTTCGCACGCACGACCGCCGTGCTCGACCAGATGGGCCTCAACATCGTCGACGCGCGGATCACGCCGCTCGAGGATGGCCTCGGCGTCGACACCTACCTCGTGCTCGAGGACACCGGGCAGCCGATCGCAGACCGCCAGCGCGCCCAGCAGATCGAACAGCAGCTGCGCCGCGTGCTGCAGAGCACCGAGGCCGAGCTGCCGGTCGTGACGCGGCGCGCACCGCGGCAAGTGCGCATGTTCTCGACGCCGACGCAGATCACGTTCAGCGAGGACCCGCTGCAGGACCGCACCGTGCTCGAGATCATCGCCGGCGACCGGCCCGGCCTGCTCTCGGAAATCGGCAAGGTGTTCCTCGCGGAGCAGATCGACGTCGTGACGGCCAAGATCATGACCATCGGCGAGCGCGCCGAGGACGTCTTCTACCTCAGCGACGCTCACGGCAGGCCGCTCGACGAAGCCGCACGCAAGCGCCTGCAGGAGCGCCTGAACGCTGCGCTGGACAGGAAGAAGCCGGAAGAGTCTAGAGTTTAGAGTCTAGTCGGAAGCGCGTTCGCGCATCGAGCTCCTATTTGCCTCCGTTGACGAGCGACTCGTTCAGGCGGCAACCCCGTCGAGGGCTGCGGCTCCGCTTCCGACTAAACTCTAGACTCTAGACTCTGAACTCTTCCTCCATGAATCCTCGCATCGACCTGCTGCAGCCCTACCCGTTCGAGCGGCTGCGTGTATTGCTCGCCGGCACGAATCCGCCGGCCACGCTACGACACGTGCCGCTGTCGATCGGAGAGCCCAGGCACACCCCACCGGCGTTCATCGCCGAGGCGCTGGTCGACGGCTTGCGCACGCTCGGCAACTACCCCGTGACGCTGGGTCTGCCCGCATTGCGCGCAGCGATCGCACGCTGGCTCGAGCGCCGATTCGGATTGCCCGCGGAGGCCGTTCGTGCGGAAGACATGGTGTTGCCCGTCAACGGCACGCGTGAGGCGTTGTTCTCGTTCGTGCAGGCGGCCGTCGACAGCGAGGCTCGCAGCGAGGGCAGCAAGGCACGCGGGCGACGTCCGCTCGTGCTGATGCCCAACCCGTTCTACCAGATCTACGAAGGCGCGACGCTGCTCGCCGGGGCCGAGCCCCGGTTTCTGAACTGCACGGCGGCCCAGGGCTACCTGCCCGACCTCGACGCGGTCGACGCCGCGACCTGGGACCGTTGCGAAGTGCTGTTCCTCTGCACGCCCGGCAACCCGACCGGCGCCGTGATGCCGATCGACTACCTGCGTCGCGCGCTCGAACTGGCGGCGCGACACAACTTCGTGATCGCCTCCGACGAATGCTATTCGGAGCTCTATTTCGACGAGACTGCTCCCCCGCCCGGCCTGCTGCAGGCCGCCTGGGCTGCGGGCAACACGGCGTTCGAGCGCTGCGTCGTCTTCCACAGCCTGTCGAAGCGCTCGAGCGTGCCGGGCCTGCGCTCGGGCTTCGTCGCCGGCGACGCGGAGTTCCTGGCGCGCTACCGCCTCTACCGCACTTACCACGGCTGTGCCGTGCCGGAGCACACCCAGCTCGCGAGCATCCCGGCCTGGCAGGACGAGATGCACGTCGTCGAGAACCGCCGGCTCTATCGCGAGAAGTTCAGGCGCGTCACGCCGATCCTGGCGGAGGCGTGGCAGCAGGCCGTGCCGATCCCGGCCGGCGGCTTCTACCTCTGGCTGCCCGTTGGGGACGACGAGTCGTTCACGCGCGGCCTGTTCGAACGACAGCACGTGACGGTGCTGCCGGGCTCCTATCTCGGCCGCGACGCCGGTGCGGGCAACCCAGGGCGCGGACGCGTGCGTGTGTCGCTCGTGGCACAGCTCGACGACTGTGTCGCTGCGGCCGAACGGATCGCCGCGTTCGTCACTGCAGCGGGTCGCGGATAACGACCCGGCTCACCGGCCGCGCCAGGCTCTACACACCGGGCAAGACCAGGGCCACGATCGGGAGCTTCCTGCCCGGGTCGGCGAAGTACTGCTCGAACTGGTCGTCGGCGTGTGGTTCGCGGCGCCGCCGCACGGCGCAGAATGATCCAGATGACGCGTCGCCCGCACACTGAGGCACGCGGACCGGCCACGGTCACCGCTGTGCGCAACCTGCTGTTGCTGGACTTGACAGTGACCGCCGCACGCCTCGCCGGCGGTCGCCCGCTGTCGTCGACGGACGTCCACGAGGCGCGCAAACGCCTGAAGCGGGCGCGCGCCCTGCTCGCGCTGCTGCGACGCGCGCTCGAAGAGCACGACTTCGAAACCTGCGACGACGCCCTTCGAGCCACCGGCAAGAGCTTTGCGGCCAGCCGCGATGCGACGGTACTCGCGCGCACCTATGCCCGAATCCGCAAGGGCCAGGGCCTGTCCAGGGCGACGGCGGCGTCGCTCCGGGAGCCGCCACGCGTGCCCGGTCGCCACTGGATTCCACCCGTCGACCCAGCGACTGCCTGCCGGCTGTTGCGCCCGGGCCTCGAACGGTTGGCGGACGCGCCGCTCGCCCATCGCGGCTGGACGGCACTCGGCCCCGGCCTGCGCGCGGTCTATCGCCGCGGCCGACGTGCCATGGCGGCGGCCACCGAGCCCGATCCGTCCGGCGCACGACTGCACGCCTGGCGCCGCCACGCCAAGCGCTACTGGCACGTGCTGGATCTGTTCGCGGTCGTCGACCCCGACGGGCTGCGTCCCGTCGTCGAGGATCTGCGTCGACTGTCGGAGGTGCTGGGCCAGGAGCACGACCTCGCGCTGGTCGCCGCGCACCTTGCAACGCGACCGGGCGGGCGCGGCGCGGCCAACGAATCGGCCCTGCGTGCAATCGCCCAGCGTCGCGACAAGCTCGCGCGACGAGCATTCAAGCTGGGCGCACGCATCTACGGCCCACGGCCGCGCGATCTCGAGCGGCACGTGCACCGCGAGTGGCGGCGCTGGCGACGCCAATAGCATCCAGGATCGCCGACGCCCGAGGGGCGACGACAGGCACGGCTCCGCCACGCGGTTACGGGAGACGCGTGGCCTCAGTGCGGTCGCGCCGTCTGGTGCCTGAGGCGGGTGCGCACGCTGCTCGTCGCGAGCACGGTGACGAACGTGTTGATACGTGCTTGTGCAGCGAGCCGCTGCACCTCTTCGCGCAGGATCCGTTCGACTTCCTGCTCGGCTTCGCCAGACTCGCGCGCGAGCGCCTCGACCAGTGTCGGGTCGATCGCCACGCCGGCGTCTGCGCGAGACGGTGCGGTGATGCTCATGCGGCGCTCGCACTGACCGGACAAGGCCGGGAGCGTAGTCCGGTCACGCCGGACCGGACCAGCGTAGAAATCGCTAGGCCGTGCCGCGTGCCCCGTTCTCGTGCACGTCACATGCCGGCGCAGGCCCGGACGCGAGCGGTGCGAGTGCGGCACGGAACTGCTCCGTGCACGCGGCCCACGAGTACTTCAGCGCGAGCGCACGACACGCAGCGCTGTCGAGCGCAAGACAACGCAGTGCGGCTGCACGCAGGTCTTCGTCCAGCACGCCGGTGACGCCGTCGACGACGACATCGACGGGACCGGTGACCGGATAGGCCGCGACCGGGAGGCCGCACGCCATCGCCTCGAGCATGACCAGGCCAAACGTGTCAGTCCGGCTCGGAAACACGAACACGTCGCACGCGGCGACGTACCGCGCGAGCTCTTCGCCGTGGCGGAAGCCGACGAAATGCGCGGCCGGGAATTCGGCCTGCAATCGAGGGCGTGCCGGACCGTCGCCGACGACGACCTTGGTGCCGGGCAGGTCGAGGCGCAGAAACTCGTCGATGCCCTTCTCGACGGAGACACGACCGAGGTACAGCCAGAGTGGTCGCGGCAGATCGAGAAAGTCCTTGCCGCGCGGCCGGAACAGGTCGGCGTCGACGCCACGACTCCAGGGTGCGACGTTGCGAAACCCACGCTTTTCGAGTTCGTGCCGCATCGACGGCGTCGCGACCAGCGTGCGTCGCGCACCGCCGTGAAACCAGCGCAGCGCCGCGTACGTCAGCGCGAGCGGAATCGGCGCACGCGCGCGCACGTACTCGGGAAACTGCGTGTGATACGCCGTCGTGAACTCGCGGTCGTTTCGACGACACCAGTTGCGTGCCGCGAGCCCGAGCGGACCCTCGGTGGCGACGTGCACGGCGTCGGGTGCGAAGGCTTCGAGACGCCGCGCCAGCGCGCGCCCCGCGAAGAGGGCCAGGCGGACTTCCGGATACGTCGGACACGGCACGGTGCGAAACTCCTGCGGATGCAGGACTTCGACCTGCACGTCGAGCTGATGCAGGTGCTGGACCGTGGTCGCGAGCGTACGGACGACGCCGTTGGTCTGCGGCAGCCAGGCATCGGTGACGAGGGCGAGTTTCATCGGCACGGCATCGTGACCGACGCGTATGACAGCGGCGTTAAACGGCCCGGCACGCCGGCGCTGTTCGACCAAGAGCCGGCTCGCGGGCCGGCGCGGATCGGCCACACGTCACGAGAGCTTCACGTGGGCGCAATGCGCCCGCAACGCTGCCCAGGCAGGCTGCCCGTCGCACAGGCCTCCGCCCCGAGGCCGGGAGCGTCACGATGCAGAACGTCCGAACCGCGCAACTCTGGCGTCGTTTCGACGCCCTCGAGCAGGCCCTGTGCCTGTGCATCAACGGCACCAGCCGTCATGCCTCGATCCGCGGCCTGTTCGTGCTCGTGAGTCGCCTCGGTGACGGTCTCGTTTGGTACCTGTTGATGCTCGCCTTTGCGCTCGGCTCGGAGGCCGGCGCGCGCATCGCGGCGCAGATGTGCGTCGCCGCGCTGCTCGGGCTCGCGACCTACCGTCAGTTGAAGCATCGACTGGTGCGCGAGCGCCCCTACCTGTCGCACCACGGCATACGTCTCGGCACTGCACCGCTCGACCGTTACAGCTTCCCTTCGGGCCACACCCTGCACGCGACCTGCTTCACGACGATCGCGACTGCGCACGTGCCCGAGCTCGCCGCGGTGCTGCTGCCGTTCGCCCTGCTGGTCGCGACCTCGCGTGTCGTGCTCGGGCTGCACTACCCGACCGACGTGGTAGCGGGCGCCGCTCTCGGCGGCGGCATCGCCACAACGGTCCTCGAGTACCTGCCCGTGTGACGGGCGGCACGATCAGCGACGGGCGCGCTGTCGCGTCCGCTTCATCAGCGTGACGTGGCTGCCGTCGCGGGCGACGCGGCTCGCCCGATCCGACACTCTTGCGTGCACGTAAGTGCCGTCGTTCTGCAGCAGCCAGGCATTGCGCTCGTCGGCGAGCTGCACCTGCAGGACTTCCCACAACCGTTCGCGCAGCGCCCGCTGCTCGACCGGCGTCACCGCCTCGACCCGCCGCGACAGGTTGCGGTCCATCCAGTCGGCGGACCCGAGGTAGAACTCGCCGTCGAGCGGGTCCTCGTGACCGTTTGCGAAGTGGAAGACACGGGCGTGCTCGAGGAAACGGCCGATGATCGAGCGTACGCGCACGTTGTCGGTCAGCCCGGGCACGCCGGGGCGCAGGCAGCAGAAGCCGCGCGCGATGATGTCGATCGGCACGCCGGCGTTGGACGCCTCGCAGAGCGCCTCGCACACGGGCGGATCCTCGAGCTGGTTGAGCTTGGCGACGATGCGCGCCGGGCGCCCTGCCTGCACGTTCGCGGCTTCGCGCCCGATCAGGTCGATGAAGCGCGTTCGCATGTTGAGCGGTGCCACCAGCAGCTTCTCGAATCGCGGCGCGCGTGAATAACCCGTCAGGTGGTGGAACAGCGTCACCACGTCGCGGGTCAGCACCGGGTCGCAGGTGAAGAGCCCGAAGTCGGTGTAGAGCCGTGCGGTCTTGACGTGGTAGTTGCCGGTGCCGATGTGCGCATAGCTGCGCAGGCCGTCGCCCTCGCGACGCACGACGAGCGCGAGCTTCGTGTGGGTCTTGAGTCCGCGCATGCCGTAGATGACGTGGTCGCCGGCCTGCTGCAACTGTTCGGCCCAGTGAAGGTTGCGCTCCTCGTCGAAGCGCGCCTTGAGCTCGACCAGGCAGGCGACCTGCTTGCCGTTCTCGGCCGCCTTGATCAACGAGCGCACGAACGGCGTGTCGTCGCCGAGCCGGTAGACGGTCATCTTGACCGTCGTCGTCGCGGGGTCGTCCGCGGCCTCGCGGATGAAGCGCTCGACCGAGGCGTCGAAGCTCTCGTACGGATGGTGCACGAGCACGTCGCCCGCCCGGATCGAGGCGAAGATGTCGCCGTCCGGGTCGATGCCGAGCGGGGGCAAGGGCGTCCACGGTGCATCGCGCAGGCCCGGCAGTGGCAGCGAGGCGATCTCGAACAGCGTCGTGTAATCGAGCAGGCCCGGCAGCTCGTACACGTCGCCGGCCCGCAGGTCGAATCGTGCGAGCAGACCGTCGCGCAACTCCGGGCTCGGCGCCTCGCCGAACTCGAGTCGCACGACGGGCTGGAAGCGGCGCTGGCGGACCTGCTCCTCGATCAGCTCGCGGATGCTGTTGTCGCTGTCCTCCTCGATCGCGATGTCGGCATTGCGCGAAACGCGGAACAGCGTGGCCGCCTCGACCTGTACACCCGGGAACAGCTTGTGCGCGTTGTGCCGCACGACGTCCTGCAGCGACACGAAACAACGGTGGCCGGCGGCGACCTCCGCCCGCAGCGGCAACCACTGCGGCAGGTTCTTCGGCACCTTGACGCGCACCACCAGCCGTTCGTCGAGTTCGGGGTCGAACAGCACGAAACCCCACGAGGTCGACAGGTTCGACATGAACGGGAACGGGTGCGCCGGGTCGAAGCTCAGCGGCGTCAGTGCCGGGGAAACGTGGCGGTCGAAGTAGTCCTCGGCCTCGGCGCGCTGGGCCGCGCTCAACTCGTTCCAGCCGGCGAGCCGCACCCCGTGACGCACGAGACGCTGGCGCAGCTCGGTGAAACAGTGCGCCTGCTCGAGCAGCAGCGGAAACAGCGCCTCGCGCAGCTCGAGCACGTGCGCGTTGAACTCCTCGATCGTCGCCGGGACAGCGCTCGCATACGCACGCGTACGCATCGCGCCGACGCGCTTCATGAAGAACTCGTCGAGGTTGCCGGTGAAGATCGCCAGGAACTTGAGCCGCTCGAGCAGCGGCACCCGCTCGTCGAGCGCCTGCGCCAGCACGCGCCGATTGAATTCCAGCCAGCTCAGGTCGCGATCGACCCAGGCCTCCTTGAGCATGCGGGCGCGTGTCCGGGCGGTCATGACGGGGACGGCCGACTCCTCATCCGGCCAGCATGTCGGCGGGGCGACATATTTGACGACTTCGTGACATCATCGTCGGTCATTGTTGCGGATTTGTGGCGATGCTCGGCCAGACGGTCCAGCGGCGCCTCGCGTATCCTACCTCCCACCACCGTTTCGCATCGCACACGCAGCGACTCGACGTCGCGAAGAGCCGAGCATGACCGCCAATCCCTACGCCAACCTCGCCGAGAAGATCGATGCCGCGTTCGCCGACCGCGCAGCCCTGACACCCGCGAACGCGCCGTCCGGCATCATCGGTGCCGTCGAGACCACGCTCGGCCTGCTCGACGCCGGCAGCGTCCGCGTCGCCGAAAAGGTCGACGGCCAGTGGCGGGTCAACGAGTGGCTCAAGAAGGCCGTGCTGCTGTCGTTCCGGCTGTTCGACAACGTGCCGATCGAAGCCGGCTACACCCGGTTCTACGACAAGGTGCCGCTCAAGTACGCGTCGCACGACGCGGAGCGCTTCAAGGCAGACGGCGTCCGGGTCGTGCCACCTGCAGTCGTGCGCCGCGGTGCACACATCGCACGCAACGCCGTGCTCATGCCGAGCTACGTCAACGTCGGGGCGTACGTCGGCGAAGGCACGATGGTCGACACCTGGGCGACCGTGGGCTCCTGCGCGCAGATCGGCCGCAACGTACACCTCTCGGGCGGCGTCGGCATCGGCGGCGTGCTCGAGCCGCTGCAGGCGAGCCCGACCATCATCGAGGACAACTGCTTCATCGGCGCACGCTCCGAGGTCGTCGAGGGCGTCGTCGTCGAGGAAGGCGCCGTGCTGTCGATGGGCGTCTACGTCGGCCAGAGCACGCGCATCTACGACCGCGAGCGCGACGAAGTCCTCTACGGCCGCATCCCGGCCGGTGCCGTGGTCGTGCCGGGCTCGCTGCCCGCCGCCAACGGCAAGTACTCGTTGTACGCCGCGGTGATCGTCAAGCGCGTGGATGCGCAAACCCGCGCCAAAGTCGGCATCAACGAGCTGCTGCGGGAGTAGCGGCCGGTGGAAAATGGGAAGAGTTCAGAGTCTGGAGTCTAGTCGGAAGCGCGTCGCGCGCCGCGATCCGGCGCCCTCGCCCGCGCTTTGCGCGACCTTTCCCGCACGCGGGAAGGTGAAGCGCTTCCGCCTGAACTCTAAACCCTGAACTCCATACTCTTCTTTCGGCTTTCCTGCTCAGGCGGCGTCCGCGCGCGGCTCCCGCCCCATCATGTAAAGCACCTGCTCCGCGACGTTGGTCGCGTGGTCGCCGATGCGCTCGAGCCCCTTGAGCGCGAAGATCGTGTCGATCGTCGGCCGCAGGAAGCGGTGGTCCTGCAACACATAGGACATGACCCGGCGCAGCGCAGCCGCGAACTCGGCATCGAGCTCGGCGTCGCGTTC
>DATMIB010000075.1:0-30551 GCA_035554635.1 Steroidobacteraceae bacterium | reverse complement strand
AGGGCGGGCCGAGGATTCCGAACCGCTGCATCAGGGCCTGGTCCTGCGCGTCGTTCGCCGTGACGTCGGCCTGCAACAGCACGGCGTCGGCGAGCGCGTGCTGCACACGGGCCTCGGTGAACGTGTACTTCTCCATTTCCTTGCAGGAGACGCACCAGTCGGCATAGAAGTCGAACATCACGGGCTTGCCCGCGGCCTGGGCGGCTGCGAGTTCGCGCTCCAGGTCCTGCAGGCTCTTGATGCGCTTGAACGCCAGGCCGTGCGTGGCCGAAGCCGAGGCGGCGCCGGAGGTCGGGGCGCCAAAACCGGCGAGCGGCTGCAGCGGATCGCTGCGACCCGCGAGCGCGCCGACCAGCAACGCCACGCCGTAGACCATCGCGAGCACGCCGATGCCGCGACGCACGAGTGCCGGCCCGCCGCTCGCGCCCTTGCCGCCGAGCGTCAGCAGCCAGTAACCCGTGACGAAGGCGAGCACTGCCCAGAGCCCGAGCGTGAGCGGCCCCGGCAGCAGCCGGCCCAGCATCCACAGCGCGACGGCGAGCATCAGGATGCCGAAGAACTGCTTGACCGCGTCCATCCACGGCCCCGCCTTCGGCAGGAACTGACCGGCCGACGCGCCGACCAGCAGCAACGGTGCGCCCATGCCGATCCCGAGCGCGAACAACGCCAGGGCACCGCGGACGACGTCACCGGTCTGGCCGATGACCGCGAGCGCGCCGACCAGCGGCGGTGCGACGCACGCCGTGACGATCAGCGACGACAACGAGCCGACGATCGCCGTGCCGACCAGCGTGCCCTGCTTCTGCTGGCCGCTGAGCCGCGAGACGCGCTCCTGCAGCCAGGCGGGCGCCTGCAGCGTGAACACGCCGAACATGCCGAGCGCGAGCCAGATGAACAGCGCCGCGAACGTCACGATCATCCAGGGCTTCTGGAAGAACGCCTGCGCCTGCTGGCCGGCGAGCGCGAAGGCGGCCCCCGCGACCGCATAGGTCAGCGCCATGCCGAGCACGTAGGCGAGCGACAACGAAAATGCGCGGCCGCGCGTCACGGGCGTGCCGGACCCGGCGCCGACGATGATGCCCGACAGGATCGGCACCATCGGCCAGACGCACGGCGTCAGCGCGAGGCCGAGGCCCGCGAGCAGGAACATGCCGATCATCGCGAGCAGGCTGCCGTTGCGGACGAGGTCGCCGAACCGGTCCTGCTCCGAGCGGAACGGCGTGGACGTGCCAGCGGCGGTTGCGGCCGCCACGCTCGCGCCGCCCGCGACGTCCGTCGCAGAGGCGAGGGTCACGGTCACGCTCTTGTGGATCGGCGGGTAGCAGAGGCCTTCGTCGGCACAGCCCTGGTAGGTCACGTCGACCTGCACGGTCTGCACGTCCGCGGCCACGGACACCGGCAGGTCCGCACGCATGTCGCCGTGGAACACGACCTGTTCGCCGAAGTACTCGTCGACCTTGGTCTCGCCGCCGGGAATCGCGAGCTGCCCGAGCTGGACGCTGACGGTCGGCGTGGTCGCCCTGGACTTGTCGCGGTAGAGGTAATAGTCGTCAGCGATGTCCCAGCGCAGTTGGATCAGGTCGCGCGACGGGCTCGAGGCCGAAAAGACGAACGCCTGGTCGGGCAGCAGGAAGTCGGCCTCGGACCTTGCGCCGCTGTCGCGTCCGAGCAGTGCCCGCAGGCTGAAGCCCTTGCCGGCGGCGGGCGGCGTCGTCGCAGCCGGTGCCGCGACTTCGGTCTGCGCCTCCTGTGCGGCCGCCATCTCGCGCGGCTGGGCCTGTCCCACGTTGGCAGGCCACGCGACCGTGACTGGCCAGGTCTGCGGCGGATAGCAGAGGCCTTCGTCGGCGCAGCCCTGCAGCTTGAGGCGCAGTTCGAAGTCACGCGGTGCGCCGGTGAACGTGACCGGCACGCCGGCCTCGACCAGGTTGCGGTAGATCACCTGGCGGCCGAAGAACTCGTCCTCGTGGTCGAGGCCGACCGGCAACGCGGGCTGGCCGAGCGTGACGCCCGGCGTGCCGGATTCGAAGCCGAGCTTGTGGCGGTACAGGTAGTAGCCGTCGGCGATCGTATAACGCACCACGACGCGCCCCGCTTCCACCGCGGTGTCGACCTTGTACGCCGAGCGCACGGGCAGGAAGTTGTCGGTCTGCGCCACGGCGGCACTCGCGAATCCGAGGCAGGCGAGGACCAAGGCGGACAGTCGCGGCAGCGAGAGGCGTGCCGGCGGGGCTAGGAGTCGGGACATTCGTTGCAATCTGTTCGGGGCCGGAACGGACCGGCGTGCAGGGTACATGGACCGCCGCGCCGCGGCGACGTTCACGGGCGGTGGCTTGCCGCAACAGGCGAGGGTCCAGAGGCCAGAGTTCAGAGTCTAGAGTTTAGAGTCTAGTCGGAAGCAGGAGGCTGCCTGTGGCAGCCGGGGCGCAGCGCCTCCGACTGAACTCTAGACTCTGAACTCTAGACTCTCGATTCCGGGCTCGGACGGCCGGCTTCGCTCATTTCTCGCGGTCGGGCCTTGAAATGAGCGACGCGCTGCCTATCATTAGCAGCCATCGCGGGAGAGTGCTAACACAGTACCCGCCCGACCTTCCCCCTCGGCTGAACAAACACAAGACGGAGTTTGCAGCAATGGCAGACAAGTTGAAGATTCGCCCGCTTCACGACCGCGTGATCATCCAGCGGCTCGAAGCCGAAACCCGCTCGGCGGGCGGCATCGTGATCCCGGACAGCGCGGCCGAAAAGCCGATCCGCGGCAAGGTCGTCGCGGTCGGCAAGGGCAAGATCCTCGAAAACGGCAGCGTGCGCGCGCTCGACGTCAAGGTCGGCGACCACATCCTCTTCGGCAAGTACAGCGGCACCGAGGTCAAGGTCGACGGCGAGGACTACCTCGTGATGCGCGAAGAAGACGTGATGGCGGTTCTCGAGAAGTAATCGGTTCGGAGTACACAGAACATGGCAGCAAAAGACGTTCGTTTCAGCGATGACGCCCGCGCGCGGATGCTCCGCGGCGTCAACATCCTGGCCAATGCGGTCAAGGTCACGTTGGGCCCCAAGGGTCGCAACGCAGTGCTCGAGAAGAGCTTCGGCGCCCCCACCGTCACCAAGGACGGCGTGTCGGTCGCGAAGGAAATCGAGCTCAAGGACAAGTTCGAGAACATGGGCGCGCAGATGGTGAAGGAAGTCGCTTCCAACACCTCCGACGAGGCCGGTGACGGCACGACGACCGCCACGGTGCTCGCCCAGGCGATCGTGCGCGAGGGCCTCAAGGCCGTCGCCGCCGGCGCCAACCCGATGGACGTGAAGCGCGGCATCGACAAGGCCGTCGAAGCGGCCACCGAAGAACTGCGTCGCCTCTCCAAGCCGTGCAAGGACCAGAAGGCGATCGCCCAGGTCGGCACGATTTCGGCCAACAGCGACGAGTCGATCGGCAAGACGATCGCCGACGCGATGGAAAAGGTCGGCAAGGAAGGCGTGATCACGGTCGAGGAAGGCTCGGGCCTGCAGAACGAACTCGACGTCGTCGAGGGCATGCAGTTCGACCGCGGCTACCTCTCGCCGTACTTCATCAACAACCAGGCCAACCAGACGGCCGAGCTCGACAACCCGTACATCCTGCTGTACGACAAGAAGATCTCGAACGTCCGCGAAATGCTGCCGCTGCTCGAAGGCATCGCGAAGTCGGGCCGTCCGCTGCTCGTCGTCGCCGAGGACGTCGAGGGCGAAGCGCTCGCGACGCTCGTCGTCAACACCATCCGCGGCATCGTCAAGGTCGCGGGCGTCAAGGCGCCGGGCTTCGGTGACCGTCGCAAGGCCATGCTGCAGGACATCGCGGTCCTGACGGGCGGCGAAGTGATTGCCGAGGAAGTGGGCCTGTCGCTCGAGAAGGCGACGCTCGCGAACCTGGGCCAGGCCAAGAAGATCGTCGTGGAGAAGGAAAACACCACGATCATCGACGGCGCCGGCAAGGCGGGCGAGATCAAGGGCCGCATCGCCCAGATCAAGCAGCAGATCGAGGAAGCGACCTCGGACTACGACAAGGAGAAGCTGCAGGAGCGCATGGCGAAGCTCTCCGGCGGCGTCGCCGTGATCAAGGTCGGTGCCGCGACCGAAATCGAAATGAAGGAAAAGAAGGCCCGCGTCGAAGACGCGCTGCACGCCACGCGTGCGGCCGTCGAGGAAGGCGTGGTCCCGGGCGGCGGCGTCGCGCTGATCCGTGCCCAGAAGGTGCTCGACAAGGTCGTGGGCAGCAACGAAGACCAGGCGATCGGCATCAAGCTGCTGTCGCGCGCGATCGAGGAGCCGCTGCGCCAGATCGTCGCGAACGCCGGCGAAGACGCGGCGGTCGTGCTGGCCGACGTCAAGAAGGGCAAGGGCAACTACGGCTACAACGCCGGCACCAGCCAGTATGGCGACATGCTGGAGATGGGCATCCTGGACCCGACCAAGGTCACGCGTCTCGCGCTGCAGAACGCCGCTTCGGTGGCCGGCCTGCTGCTCACGACGGAAGTGATGGTCGCCGAGGCTCCGAAGGACGAGGAGCACAAGCACGGCGGCATGCCGGACATGGGCGGCATGGGCGACATGGGCATGTAAGGTCGCGGGACCTTACCGTCTGATGATGTGGAGGCCCGGGCGGCGACGCCCGGGCCTCTTTCGTTACGGGTGCCGGAACGGTGTGGTGACCCTCGCGGTGGTCGGCTCGCGCGACCTTCGCCGGGCCGATACGGCGAAGCGGGCATTTCAGACTGGTCAGCACATCGCTATAATGCGAATGAGTTTCATTAACCTCCGGATCGCGACATGCTTTTGACCGCTCTCGCCCGCAACGCCGTGCTGTTGGGTCTCTGCGCGGGCATCCTGCCCGTCTCGGCACATGCCGACACCCTCGTCGTCTATTCGGCCCGCAACGAGCAGCTCATCAAGCCGATCTTCGATGCGTACCAGAAGGAGACGGGCGTCGAGATCAAGTTCACGACCGGCGACGCGGCCGTCCTCGTGGAGCGACTGGCGGCGGAAGGTCGCAACAGCCCGGCCGACATCCTCATGACGGTGGACGCCGGCGAGTTGTGGAACGCGGCGCAGCGCGGCCTGCTGCGCCCCGTGCAGTCGCCCACGCTCGCCCGCAACATTCCGAAGCACCTGCGCGACCCCCAGAACCGCTGGTTCGGCCTGTCACAGCGCGCCCGCACCATCGTCTACAGCCCGCAGCGGGTCGACGCAAAGCAGCTGAGCACGTACGACCAGCTCGCCACGCCGCCGTGGCACGGCAAGCTCTGCCTGCGGACCTCGAAGAAGGTCTACAACCAGTCGCTCGTGGCCACGATGATTGCGGCGCAGGGCGAGCAGAAGACCGAGCAGGTCGTGCGCGGCTGGGTGGGCAATCTCGCGACCGACGTGTTCGCGAACGACACCCAGCTGCTCGAGGCGATCGCCGCCGGGCAGTGCGACGTCGGCATCGTCAACACCTACTACTACGGTCGCATCGTCAAGGATCGGCCGGACTTTCCGGTCAAGGTGTTCTGGGCCAACCAGGGCGCGGGCGGCACGCACGTCAACGTTTCGGGCGCCGGCGTCACGCAGCATTCACGCAACGTCAAGGCCGCGACCCGCTTCCTCGAGTGGCTCTCGTCCGGCAAGGCCCAGCAGCACTTTGCAGCCGTGAACATGGAATTCCCGGCCAATCCCGCCGCCGCGATCGATCCGGTCGTCGCGTCGTGGGGCAGGTTCGAGGCGAGCCCGATCAACGTCGCGGAGGCCGGCCGCCTGCAACCCGCCGCGGTGCGGCTGATGGACCGCGCCGGCTACCGCTGACGCATGCGGCCGTCGCCGCCGCGCCTCGCTGCCGTCGCGGCGGTGACCTTGCTCGCCGTGCCGGCGATGCTGCCGTTGCTGTCGGCGGCTGCGGCGTGGGCGGTGCCGGCCGGGGAGATCTGGCAGCACCAGCTCGCGCACGTGCTGCCGCGTGTCGCCGGCAACACGTTGCTGTTGCTGGCCCTCGTCGCGGTCGGCACCGGCGTGCTCGGCACGGCGCTGGCGTGGCTGGTCGCCGGCCACGAGTTTCCGGGGCGTCGCGTGTTCGCCTGGGCCTTGCTGCTGCCGCTCGCCGTGCCGGGCTACGTGCTCGCCGTGGTGTTCGCGGGCGCGCTCGATTTCGCCGGTCCGCTGCAGTCGTGGCTGCGCGAGGCAGTCACTCCGGGCCTGCGCCTGCCGCCGATCCGCTCGCTGGGCGGCGCGGCGCTCGTCTTGACGCTGTGCCTCTATCCGTACGTGTACATGCTCGCGCGGGTCGCGTTCGAGACGACCGGTGCGCGCACGCTGGAGGCGGCGCAGACACTCGGCCACGACCGGCGCTCGGCTTTCCGACGCGCACTGCTGCCACTGGCGCGACCGGCGATCGCGGCCGGCGTCGGCCTCGCCTGCATGGAGACGCTCGCGGACTTCGGCGTCGTCGCCGCGCTCAACGTCGACACGTTCACGACCGCGATCTACCGCGCCTGGTACGGCATGTACTCGATCGCGGCCGCGCTGCAGATGGCGGCGCTGCTCGCGCTGCTCGCGCTCGCCGGCGTCTGGCTCGAGCGACGCCTGCGCGGGAGCCGCAGTTTCGCGGGCCAGCGCCCGAGCGGTGCGCTGCCCCGGCTGCGACTCACCGGTGCGCGCGCGATTGCCGCGACCGCGCTGGTCGTCGTGGTGCTCGGCGTGTCGTTCGTGCTGCCGATGGCACAACTGCTGGCCTGGGCCGCACGCCACGTCGCGACGGACCTCGACGCGCGCTACTGGGCTTTCGCCGGCCGCAGTGTCGCCCTGGCCGCGTCGGGAGCGCTGGTGGTGGTGGTCGCGGCGCTGGTCCATGGGTACGCGCTGCGCCTGGAGCGACGGCCGTGGCTGCGGGCCCTCGGTCGCCTCGGCACGGCCGGGTACGCGGTCCCGGGCACCGTGCTCGCCGTCGGATTGTTCGCACCCGTGGCAGGCTTGAACAACTGGCTGCAGGCGCGTCTCGACCTGGCACTCGGTGCATCGGCGCCCCAGCTGTTCCTGCAGGGAACGCTGCTCACGATGTTCGTCGCCTACCTCGCGCGCTTCCTGGCCGTTGGCACCGGGCCCATCGAAAGCGGCATGGAGCGAATCCACCGCAACCTCGACGAGGCCGCGGTGCTGCTGGGTGCCCGCGGCGCGACCCGCCTGCGCCGCTTGCACTTGCCCCTGCTGCGCGGCAGCCTGCTCGCCGCCGCCGTGCTCGTCTTCGTCGACCTCATGAAGGAACTGCCCATCACGTTGATGACGCGCCCGTTCGGGTTCGAGACGCTCGCGGTGCGCGTGTTCGAGATGGCCGCCGAGGGCGAGTGGGAACGTGCCGCGCTGCCGTCCGTCTTCATCGTCGCCGTGGGCGTGCTGCCGGTGGTGCTGCTCGCGAGGCGCGTGACCCATGTGGCTTGAGATGCGTGGCGCCGTGCGCCGCTTCGGTGAGCGACGCGCGCTCGACGGCGTGAGCTTCGGGCTGGCCGAAGGAGAGATCGGCTGTCTGCTCGGGCCGAGCGGCTGCGGCAAGACCACGGCCCTGCGCAGCATCGCAGGTCTCGAGTCGCTCGACGCGGGCGCGATCCTGTCGCGTGGACGCGTGCTCGAGGGGCCCGGCGTGCACCTGCCGCCGCACGAACGCGGCATCGGCCTCGTGTTCCAGGACCACGCGCTGTTTCCGCACCTGACCGCGCGCGGCAACGTCGAGTTCGGACTGCAGCAGCTCGGGCGCACCGAGCGTGCAGCCCGTGCCGGCGAGATGCTCGACCTCGTCGGGCTTGCCGACTGTGCCGAAGCCTATCCGTCGCAGTTGTCCGGCGGCCAGCAGCAACGCGTCGCGGTGGCCCGCGCGCTCGCCCCGCGGCCGGCAACGCTGCTGCTCGACGAGCCCTTTTCCAGCCTCGACGTCGCGCTGCGCGAGCGGCTGGTCGGGGAACTGCGCGCGCTGCTGAAGTCGCTCGGCGCCACGGCGCTGGTCGTGACGCACGACCAGCAGGACGCCTTTGCGCTCGCCGATCGCGTGGGGCTCATGCGCGACGGGTGCCTCGTGCAGTGGGGCACGCCCTACGACCTCTATCACCGGCCGGTCACGCGTTTCGCTGCTGAGTTCGTCGGCCAGGCCTCGTTCCTCCCGGCGCAGCGCGGCGACAACGGCGAGCTGCAGACCGAGCTCGGGCCGCTCGTCGACGGGCACGGCGCGGGTGCTGCCCGCGACGGTGCAGTGGACGTGCTGCTGCGACCGGACGACGTCGTGCACGACGACCGTGCGCCGCTCAAGGCACGCATCGTCGAGCGCGTGTTCCGCGGCGCTGAGTTCCTTTACACGGTCGAGCTGCCGAGCGGCCGGCGCGTGCTGTCACTGGTGCCGAGCCACCACGACCACCGTGTCGGCGAATCGATCGGCGTGCGGCTCGTGACCGATCACGTCGTCACGTTCCCGCCGCTGCGCGGAGTGACGACTTCCGTCGCGACCTGAGCAGCACCAGGGAGCGTAGGCCGGTTGCGCGTCCCCGAGAGGGCCGGTCCGCCGTGAACGACTACGACTGTGCCGCGTGCGGCAGGCTCACCACGTTGCTCGGCGTGGCCGGCTTCGACCCCGCGCTCTCGGCCGTGCAGATCATGCTGCCTTCGACGCGCGCGCCGCAGGCCATCTGCAGCGTGCGATAGCGGATTGCGCCGGTGACGCGCGCATTCGGTTGCAGTTCGATGAAGTTCTCCACCTCGAGGTCGCCGCAGATCGTGCCGTTGACGACCGCGTCGTGGACGCGGACGTTGCCTTCGATGCGGCCGTGCTCGCTCAGCACCAGCAAGCCGTGCGCATCGGGTTTCGACAGCACGTTGCCGACGACCTGGCCGTCGATGCGCACGCCGTCGGTGACGACGACGTCGCCGGCGATATCCACCCCGGCGGCAATCAAACTCGACAGCCGCGAGACGTCGAACGCGGCGTGGTCGGTCTTTCTGCGAAACATCATCGTCCGGATCCTCGAAAAAAGCGTCAGCGCGTGCGGCCCTGACGTGCGTCCTGCGCGTTGAAGAAGGCGAGCCGTCGCTCGAGGTCGCGCTTTTCCTCGTTGAGCTGCGCCACCTGTCGGGCGAGCGCGGCACGGGTCGATCGTTCGAGCTCGAGCTCGGTGCGGGTCCGTGCCACGTCGTCGCGCAACTCGGCGTTCTGCTGCGCGAGGGCCCGTGCCGTGGTGCCCGACGCCTGGACCTCGAGGTACGACTGACGCGCGATCGCGCCGGCCGCGAGCACCACGGCCGCCACGGCGACCAGCAGCAGCGTCCGCGTAAACCGCCGGTCGTTGCTGAACTCCAGACGCGCGGTCGCGAGCCTCGCGGCAGGGGACAGACGAGCGCGCCTTCGCATCACGGGGATTTCCGTGCAAGCACGTCCGCGAGCACCTGGCCGGGCGCGACACGCTTGCCGTCCCGGATCACTTCGAAATGCAGGTGCGGGCCGGTGGAACGCCCCGTGGAGCCGACGGCCGCGATCTTCTGCTGCGGCATCACCAGTTCGCCCGCACGCACGAACAGCTTCGAGCAGTGGCCGTACAGCGTCTGCATGCCGTCGCCGTGATCGATGACGACCGCATTGCCGTAGGGCCCGCGCCGTCCGGCCGAGACCACGCGGCCGCCGCCACTCGCGAAGATCGGCGTGCCGTGCGCGGCCGGAATGTCGAGCCCGGTGTGGCGCGCCAGGCGTCCCGTGAACGGATCGTGGCGGACGCCGTAACCCGAGCTGATCCGGGCGAGGTTCTTCGCCACCGGCAGGCGGTTCGGGTAGGCCATCGTCTCGAGGTCGCGGTCGTCGAGCACGCCGGCCATCTGGTCGAGAGTCACCTGCAAGCGCTCGACGTCTTCCTCGAGTTCCGCCATGCCGACGTCGAATTCGTCGAAGGGCGGCAGTTCCGCATCGAGCGCGAGTTCGGTATCGCCACGGACCGGCAGCAGCGGCCCGCCCCGCGGCGCCTCGGCGTCGGTCGGTCGGATCGCGGTGGAGTCGACGTCGGCATCGGCCTTGTCGCGTTTCGGTGCCGGAAGGTGCAGCCGTGTCGCCAGCGCGGCCGCTTCGATCTCGAGGCGCTGCAAACGGCCAGACAGTTCGCCGATCCGGTCCACGACGACGGCGCCCTCGGGCCGACGCGCGTCGAGGCCCGTGCCGTTGGCGATGGCGGCGGCTGCGCCTTCGTCGCGGGCGAGCAGGTAGCCCAGCGCGACGGAGCCGCACATCAGGAGGAGCACTGCCAGCGCCGCGCAGGCGAGCACACGCCCCGCCGGAAGCGTCCGCATCCGGCTGGCGGTCATCGGACCTGCAGCGACGATGATGAAAGCCAAGGCACTCCTCCGGCAGTGCGCCGCGCCTAATTAACCGCGATGAGGTGCCGGAGACAACCGCTGGAGCCGCGCGTGCGCCAATGTGTGATGTGCTGCGCAGTCCGGGTTTGCAGCAATGGCACGCGCACAAACGCGTGCCCGACCGTGCGTGCGCGTCGTGTTCCGCGGCCTCTTGCCGCGGCGGTGCAGTGAAGGCGGCGCCGGAGACGGCGCGGTGAAAGCGGGGGGCGAGTCAGCGAAGGTCGCGTCGTTGCAGATCCTGCTGCGCGCGATGCTCCGCCCGGATGCGTCGCACGGTCCACCAGGCGAAGGCGCCGACCACCGCGAGCATCAACGCCATCAGCACCGCCATCCGCGGGCCGGCGAGGCGCCACGCTTCGCGCAGGCCGAACAGGACACCGACCGGTGTCGTCACGAGCAGGATCGGTTTTGCAATGCGCACGTCGCGTCAGCCCTGGTGCATCTTCCAGCCGGACGGCGGCATGGCGTCGAAGAACATCTGCACGCGGTGGAGCAGGTTGTTGCGGTCGGCCCAGACGACCTGCTCCTCGAGCCGGTCCATGCGGTCGGTTTCCGTCGGCGCCTGCTCCAGGCCGTGCAACAGGGGCGGTGGCGGCGGAGTCTTGCCGCGACGCTCGGCCTCATCGGACAACATCTGGTGCAGGCGTTCCCAATAGAGCATTTCGGGGTGGGTGCGCCCGTGCAGGCGGTGGTGTTCCAGCAGGTGTCGCGCGCGACTCGAGGTGCGTAGCCGGGTGAGCATGGGGTGCAGCGTAACCGCTCGGACGATGCCGCGGAACCGGGGTCTAGCCCTCGGTCGCGTCGCGGATCGTCACGAAACGCCCCGACGCACTCTGCCGTGCGCAGGCGCGCGTCATGCATCGAAGTCCTTGCTGCCGGCCGGCACGGGCCCGGCTGTCGGGGTGTCGTCGAGCGTCGGCGGTTGCGCGTCCGTCGCTTCATCCTCGAACGCGTACCCGCAGAACCAGCACCATTCCGCGTCGCAGCGCGCCTCCACGCGGCACTTTGGGCAGTTCTTCATGTTCGTCCCTCCGCACGCCACCCTGTGCAGATAAATACACGGCGGGAGCGCGAAGGTTGCGGGCGAAGCCGTCGGCAATGCGCGACGTGTCACGAACTCCTACAGCGCGGCTCGCTGCCTGGTCCGGGCGGACCGCAGAAGACATCGAGCGACACGCCCAAGTGAATTCGCACGACGACGTCGAGTCGTCGTGCGCGGGCCGCGGCGTCGCAACCAGACCGGTCTCAACGCCGCCGCAGTCTGCAGGCGAACGGCAACAATGCGTTCGACCGACGCACGCACGGAGGCCGCGCGGAGAACGACACCCAGAACGATTTTCGCGGATGAAATCACCCAAGCATTGCCCCGGCCCGGCCATGGGGCCAGCGCGGCCGAGGTCCATGCCGGACAGCCCGCGCTCGAACGACTTGCCGACACTGACGACCGGCACGAATGAAACTCCCGCGCCCGCGCCGGACTTCCACCGGCTCGCCGAGGCCCTGCCGCAACTCGTCTGGATTGCCGACGCCGCGGGCGCATGCGTGTACGTCAACTCCCGCTGGCTCGAATACACCGACACCACGCTGGCCTCGAACCTGGGCCTGGGCTGGCTCGATGCCGTCCATCCCGACGACCGTGAGCGTGTGACGGAGGCTGTGGCCGGCGCGACGACGCGCCGGATGCCCTTCAGCGTCGACTACCGCCTGCGACGGGTCGACGGCACCTGGCGCTGGTGTCTCGGTCGCGGATCGCCGGCGCTGGACGCGTCCGGCGGGGTCGAGCGCTGGTACGGCACCACGACCGACGTCGACGACTTGCGCCGCCAGGAACAGGAGACCCTCAGCGGCAAGGCCAAGCTCGCGACGGCACTGTGGAGCATCTCCGATGCCGTCTGCATCCTCGATGCCGCAGGCAACCTCGAGGAATGCAACGTCTCCTTCCGTGCGTTCTACCGCTTCGGGCCGGACGAATTCGGCACCCGGACCTTGCGCGAGTTCCTCGGTTACGTCGACGCGTACACGCTCGACGGGCGCCTGCTCACGCCCGAGCAGCGACCGCCCGTGCGCGCGCTGCGTGGCGAGTCGGGCCAGGACTGCGAGCTGGTCCTGCGACGGCGCGACACGGGTGAGTCCTGGATCGCGGCGTTCAACTACGCACCGATCCGGGACGCCGACGGGACCATCGTCGGCGCGGTCCTGGCCGGGCGCGACATCACCGAGCGACGGCGCCTGGAGCAGGAACTGCAGCGCAGTGAGCAGCGCTGGCGCTTTGCGCTCGACGGCGGCGCGCAGGGTGTCTGGGACTGGGACATCCGCAACGGCGTGACCTACCGCTCGGCGAGCTACAACGCCATGCTGGGGCTGGAAGGCGAGTGCACGGTTCCGGGCGACGAGTTCTTCCGCGAAGTGCACCCCGACGACCTCGAACGCGTGCAAGCCTGCCACGCACGTCACCTGGACGGGGACGACCCGAAGTTCGGCGTCGACTTCCGTCTGCGCCGGCAGGACGGCAGCTATGTCTGGATCGAGTCGCGCGGCACCGTCGTCGAACGCGACGATGCCGGCCAGCCGACCCGCATGATCGGCACGCACCAGGACGTCTCGCCGCGCAAGGAAGCCGAGGCGACGCTCGCAGACTTCTCGGCCCAGCTCGTGGCGCGCGTGCAGGAGCGCACGGCCGAACTCGAGGCGGCGCGGGCGCGACTCGCGGACTCGGAAAGCTACCTGCGCACGATCTTCGAGCACGCGCCGATCGGCATCAGCACGACGCGCGTCAGTGACGGGTCGCTGGTCGAGGTGAATCCGGCCTTCGCACGGATCGTCGGGCGTTCGCCCGAGGAGCTGCTCGAGACGACGTGGGACGCGCTGACGCACCCTGACGACCTCGCCGAAGGCTATGCGCTCGGGCAAGCCATCACGGCCGGCCAGATCGCGCAGTTCCAGACCCTCAAGCGTTACGTCCGTCCCGACGGCGAAGTCGTGTACGCCCAGCTCAGCGTGAGCCGGCTCGGCAAGGACCCGGCGGGGGAGCTTCACGACATCGGCATGGTCGTCGACGTCACCGAGGCCCAGCTGGCGGACGCCGCGCGTCGCGAAAGCGCGCAGCGCCTCGACCTCGCGATGCGCTCGGCGCGGCTCGGGGTCTGGAGCTCGGACCTGCGCGAGCACACGGTCTTCCTCGACGCCCGGTGCCGCGACATCCGCGCGATTCCGCACGATCTCGAGCCCGAGGCGCTCGCGGCGGCCTGGTCTGCGGCAGTCCACCCCGACGACCGCGCGCGGGTCACGGCGTACCTCGCCGCCGCACAGCCCGGCACGCAGGCGGAGGAGTTCACCGTGCGCGTGATGCTGCCCGACGGGCGCGTGCGCCACGTGCAGAGCGTGCTCGCGCTCGAGTTTGCGCCGGACGGCGCGATGCGGCGCATCGTCGGCGTCGATCGCGACGTGACGGCCGAGCAGGAACTGGTCGAGCGGCTGCGTGTCACGATCGAGGAACTCGACACGAGCAATCGCGAGCTGGAAGAGCACCGGCGCGGGCTCGAGGTGGCGGTCCAGGCGCGGACGGCGGACCTGCTGCAGGCCCAGCGCATCGCCCAGATGGGCAGCTGGCGCTGGTTGCCGGCCGGGGACCGGCTCGAGGCGTCACGCCAGGTCTACCGGATGTTCGGCCGCGATGCGTTTCCGCCGTTCCTGGAAATGCGCGACGTCGTGTTTGTGGCGGACGTGTGGGAACGGTTGCACCGTGACCTCGCGGACACGCTGCGGACCGGGTCCTCGTACCTCGGCGATGTCGAGGCGACGCGCGCCGACGGCACGCGGTTCTGGATCCGCCTGCGGGCCGAAGTCGAGCAGGGACGCGACGGGGGTGCCGCCGGCTTGCGTGGCACGGTGCAGGACGTCTCGGTCGAGCGTCGACGTCACGAGGAACTGAGCGCTCTCAATGCGGAACTCACGCGGCTGAACGACTCGCTGTGGAGCGCCAAGCAGGCTGCCGAAGAAGCGAACCGTGCCAAGACCGCGTTCCTGTCGGCGGTGTCGCATGAACTGCGCACGCCGCTCAACGCGGTGATCGGGTTCAGCGCGCTGCTGCTCAGCGGTGCGGCCGGCGGACTCAACGAGGAACAGCGGCGGCAGCTGCAGCACATCAAGCGTGCCGGCGAGGAGCAGCTGCGGCTCGTGTCGGAGCTGCTCGACGTGACGCAATTCGAGGCCGGCCGGCTGCCCATCGACGCCGAGGTCATTGCGTTGGCGGAGCTGCTCGAGCCGCTGGTCGAGGAATGTCGCGCTGCGGCCGGTGCCCGCGGGCTGGAAGTGCAGCCCTTGCAGTGTCCGCCTGCGCTGTGCGTCGTGGCCGATCCCGTGCGGCTGCGCCAGGTCGTGAGCCACCTGCTGTCCAACGCGCTCAAGTTCACCGACCAAGGCCAGGTGCAGCTCGCGGTCCAGCATGGCGATGGCGAGGCGCGGATCGTGGTCGAGGACACGGGCATCGGGATCGCCCCGACCCACGTCGCGCAGCTGTTCGAGCCGTTCGGGCAGGTGCACCGCCGTCGCGGCCGCACCTACGCCGGGGCCGGCATGGGGCTCGCCGTGTGCCGGCAACTGGTCGAGGCAATGGGGGGCAGGATCGGTGTCGACAGTACGCCCGGTGCCGGCAGCCGGTTCTGGTTCACGTTGCCGATGGCCGCGACGGCTGCGACGCGTGCCGTGGCCGAGCAGGCGACGACGCTCGATGCGAGCGCCTGACGGGCGAAGTCAGCGACGCCAGTAGGCCATCTGCCGGCGGTTGCGCCAGAGGCCGTTTCCCGCATAGACCGCGAGCGCCGTCCAGATGAACACGAAGCCGATGCCGCGCTGCAGGTCGAACGCCTCGTGGAACACCCAGACGCCGATCAGGAACTGCAGCGTCGGGCCGATGTACTGCACGAGCCCGACGGTCGAGAGCGGGATGCGGCGCGCGCCGTAGGCGAACAGCGCCAGCGGCAGCGCGGTCACGAGGCCGCTCGCGACCAGCAGCACGTCCACGTGTGTCGGCGCGCGCAGGAAGGCCGCGGTTCCCTGTTGCTCGAGCCACCCCAGGTACGCCAGCGCGAATGGCGCCAGCAGCAGGGTCTCGGTCGCGAGACCCGGTACGGCATCGACGCGGACGACCTTGCGGATCAGGCCGTAGAGGCCAAAGCTGGCGGCGAGCGAAAGTGCGATCCACGGCGGTCGGCCGGTGACGACGGCCAGGTACAGCACGCCCACCGCCGCGAGCGTCACGGCGAACTTCTGCGCACCGTTGAGGCGCTCGCCGAGCACGAACACGCCGAGCACGATGCTCAGCAGCGGGTTGATGAAGTAGCCGAGGCTCGCGTCGATCACGTGTCCGTTGCCGATCGCCCAGACGTAGATCAGCCAGTTGACGCTGATCAGTGCCGCGCTCGCCACGAGCCGCAGTCGCAGGTGCGTGTCCGTGAGTGCGGCGCGGACGGCGCCGAGTTCGCCGCGCGCCGCGAGCCACAGGAACACGAGCACGCAACACCAGACGATGCGATGCGACATGATCTCGAGCGCCGGCAACGCCGCGAGCGGCCTGAGGTACAGCGGCAGCACGCCCCAGATCGTGAACGCGCCGATCGCGGCGGCGAGCCCTGCACCGGAGCCGGTGGGCGTGCTCGTCGTCGAGGCGGACGGACGGGGAGGCTGGGCCGACATGGGGCTGCGCATTGTTGCAGAATGGGGCGGCCGGCGCCGCGCGCGGCACTGCTTTGGAATAAGGGTGCAACGGTTCGACAGGCACCCGCAGAACAGGACAGGGAGGAGGCCGCATGGAACTGCAGGAGGCCCTGCGGCGCGGATTTCGCGACGCCCCATTCATCGCGCACCTCGGCGTCGAGCTCGAGGCACTCGGCCCGGGCTGGTGCGAAACGCGACTGACGTTGCAGCCGTGGCAGCTGCAGCAGACCGGTGTCGCGCATGCCGGCGTGCTCGCGACGCTGGCCGACCACACGGCAGGTGCGGCCGCCTCGACGCAACTGGCGCCGGGCGAGCATGTCGTCACGGCCGAGTTCAAGCTCAACCTGCTGCGCGGCGCGCGCGGCGAACGGCTCGCGTGTCGTGCCGAGGTGCTCAAGCCCGGGCGACGTCTGGCCGTCGTCGAGGCCCAGGTCTGGGCCGAGCGCGGGGAGACGCGCGAACTCGTCGCCAAATTGAATGCAACGATGGCCGTGGTGGGCGCAAACGGCTAGCGATCGGCGGGTTTCGCCGTCGCAGCGCTATCTCCGTCGTGGAAACTGCGAAGCGCCGGGTCGGCGGGCGCCCGGCAAGCTCCATGCATGGACAACGACATCGAACAGGGCCGTTTGCGCCGCGAGTGGCGGACGATGCAGGCCATGGTGGCGATCTACTGTCGTGGGCATGGACATGCGGCCGTGGCCGATGGCGGGCTGTGCGCCGAGTGCGCCGGATTCCTCGACTACGCCGCGCGCCGGCTCGAAAAATGTCCGTACGGGCCGGTCAAGCCGACCTGCGCCAAGTGCCCGATCCACTGCTACAAGCCGCAGCCGCGCGAGTTCGCCCGCCAGGTGATGCGCTATGCGGGGCCGCGCATGATGTTGCGTCACCCGTGGCTCAGCCTCACCCATTTCACCGACAAGCTGCGTCGCGTCGAGCACCCGATGGCCGCGCGTCGCCAGCGACGCGGGCCGCCGTCACCGCCGGCGAATTGACTCGTTCAGGCGGCGCGTTCCGTGGGCTCGACGCCCGGCTCGCGTGCGTCGTCCGTCAGGAACCCGTTCTGCGGCCGCCATTGCAACGCTTCGCGCTTGCGCCGGAGCGCGTCGGCCTCGACCTCATTGACGAGCCGGGCACGGGGGGACAACTCGAGGCTGCGGTTGCGTCCGATCCAGGTCAGGTTCATCGATGGGCTCTCCGTGGCGTGCCCTGCGGCACAACGTGTGACTTGCACGACACATGCCAACCGCACTTCCCTTGGTTTTTGTGCGATCTGGCGCGTTGTGTTTGCGCAACAGCCAGGCTTCGGAGACGCGACCGTAAAGCGCTGCGACACCCCTTGGGTGCGGCCGATGTCCGACGCCGAGGCCCGAACTGTGATGCGCGTCTCGTTATTGGAGCGCTACGGTCGGTTTCGCGACATAAGACGGACCGCTGCGCTCGTTGTCGTGCTGTCAGTTAAGCCGACATAGGCGCCGGCCTACATATCGTCGAAGCCACGCAGCGTCGCGAACTCGTCGAGCGGCGCCCGTGAGGTGCGCAGCGTGTTGATCGGGTGTGCCGTGTCCATGTGGCCGAGCGCCATGCCGGCAAAGAGCAGGTGCTGCGACGGCACGCCGAGGGCCTCCCCGACGGTGACGGGCACGACCGACCAGATTTCCTGCGGACAGGTGTGCAGGCCGTGTTCGCGCGCGAGCAGCATGACCGTCTGCATGTACATGCCGAGGTCCGACCATTGCGGCGGTCCCAGCGTGCGGTCGAGGTAGAAGAACAGCCCGACCGGCGCGCCGAAGAAATCGAAGTTGCGGGCGAACTGGCGCAGTCGCGCCGGCTTGTCCTCGCGTGGAATGCCGATGGTCGCGTAGAGGTCCTCGCCGGCGCGGAACCGGCGCGTGCGATAGGGCTCGCCGAGCCCTGGCGGATAGATGACGTACTCCGGCGTGCCGTCGCCGTGCTGGTCGTGCGCGATCTTCACGCGTACCTTCGTCTTCAAGGCCGCCAGCGGCGCACCCGCGAGCGCGTGCACGAACCAGGGCTGCAAGTTGCCGCCCGACGGCGCGCGCCGGGCGGCGTCGAGGATCGCGCGCACGGTTGCGGCCGGCACGGGCGTTTCGAGAAAGGCGCGACAGCTGATGCGGCTCGCGACGGCTTCACTCACGTCCACTTGATCTTCCTCCCGGCGGCGGGCGATTCTGCCAGACGCGGAGCAGCCTCGGTCGCGGCCACGACTTGCACAACGAAACATCCACCGACCGGCGCGGTCTCGGCCGCGGCTACAAGATCACGCTGCTCGCGGCGCTCTACGTCGCCCAGGGCCTGCCGTACGGCTTTTTCACGCAGGCCTTGCCGGTGCTGTTGCGCGATGCCGGGTATTCGCTCAAGGCGATCAGTGCGACGAGCCTGCTGTTCCTGCCGTGGGCGCTCAAGTTCCTCTGGGCGCCGTTCGTCGACCATCGCGGCACGCGCAAGGCCTGGCTGCTGCCGCTGCAGTTTGCGGCGGTCGGTGCCGCGGCCTGGCTCGCGTTCCTCGAACCCGGCGAGGGCCTCGTGCTGCTGCTCGCGGCGGCTTTCCTCTTCAACACGATCGCGGCGTGCCAGGACATCGCGACCGACGGCCTCGCGGTGCGCGTGCTCGACCCGCGCGAACGCGGCCTGGCCAACGGGCTGCAGGTCGGTGCCTACCGCTTCGGCATGATCCTGGGCGGCGGCTTCCTGCTCTGGGTGTTCGCACGCAGCGACTGGACGACGATGTTTGGCTGCATGGCGGCGTTGCTCGCACTGACCGTGCTGCCCGTCCTGCCGTTGCGCGAACCGCCACGCGGCGACTCGGGCCCGGCGCCCGGGTTTGCGGTGCTCGCGCGCGGCTGGATCGTCCGGCTGCGCGTGCCCGGCATGCTGGGGTTCGTCGTGCTCGTCTGCTTCTACAAGTTCGGCGACTCGATGGCTGCTTCGCTGGTCGGCCCGTTCATGCGCGACCAGGGGCTCAGCAAGGAAATGATCGCACTGATGAAGGGCACGGTCGGCTCGTTGACCAGCCTCGCCGGTGCGGCGTGCGGCGGCTGGCTGGCGTTCCAGGCGGGCCGCCGCGTCACGCTGCTCGCCTGTGGTCTGCTGCAGACCTCGAGCCTGCTGCTGTACGTCGCGGCCGCTGCGGGCGCCGGCGGCATCGGCTTGCTGTGGGCCGCCACCGTGGCCGAGCACCTGCTCGGCAGCATGGCGACGGTGGCACTTTTCACGCTGATGATGGACGCGTCCGACCCGGAGCACGCCGGCACCGACTACACGCTGCTCGCTTGCGCGGTCGTGGTCGCGATGGGGCTTGCGAGCTTCGCCGGCGCGACCGTGGCCGACGCCGCCGGCTATGCCACGGGTTTCGGCGCCGGCGCCGTGCTGTCGCTGCTCGGCTGCCTGGCGCTGGTCCACGCGCTCGACGCTCGACGCGGCCCGGCGCGGCTGCGCGCCGTGTGGGTTTGAACGGCTCCCGCGTCACGGCGGAATTCGCTACCCTGCGCGCGCCATTCGCGAGGTACGCATGCAGGACTTGAGACAATTCGTGGTCGACGTGCCGGACTTTCCCAAGCCGGGCATCCTGTTCCGTGACATCAGCCCGCTGCTGCGTCGCCACTTCGCCCTGACCATCGAAGCGGTCGAACGGCTGTTCTCCGAGCAGGAGTGGGCCGCCGTCGACGCGGTGGCGGGCATCGAGTCGCGCGGCTTCATCCTCGCGGCCGCGCTCGCCGAACGCCGCGGCAAGGGCTTCGTGCCGATCCGCAAGAAAGGCAAGTTGCCACCGCCCGTCGTCGACGTCGCCTACGACCTCGAGTACGGCACGGGCGTGCTCGAGATGCAGGCCGGCGAGGGCCGGCTGCTGCTGGTCGACGACGTGCTCGCGACCGGCGGCACGCTCGCCGCGTCCGTCGCGCTGATGCGCCAGGCAGGCTACGCGGTGAACGGCATCGGCGTGCTGATCGACATCGGCATCGCGCCCGGTTTCCGCTGCGACGAACACGTGCCACGCACGGTGCTCAACTACCCATGACCGGACGGGCGAGCAGGCCGCGGCGATGACGACGACCGCGACTGCGCCGGCGCCCGCCCCACGTCGCGCCGCGCTCGCGTTCATCTTCGTCACGGTCGTGCTCGACATGCTCGCGCTGGGCATGGTCCTGCCCGTGCTGCCGGGGCTCATCGAAGGCTTTCTCGGCGGCGACACGGCGCGCGCGGCGCAGATCTTCGGCATCTTCGGCTCGGTCTGGGCCGTGATGCAGTTCGTCTCCATGCCGGTCATGGGCGGGCTGTCGGACCGCTTCGGGCGGCGACCGGTCATCCTGCTGTCGAACCTGGGGCTCGGACTCGACTACGTGCTGATGGCGCTCGCCCCGAACCTGCGCTGGCTGTTCGTCGGCCGCGTCATCTCGGGTGTCACGGCCGCCAGCATCAGCACTGCGATGGCCTACGTCGCGGACGTCACGCCGGCCGACCGGCGCGCCAAGAGCTACGGGCTCATCGGCATGGCCTTCGGCGTCGGCTTCGTGCTCGGGCCGGCGCTCGGCGGCCTGCTCGGTTCCGTCGATCCGCGCCTGCCGTTCTGGGCCGCGGCTTGTGCGAGCCTGCTCAACGCGGCCTACGGCTTCTTCGTGCTGCCCGAATCCCTGCCGCCGGCGTTGCGTCGTCCGTTCGAATGGAAACGGGCGAACCCGGTCGGGTCGCTGCGCTTCCTGCGCCGTCACCGCGAGATCACGGGGCTCGCCAGCGCGGCGTTCCTCAGCAACGTCGCACACGCGGTGCTGCCTGCGGTCTTCGTGCTGTACGCGGGCTATCGTTACGGCTGGGACTCGAAGACGGTCGGGTTGTCGCTGACCGTCGTCGGCGCCTCCTCGGCGCTGGTGCAGGGCTTCGTCGTCGGCCCGACCGTGCGTCGCTATGGCGAACGACGCACGCTGCTCGCGGGCCTGCTGGCCGGTGCCGTCGGCTTTACGGTCTACGCGCTGGCGCCGACCGGCTGGATGTTCCTCGCGGGCATACCCGTCGTCGCGCTGTGGGGGCTCGCCGGTCCCACGGCGCAAGCGCTCATGACGCGCCACGTCGGTGCCAACGTGCAGGGCGAACTGCAGGGCGCGATGGGCAGCCTGCAGGGCGTCGCCACGATCATCGGGCCGATGACGTTCGCGACCGTGTTCGCGTGGTCGATCCGCGACGGTCTCGAGTGGCATTTCCCCGGCGCGGCGTACCTGCTCGCCGGCGTGCTGCTGGTGCTGTCGGCGTGGCTTGCCGCACGCGCGACACGCACGCAGGACCTGACGTCATGAACCCCGTGCCGGTCGTGCCGCCCGCACTCGCAGCCTCGATCAGCGACAAGCTCGCGCAACTCGCCGCGCGGCCACCACTGCCCGAGACGGTCGCGGGTGCAGCCCTGCAGGCGAGCCTCGACTACGTCTGGGCCTGCAGCGCGTTCTGCGCCGACGCCTGTCTGCGCGACGCGGGTCTGCTCGACTGGCTCGCAACCGACGGTCGCCTGCTCGACGATTGCGATCGAGAGGCGTACGCGCAGGCGGTCGAGGTCGCGACGGCGCCGGGTGCACGCGACGACGCCGTCTTCATGGCGGACTTGCGACGCTTCCGGCGTCGCCAGCTCGTGCGGATCGCCTGGCGCGACCTCGCGGGGTTCGCGCCGATCGACACCGTCCTGCACGAACTCTCTTGGCTCGCCGACGCCTGCATCGATGCCGCGTGCCGCCACGCCACGACGATGCTTGGCAAGCGTCACGGGCTGCCACACGACGCGCAGGGCCGCGAGCTGTCGCTGCTGGTGCTCGGCATGGGCAAGCTCGGCGGCGGCGAGCTCAATTTCTCGTCGGACATCGACCTCGTGTTCGCGTTCCCGGCGCACGGCGAGACGACCGGTCCGCGACCGCTCGAGCACGAGGAATTCTTCACGCGCACGGCCAAGCGCGTGGCGCAACTGCTCGGCACGCCGACCGACGACGGCTTCGTCTATCGCGTCGACCTGCGGTTGCGGCCGTTCGGCGACTCCGGACCGGTGGCGGTCAGCTTCGATGCGGTCGAGGACTACCTGCAGCAGCACGGGCGCGACTGGGAGCGCTATGCCTACGTCAAGGCGCGGCCGGTGTTCGGCGCCGAGACGTTCGACGAGCTGCATCGCGACGTGCTGCGGCCATTCGTCTACCGCCGCTACCTCGACTTCGGCGTGTTCGAGTCGCTGCGCGGCATGAAGGAATTGATCGCGCGCGAGGTCGAGCGGCGCGAGTTGCGCCAGAACGTCAAGCTCGGCCCCGGTGGCATCCGTGAAATCGAGTTCATCGTGCAGGCGTTCCAGCTGCTGCGCGGTGGCAGCAACCCGCGCCTGCAGACACGGAGCCTGCTCGAGGCACTGCCGCGGCTGGCCGGCCACAAGCTGTTGCCGGCCGAGGCGGTGGAGGAGTTGCTCGCCTCCTACCGCTTCCTGCGGCGCGTCGAGAACCGCCTGCAGGAGTGGAACGACGAACAGACGCACGACCTGCCCGAGGACGCACAGGCGCGCGAGCGCCTGGCGCTGGCGATGGGCCTGGCCGACTGGACGACCCTGGCGCAACAGCTCGAGACACATCGTGCCCGCGTGAGCACGCACTTCCGCCGCGCGGTGTTTGCGCCGGGGCAGGCGCACGGCGCCGACGCGGCGTCGCTCGCGCTCGAGAACGTGCTCGCGCCCGAACTCGACGACGCCCGCCGGCGCGAGCTGGTCGCGGGGCTCGGCGTCTCCGTCGAGGTCGAGCCGATCCTGCAGCAGCTGCAGCAACTGCGCGACAGCAGTTACTACCGCCGCCTCGACGAGACCGGCCGTCGCCGGCTGCACGTGCTGCTGCCGTGGCTGCTGCGCGCGGTCGTGCGATTGCCGCAGCCGGACGTGGCGCTGTCCCGCGTGCTCAACGTGCTCGAGCGCATCGGCGGCCGCACGGTGTACCTCGCGCTGCTGCACGAGAACCCGATCGCACGCGAGCGCCTGCTCGAGCTCTGTGCGCATTCGAAATTCCTCGCCGACCAGATCGCCGCGTTCCCGCTGCTGCTCGACGAGTTGCTCGACGCGCGGCTGTTCGAGTCGGTACCGACGCGCGCGGAATTCGCCGCAGAGCTGCGCCTGCGCATGGCGGGCGCCGGCGCGGAGGACCCGGAGCAGCAGGTCGAGTTGCTGCGGCAGTTCCAGCGCGCGGCGATGTTCCGCATCGCGGTGCCCGACCTCACGGGCCGCCTGCCGCTGATGAAGGTCAGCGACCGGCTCACCGACCTGGCCGAGCTGATCGTGCAGGAAGCGCTCGACCTCGCGTGGCAACAGATCACCGCGCGTCACGGCGTGCCGCTGTGCGGCGCCACTGCGGACGAACTCGTGCCGGCCGGGGTCGTGGTCGTCGCGTACGGCAAATTCGGCGGCATCGAGCTCGGTTACGGTTCCGACCTCGACCTCGTGTTCCTGCACGACTCGCACGGCGAGGTGCAGCACACCGCGGGGCCGCAGGTCGTCGACAACGGCGTCTTTTTCCTGCGGCTCGTGCAGCGGCTCGTGCACCTGTTGACCGTGCATTCGTCGGCAGGCCGCCTGTACGAGGTGGACACGCGGCTGCGACCGAGCGGCAAGGGCGGCCTGCTGGTGCAGAGCATCGAGGGCTTTGCGGAGTACCAGCGCACCGAGGCGTGGACCTGGGAGCACCAGGCGCTGCTGCGGTCACGCGCCGTGGCGGGGACGGCGCCGTTGCGCGCGCGTTACGAAGCGTTGCGGGTGGAGCTGCTGCGTTCGGCGGTGCGCCGCGGGTCATTGCGCGAAGACGTGCGCTCGATGCGCGAGCGTATGCGGGCCGAACTCGCGCGCACACCGGCCGGCGAGTTCGACCTGAAGCAGGACGCCGGTGGCATCACCGACATCGAATTCCTGGCGCAGTACTGGGCGCTGCTCTGGGCCGAGCGGTACGCCGAGCTCGTGACCTACTCCGACAACATCCGCCAGCTCGAGAGCCTCGCGTCGATCTGCCTCGTGCCGCAGTCGACCGTCGACCTGCTGACCGGTGCCTATCGCACCTATCGGCAGCGGCTGCACCACCTCTCGCTCGAGGGCGAGCGCAGCGTCGCTCCGGCTGCGGAGTTCGAGACGACTCGGGAGACCGTGACACGCGTGTGGCGGGACACGATGCTCGACACGCCCGACGAGCGTCCCTGACGACCGGACGGGACGTGCCCCGGCTGCAACTCGCACATGCAAATCGGGGCCGTGCGAGGCACACTAGCCGCCATTCATCCGACGGGTCGTAGACGCACATGGCCGCAGAACTCCTGGTTCCGATTTCCCCTGGCGAACTGATCGACAAGATCACGATCCTCGAGATCAAGTCGGCACGCATGAGCGATGCGGCGAAGCTGCACAACGTGCGCACCGAGCTCACGCTGCTGAACGAAACCTGGGCGGCCTCGGAGTTCTCGAAAAAGGCCGACATCAGTGCCGAGTGGACCGGGCTGCGCGACGTCAACGGCCAGCTCTGGGACATCGAGGACCGCATCCGCGACAAGGAACGTGACGGCCAGTTCGACGCCGGCTTCATCGAGCTCGCGCGTGCCGTCTACGTGACCAACGACGAGCGCGCGGCGCTGAAGCGCCGGATCAACACGAAGCTCGGCTCCGTGCTGGTCGAGGAAAAGAGCTACAAGGAATACAGGAAGTAAGTGGCCGAGGGTTAGTGAAGCGCGGGGAAGAGTCTAGAGTCTAGAGTGCAGTCGGAAGCGACCTGCGGCCGCGCAGGATCCGCGCGAACGCGCCTCCGACTAGACTCTGAACTCTAGACTCTGAACTCTTCCCACTAACCGCTAGCCACTATCTTCGCAGCGTGTACTCCGCCGAGCAGTAGGGGCACTTGGCCCAGCCGGTCTTCTCGACGGGCAGGAACACGCGCGGGTGCGAATTCCACAGGTGCATGCCCGGCATCGGGCACGACAGCGGCAGGTCGGCCGGCGTCACCTCGTACTGGTGCTGCGCATTCGGCTGGATGAGCTTTTCGCTGCGGTCTGCCGTCACGAGGGGCCTCGTCGTGGTTCGCCTGGGGTCGAGCCGCGATTATAAGGAAGCGGGTGCGAAAGCGGGGTTGCCGCCGCCCGGCAACGTGCGCGGTGCGCCGGCGTGCATCAGTTCGTCGAGTTTCTCGACCGTGTCGTCGACTTCGATCAGGTCCATCACGCCGGCGGTCTCGATCTTCTCCGTCCAGGGCAGGTTGCTCGCCGACCGGTTCATGAAGCGGCTCGCGGCCTGTTCGTAGCGATCCACGCACCACTGGCGACTCAGGTAGGGGCCACTGCGTTGCGGATTGGTCGCCGCGTACAGGCCGATCACCGGCGTGCCGACCGTCGTCGCCATGTGCGCCGGCCCCGAGTCGGGCGAGACGAGCACCGTGGCGCGTTGCAGCGTCGCGAGGAACTCGAGCAGCGTGTCCTGGCCGATCAGGTTGCGGCACGGCTGCGTCATGAGCCCGGCGATCTCCTCGCCGTAACGCAGTTCCAGCGGGCTGCGACCGCCGCAGAGCAGCACGTCCATGCCGTGGCGTCGCGCGGCGTGGTCGGCGAGCGCGGCATAGCGGGCGGCACTCCAGTTGCGCAACGCATGGCTCGAACAGGGGCTCACGACCAAGGTCGGTCGCGCGGGGTCGGCGATGACGCGCTGCGCATATGCGAGGGCCGCGTCGGGCAGCGGGATGTCCCAGCGCAGCGAACGCGTGGCGACACCGAGGCGCTCCGAGAAGCCAAAGAAGCTGTCGAGCACGTGTTCCCGCGAGCGCGGCGCGATTTTCGCGTTCGTGAACAGCCACTGGGCTTCGCGCGCCCGGGCGCGATCGAAACCCACCTTCCAGCGCGCGGGCACGAGTGCCGCCGCGAGGCTGGCCCGGAGCGCGAGCTGCATGTGCAGCAGCGCATCGAAACGCCGGCCCTGCAACCGCGCCCGCAAGGCGGCGTAGCCCGCCCGTCCGGCCTTCTTGTCGAACACGACGAAGTCGATGCCGGGGATGTGGCCGAGCAGCTTGTGCTCGAGCTTGCCGATGATCCAGGTGAGGCGTGTGCGCGGCCACGCGTCCTGCAGCGTGCGCACGACCGGCAGCGCGTGGCAGACGTCGCCGAGCGCGGACAGGCGCAGGATGCAGATCGATTCGGGGGGCGTGGTGAAGAGCGGCTGCACGCGGTTGACCTCGCCTGGGTGCGGGAGCTGACGGTAGGCAGCGGGGCTGCGATCGTGAACAATCCGCCCCGATGCACACCGCCGCCGATGTCGCCAACGAAACGCTCGCGCCGATCGCGGGCGGCGCGATGCTATACGATGGCTCGCGACTCGGCCATGCCGAAGCCGCGGTCTTCGAGCCCGAACACTGGCGCGCACGCGATGCGCTCGAGTCTGCCCGTGGCGGGCGCGGCACGGTGGCCTTCGTGCGAGCCCCCGGCGGCGAGCGCTGGGTGCTGCGTCACTACCGTCGCGGCGGGCTCGCCGCGAAGCTCGCCGCGGACACCTACCTCTACACGGGCGCCGAACGGACGCGCGCATTCCGCGAATGGCGCCTGCTGGCGCAACTGCGACGCTGGGGCCTGCCGGTCCCGGTTCCCGTGGCGGCGCGCTACGTGCGCTCGGGTCTCGTCTATCGTGCCGACCTGATCACGGTCGAACTGCCGGTCCGTCGCACCGTCACCGTCGCGCTCACCGAAGGGCCGTTGCCGGCCACGAGCTGGGCCGCGATCGGGCGCTGCGTCGGGCGGCTGCACGCGCACGGTGTGCAGCACGCGGACCTCAACGCGCACAACCTGCTGCTCGGCGACGATGGCGACACGGTCTACGTGCTCGACTTCGACCGCGGTCGCGTCCGCGCCCGCGGCGCGTGGGAGCAGCAGGTGCTGGCCCGGCTCGACCGCTCGTTGCGCAAGGTGACGAGCGACCTGCCGCACGACCGCTACGGGCCGGAGCAATGGCGCGCGTTGCTGGCCGGCATCGAAGACACCTGAGGAGCGAACGCCCGGATGCGCATCGTCTACGTGCTGCTCGTGTACCTGCTCGCGCCGTTCGTGATCGCGCACGAGGCCTGGAAGGCCGTGCTGCATCCCGAGTATCGCGGCCGGCTCGGGCAACGCCTCGGCTTCGTCGCACGTCCGTCGCGTCCGGGCGCGGTCTGGATTCATGCCGTGTCGGTCGGCGAAGTGCAGGCGGCCGCGGGGCTCGTGCAGTCGTTGCGTCGGCGTCGACCGGACCTGCCGATCGTCATCACGACCGTGACGCCGACCGGCGCCCAGCGTGCACGCGCGCTGTTCAAGGACGCCGTGCAGCACTGCTACCTGCCGTACGACCTGCCCGGCGCGGTCCGGCGCTTTCTCGATCGCGTCGCGCCACAGGTGGCCGTGATCCTCGAAACCGAGATCTGGCCGACGCTCTATGCCGAGCTCGGCCGCCGCGGCGTGCCACTCGTGCTCGGCAGCGCGCGGCTGTCGGTCAAGTCGGTCGATCGTTACCGTCGCATGGCCTCGCTGTTCCGCGACACGCTGTCGCACGGCATCGTGATCGGCGCGCAATCGCAGGCGGACGCCGAACGGTTTCGCGCGATCGGCGCGCCGGCCGGACGCGTGCAGGTGACCGGCAACATCAAGTACGACCTCGAGATCCCGCAAGCGCAGGTCGACGCCGGGCGCGAGCTGCGCCGGCAATGGGGCGACGCGCGACCCGTGTGGATCGCGGGCAGCACGCACGAAGGCGAGGAGGAGGCCGCGCTCGTGGCGCATGCGCTCGTGCGCAGCCAGCGTCCCGACGCGTTGCTCGTGCTCGTGCCGCGGCATCCGCAGCGGTTCGAGGCGGTGCGCACGCTGCTGCGCAAGAAGGACATCGCGCACGCGCAACGCAGCGGCGGGCGCCTGCCGACGCCTCACGATGCGGTCTTCCTGCTCGACACGCTCGGTGAGTTGCAGATGCTGTATGCCGCTGCCGACATCGCTTTTGTCGGCGGCAGTCTCGTGCCGATCGGCGGTCACAGCCTGCTCGAGCCCGCGGTGCTCGGCTTGCCGATGCTGTCGGGGCCGCACACGCACAACGGCCAGGAAATCGCCGAACTGCTCGAGCAGAACGGCGCGTTGCGGATCGTGCGCAGCCGCGAGGAACTCGGCTATGCGGTGCGCGCGTGGATCGACAACCCGTCGGCCGCGGTGACCGCCGGCGAAAGCGGCCGGCTTGCGGTGGCGGCCAACCGCGGTGCGGTCGACCGCCTGCTCGCGATGATCGAGCCGCTGCTCAGCCGGCCGGCGGCGGGGGCGTCGTCGGCGCAGGTGCCGCCGGGGTCTTCGGCCGCACGTTCGGCAACGTCGTCGGGGCCGTGAGGAAGTTGTTGATCGTCGCGAGGTCGTCCTGCACGAGCCCGCCGGCCGCGGACTCGAGTCGCACGATGTTGATCAGGTAGTCGTAGCGGCTGCGCGCGTAGTCGCGCTGCGCTTCGAACAGCGTGCGACGCGACGCCAGCACGTCGACCGTCGTGCGCGTGCCGACCTCGAACCCCGCCTCGGTCGCTTCGAGCGCCGTCTGGCTCGACTTCACGGCCTGCGCGAGCGCCTGCACGCGTGCGCGCTCGGCAAGGACGCCGAGGTAGGCGTCGCGCGTCTCGCGTTCCGCCGCGCGCATCGTGCCCTCGAGCTTCTCGCGGGACGCACGGTGCAGGTAAACCGACTCGCGCACCCGCGACTGCGTTGCGCCGCCGCTGAAGATTGGAACGGAGACCTGCACGCCGATCGTGTCCTGCGTGTCGTTGGAATCCGCGGGGCCGGTCAGGCCGTTGTTGGTCGCAGTCGTGTCGGCGTCGAACTTGCTGCGCGATGCGAACAGGTCGACGGTCGGGTAATGCCCGGCACGCGCAACCTTGACGTCACGGGAGGCCACTTCGGTCTCGAGTCGGGCTGCAATGACCGAAAGGTTTTCCTCGAGCGCCCGGTCGACCCATCCCTGTTCGTCGGCCGGACTCGGCGCATCGAGCGGCATCTGCTCGGCCGGCTTTGCGAGCGTCGTGTACGTTTCGTTGGTCAGCTCGCGAAGCACTTCCTGCGTCGTTGCGAGCGTCCTCTTCGCGGCGATCACGCCGGCGGTGGCGTTGTCGTGCGCAGCACGCGCCTCCTGGACGTCCGTGATCGCGATCAGGCCGACTTCGAATCGCTTGTCGGCCTGCTCGAGTTGCCGTGTCAGCGCCTCGAGCGTGGCCTGCGCCGCGGAAAGGGTGTCTTCGGCTGCCAGCACGTCGAAATACGCGGTGCTGACCCGCACGAGCAAATCCTGCTGTGCGGCGCGGTAGTTGGCTTCAGCGACGGCGACGGTCGCGTCGGCCCGCTTCAATGCCTGCCACTGGTCCCAGCGGAAGAGCGACTGGGTGATCTGTGCCTCGTACGTCCAGAAATCCGAGTCGGACTTGGAATCGTTCGGCACCTGCACGATGACGTTCGGCGTGGTGTCATCGTCGTCGTGGTCGACGCTCTGCGTGAACGTCGACTCGCTCTCGGTTTCGCGCGTGGCGTATTGGCCCGTGAGCCCGACCTGCGGCAGCAGCAAGCCGCGCGCCTGCGGCTTCGCCTCGAGCGCCGCCATCTTGCGCATCTCCGCCTCGCGCAGGACCGGGTCGCTGCGGACCGCAGCCAGGTAGACGTCGATCAGGTTCTCTGCGCGGGCGGGCGCGGCGGTGCCGATCAGCACGGTGGCGACACTGCCGGCTAGGAGGAGCGATCTTCTTGTCATGACTCACCCTGGCGGCGACGGCCGCGCATCTGGTCAACTAGTGTTGTACTAGACTATATCACCTGACGGGCGGTTGCCTAGCCCCCCGTAAACGGAGCAGTCAGAACACGAATCTGGGGGGTTCGGCCGCGTGGGTCAGCGGTGTCATACCGGTTTCGAACAGACTCTCGCGCACCCACTCGTCGGCGCCTACGCGCACGACACGACGGGCCTCGAGCATGGGGCCGGTGCCGACGACGACGAAGAGCCGTCCGCCGACTCTCAGCGCGCGCTCGAAGCGTGCATCGTAGACGGGCAGGGCGCCGGTGACCGCGATGACGTCGTAGGCGTCGCGCTCGGCGAGCTGCATCGCGTCGAACGTGTCGGCCACGGCGTTGTGCACGCCGGTACGGAACCACGCGTCCCGCGCGCCGGCGACGAAGTCCGGATACAGGTCGATCGTACGCACGCTGCGGGCGAGGCGACCGATGCATGCGGCGAAGAAGCCGGTGCCGGTGCCGACCTCGAGTGCGTGGTCATTGGGCTGGATGTCGAGTGCCTGCAGGATGCGGCCCTCGACCTTCGGCGCCAGCATGGTCTGGCCGCGACCGATCGGCACGCAGGTGTCGGCGAACGCGAGCTCGCGGTAGGCAACCGGCACGTATTCCTCGCGCGGCACCTGTTGCAGCGCGTCGAGCACTTTCAGGTCGAG
>DATMIB010000074.1:0-7300 GCA_035554635.1 Steroidobacteraceae bacterium | reverse complement strand
GAACGCGATCTCGTCGATCACGCCGATGATGTCGGCGATCTTGCGCGAGGCCGCGTTGATGCCGCTCATCGCCGAGACCGCGCGACCGACCACCGCGCCGCCCTTCTCGGCCTGCGTGCGCGCCGCCATCGCGAGCTGGTTTGCCTGCATCGCGTTGTCGGCGGTCTGCTTGACCGTCGAGGTCATCTCCTCCATCGAGGAGGCCGTCTCCTCGAGGCTCGAGGCCTGCTCCTCGGTGCGCTGCGACAGCGAGGTGTTGCCCTTGCTGATTTCCTCGGCGCCATCACGTACTTGCTGCGCGCTGGTCCTGAGCGTGCGAATGACCTCGCCGAAATTCTCGAGCAACGCGTTCATGCCGCCGGCGAGGCTGGCGAAGAAGCCGGTCTTGTCGTCCTCGCGCGCGCGCGTCGACAAGTCGCCGTCGAGCGCCGCCCGGACGATGCCCGCGACCTCGAGTTCGACACTGACTTCCTGCGTGCGGTCGACCCACTCGATCGCCGTGCCGAGGCGGTTGCCGTCCTGGTCGAAGACCGGGGTCGAGGTCACCTTCATCGTGTGGCCGGCGAACTGCGACTCGACGCTGTGCGTGCCGCGCAGCGTCTGCAACAGCGCCCGCTGCGCGGCAGGGTCGGCCGCCACGACGTCGACCGGCTTGCCTTCGAGGGCCGCGGCGTCGAGCGCCGGCAGCACCTTGCGCAACTCGGCCTGTGCCGACGCGAACATCCGTCGCAGCGCGGTGTTGACGTAGATGATGCGCAGCTCCGCGTCGACCACCATGACGCTGGCAGACACGGCATCGAGCGACTGCTTCAGGCGTGCGTTGACCGCGGCGATCTTGCGCTCCTCCTCGGCGTGCGCCCGATCGGCGTCGCGGTTGGCCTTGAGCGTCGCCTGCGTCTCGCCCAGCGCCCGCAGCACGACGCCGGTTTCGTCCTCCGCCTCGATCACGATCTCGCTGTCGAGCTTGCCCGTGCCGATGGCGCGAAACACCTCCACGACGCGATGGAGCGAACGCACGACCAGGCGCTGGATATAGACCGACAGTGCGAGCGCCGCCAGGATCGCCAGGTTCACGACGGCCAGTGCGCCCCACACGGCCCAGCGCAGCTGCACGATGTGGGCGTCGAAGCTCTCCTGCAGCGCCGGCATCGACACGTCGAAGATCTCGTAGCCCTTGTCGATGGCGCGCGCGGCGGCCGCGCGCACCAGGTCGGGGTCGACCGTCTGCTCCGCCGCACGCATCGCGAGCTCGTCGAACCGCGCGGTCGCCTCGTTCAGCTGCGCGATGAGGCCGTGCACCTGCTGCTCGTACTGCGGCGCAAAGTCGGCCACGGCGTCCGCCGACAGGTCGAGGTGCCGGATCTCCTTGCGCACGTCGCCCATCGTCAGCACGACCTCGTCGCGCAGCGCCGACGACTTCTGTTCCTCGCCCGCCACGAGCACGGCAATCGCGCGCGCCTCGAGCAGGCCGTTGACGACGCGCGGGACACGCACGACCGCCGTGTCCATGATGTAGTAGGTGCCCGGATCGGCGTCGAGCATCAGGCCCGACCGCTGGCCGACCAGCGGGAACAGGGCGTAGGCCTGCTGGATCACCGCGGTGTGGGCGCGGATGACATCCTGCGGTGCGCGGTTGCGCCAGCTGGACGCGAGTTCGCGCCACGCCTGCTCGATGGCCTCGATGTCGCGGGCCAGCCGGTAGCGATCGCCGTCTTCGGCGAGGCGGCCCTCGAGCGCCTTCAGGCTCCGGTCGATGCGTTCTCGCGCTTCGGTCGCCCGGGTGTCGGCCTCGGGCGTGCCGCTGCGCTGGATGATGTTCGCGTACGCCCGGTGCTCGGCGAGTGCCTGCATCAGGGTGCGCGCCTCGACCAGGTACGGGATTCCCCCGCGCTGCGACTCGACGTGATCGAGTTCGCCCAACCGGCCGAGGCCATACAGCGTCGCCAGCAACACGATCGGCGCGAGCATCGCGAGCACGATCAGCGCGATCTTCTTGCCGATGTTGAGGTTGCGTACCAGTCTCATGCGTATTCCTCCGTGACCTTGTTCTCGTTCCGACGGCGCATCGAGACGCCGCCGCTGGCGAAGACGGACTCCGATGCGACGACTCGTCGATCGGATGCGAACTCGCCGGGGTAACGATTGGATCGGCCACGGGGCGCCGATCTTTAGTGCGCGTGAAAATGAACCGCACGCAATGACACAAGCCGTGGGCGAAATGGACCAGAGCAGTCCTACGCCGACCGCCTGCCGGGCGCTCTTCTTCAGTGGCCGGGCACCGCCCCTTCGCCACGCACCATTGGATGCGTGCCGAGCCAGTCGCGCGCCTCGGCCACCGTGGCGACGATCCGGAAGGGGTCGGGCGACACGCGCAGCGACTGGAAGTACCGGAGGAACTCGACCACGGTCGGGTCGACGGCCACGGCGGCGCGCCACACGGTCGCATTGCTGTAGGCAGCGCCCCGCTCGCGCGCGGCGAAACCGATCACGTCGGTACGCGTCATCTCTTCGCTGCGGCGCGCGGCCAGGTAGTCCGTGATCACGTACCGGATCGTGTCGGAACGCGAGTCGCGCGCAATCTCGTCGTAGACGCCGACGAGTTCGCCCGCCGTGACCGTGCCCTGGAAGTGCACGTAGACGCCGGAGTCTTCCCAGACGAGCGAGTGCGGCATGACCGGGAGGTCCGAGGGGTGGAACGGGCCGAAGGTGCAACACGCCGACGATCGCGCGATGTCGGCGCAACGCGCTTTCCCGCCGACTGCGGGCGCTCACAGCGACGCCCGGGTCGAGCGTTTCAGGGTTGGGGCGGCGGGGACGGTGCGAGTGCGAGCGTTCCGGTCGCAAGACACTCGCGGGCCTCGTCGAGCGTCGCGAAGATCCGGAACGGTCTTGCGGTCAGTTCCGCATAGGTGCCCAGGAAACTGAGCATGCGCGGATCGGTCGCAATCGCGACCTCGATGACCCGACTGTTCGAGAAATGCGCACCGATCAGTTCAGCCATGGCCTCGCCGATCCGGGCGCGGTCGCCGCGACGGAAGGTGTGTCCGGGTGCCGCGGTCAGGTCGACGATGGCGTAACGGAGGTCGTCGTAGCGCACGTCTGCCGTCATCTCACGGACGAGCCGTGCCGCGGACTCCGGCGTGACCCAGCCCGTGAAACGGGCATAGAAACCGTAAGGTTCTTCCCAAGTCGCCTGGTAGGACATGCGCGTCGTCCCTCGCGCGTACAGTCGCGCGATTGGCGGCGTCGTGCAAACAGGCGCTTGCGTGCCGGATGGGGCCGGCGCGACTCTCAAGCGCCCGTCGGACGCCGCGCATCGCGACGGCGCTTCGCACCCCGTCGTGCGCCGGACAAGCCGTCGCGGTTCTGCCAAGATCCGCGCGGGACGACACCACCGCACGGGCCCGCTCCCGCAGGGCCGCGAGGGAAAGCGATGACCACATCGAACGCGACCGCACGCCTCCGACCGACCCACGTCCTGCTCGGCCTGCTGTCCACTTGCCTCGCCGCGGGGGCTGGCGCGGACGAGATCGTCCGCCGCACCCACCCCAGTTTTCCGATCGCGACGAGCGTCAACGTTCCGGCCGGCAGCGCGATGCTGTTCGTGAGCGGCACGCTCGCCGACGTGGTCGACGACAAGGCGCCCGCCGGCAGCGTCGAACGTCTCGGCGACACCGCGACACAGGCGAGGAGCGTGCTCGACAAGATCGCGCGCGAACTGCAGTCGGCGGGCTTTGCGATGACCGATGTCGTGCGCATGAACGTCTACCTGGTCGGCGACCCGCGCAAGGGCGGCACGATGGACTTCGACGGGCTGATGCGCGCGTACCTGCAGGTCTACGGGCCGCATGTCGAACAGAAGCTGCTGCCGGCACGCACGACGGTGCAGGTCGCGGCGCTGCCGCTGCCCGGGGCGCTCGTGGAAATCGAAGTCGTGGCCGCGAAGCACACCACCGAATGATCGGCCCCGGAATACCCGCACCATGACCAGACCCCGGTTACGCATATCCAGCGCGCTGAAGCTCGAGTCGAGCCACGGGGGCATCGCCAACCCGAAGTGGGTGGCGCTGCTGGCCAGCCTCGAGGGCTCGCAGTCGATCACGGCCGCCGCCAAGGCCGCGGGGCTGAGCTACAAGGGCGCCTGGGACGCCGTCGACGCGATGAACAACCTCGCCGGCAAGGCCGTCGTCGCCACTGCCGTCGGCGGCAAGGGTGGCGGCGGCGCGCGACTGACGCCGCACGGCCGCGAACTGCTCGCGACCTGCCGCTTCCTCGAAACCGAGAACCGCCGTTTCATCGCCGTCATGAACGAGCGCCTCGGCCATGCGCAACGGAGCCTGTCCGCGCTCGGGCGGCTGAGCATGTCCACCAGCGCACGCAACCAGTGGTCCGGCGTCGTCGCCGGCGTCTCGAGGGGGGCGGTCAACGACGACCTCGAGGTCAAGCTGCACTCGGGCGACCGCATCACCGCGATCATCACGCACGAGAGCAGCGAAAACCTCGGCCTCGAAAACGGGCGCGAGGTGGTCGCGCTGGTCAAGGCCTCGTCGGTGCTGGTCGGCAAGGGTCGCGCGCGGTTCAAGCTGTCGGCCCGCAACCAGCTCTCGGGCACGATCACGCGGCTGACGCGCGGCAGCGTCAATTCCGAGGTCGTGATCCAGCTGCGCCGTGGCTACACGGTCGCGGCGGTGATCACCAACGAGTCGGCCACCGACCTGGAACTCGCGGAAGGCCAGCGGGCCTGGGCGATCTTCAACGCCTCCTCCGTCATCCTGGCCGCGCCGTAGCACGCCGGCGCTCGCTGCGACGACCCCGCGACCGCGGCGCGCGGGGAATCCGGCCCCGTACCCTGCCTACCCGCCCGGAACTCGCCAGTCGCTATGTATTGGGGTATATAGCGGACAGCCTTTTCAGGCCCGCGTTCCTCACTGGTGAACCGTAATGGTCAAGAACCGTCGACACTTCGCTGCCGCTTTCGCCGCCCTGCTCGCATCCCTGGCGGTCGGTGGGCAGGCACTCGTCGCCGACCCCGCCTCCGATCGCTTCATCACCGTCGCCTCGACGACGTCCACCGAGAACTCCGGCCTGTTCGGCCACATCCTGCCGCAGTTTCGTGACAAGACCGGCATCGCCGCGCGCGTCGTCGCGCTGGGCACGGGCCAGGCGCTCGACGTCGGCCGACGCGGCGACGCCGACGTCGTGTTCGTCCACGACAAGGCGGCCGAGGAGAAATTCGTGGCCGAAGGCGAAGGCGTCGCCCGCCACGAGGTGATGTACAACGACTTCGTGCTGGTCGGGCCCAAGGCAGACCCCGCGAAGATCGCCGGCACCCCGGACATCGCCAAAGCGCTCAAGGCGATCAGCGACGCCAAGGCATCGTTCGTCTCGCGCGCCGACCGCAGCGGCACGCACGCGGCCGAGATCAAGCTCTGGTCGGCCGCAGGCCTCGACATCGCGACGGCCAAGGGGCCGTGGTACCGCGAGACCGGCTCAGGCATGGGCGCCGCACTGAACACCGCAGCCGCGATGGGCGCGTACATCCTCGCGGATCGCGGCACCTGGCTGTCGTTCAAGAATCGTGGCGACCTCACGATCCTCGTGCAGGGCGACAAACGGCTGTTCAACCAGTACGGCGTGATCCTGGTCAACCCGAAGAAGCACCCGACCGTGAAGCAGGCCGACGGCCAGGCCTTCATCGACTGGCTGCTCTCGGACGAAGGCCAGAAGGCGATCGCCGCGTTCAAGATCGACGGCGAACAACTGTTCTTCCCGAACGCCGAGCGCTGACGCAGTCCGCAGTCCCGCACGAGCCCTCCCCTCGCCTCGCGGCGGCGAGAGGGCTTCTTGTTTTCGAAGAGCCCGGCGTCGACCGGCGCGACGGCCCCACGACGGAGCGGGCCGGCGCAATGCGTCGGCGGCTGACACCCGGCCACGGCAACTCGCTTTCCCCGCTGATACTGCACCCCGCGCCGCGGCTCGATAATCGAGTCCAAACCAAGTTTCGGCCAAGGGGGCAAGCGCATGAACCGCCGGTTCGACGCGGGGTGGACGCCCGTCATGACGCGACGCTGGCGCAGCGTCGTCGTGGCCCTGCTGCTCGTCGCCACGTTGCTGCTGGCCGGTGCCGCATCCGCGGCCACGGTCCCGAGCGGGTTCGTCGACAGCGTGCACGTCGTCGTGCCGAATGACGTCACGTCGATGCAGTTCGCGCCCGACGGGCGTCTTTTCATCACGCAACAGGGCGGCCAGGTGCGCGTCGTTCGCGACGGCGCACTGCTGGCCACGCCGTTCGTCACGCTACCGGTCGATGCCAACGGCGAGCGTGGCGTGCTCGGCGTCGCATTCGACCCGGGGTTCGCGACGAACCACTTCGTGTACGTCCATTACACGGCCCGCAACCCGACGATCCACAATCGCGTGAGCCGGCTCACGGCCAACGGCGACGTCGCGGTCGCCGGCAGCGAAGTCGTGCTGCTCGACCTGCCGACGCTGACGGCAGCAAACCACAACGGCGGCGCGCTGCACGTCGGCAACGACGGCAAGCTCTATCTGGCGGTCGGCGACAACGCCACGGCCGACAACGCGCAGAGCTTCGGCACTCCGCTCGGCAAGGTGCTCAGGTTCAATCGCGACGGTTCGATCCCGGCCGACAACCCGTTCCTGAACCGCACCGCAGGCATCAATCGCGCGATCTGGGCACTCGGACTGCGCAACCCGTTCACGACGGCGTTCCAGCGCAGCACCGGCCGGTTCTACATCAACGACGTCGGCTTCGACAGCTACGAGGAAATCAACGCGGGCGTCGCCGGTGCCAATTACGGCTGGCCGCTGTTCGAGGGCCCGTCGACGAACCCGGACTTCCGTGCTCCGCTCTACTACTACGGCCACGACGGCACGACCTGCGCGATCGTCGGCGGCGCGTTCTACGAAGGCGACGTGCTCACGTTTCCGTCGGCCCACCACGGCAAGTACTTCTTCGCCGACCTCTGCGCGGGCTGGATCCATCGGCTCAACCCGGCGACGGCGGCCGTGACCGGCTTTGCGACGGGCGTCGGGCGGCCGGTCGACCTCAAGGTCGGGCCGGACGGCGCCCTCTATTACCTCTCGCGAGAACCGGCCCGTGTCGGGCGCATCAGCTACGCGGGTGCGGGGCAACCGCCGGTGATCGGCCTGCAACCGGCAGACCGCACGGTCGCGGTGGGCCAGTCGGTCACGTTCAAGGTCGGCGCGAGTGGCAGCACGCCGCTCGCGTTCCAGTGGCGACGCAACGGGGCGCCGATCGCGGGCGCCACTTCGGCGA
>DATMIB010000073.1:0-3393 GCA_035554635.1 Steroidobacteraceae bacterium | reverse complement strand
AGGCGATGCGACGCAGGCGCGCAATTGCGGCGAGTTGAGGGGCTGTGAGTGTGCTCTCGCCGAGCGCGTCCTCACCCGGCGTTCCGCCGACCTCTCCCGTGCTCGCACGGGAAAGGTGATCCAGCGCATTGGCGAGGTCGGAGGTTGCGATCGGCCAATACGTGGTCGGCAGGTCGATGACGCCGCCGTCGACGAGCAACTGGACGTCGTGCCGCACCTGCAGGTTGCCGGGTGCGATCCAGGGTTCGCCGGCGCGCGCAGTGCCGCCGAGCGCTACAACCAGCAGGCCAAGGCCGGCCAGGCGCTTCGTGAAGACGGGGGGATGGATCATCCGCGGCAAAACCCTTTTTGTTCTTTCAGTTGGCGCGCCAGCGCTGCACACGCGCGAGCAATTCCTGCACGTGCGGCGGGCCGTCGGGCCACACCCCCGTGCGCACGGGCGCCGTCATCGAGGTCGCGAGTTTCTTGCCGAGTTCCACGCCCCACTGGTCGAACGGGTTGATGTCCCAGACGACCGACTGCACGTAGACCTTGTGCTCGTACCAGGCGATCAGCTTTCCGAGCGTGCGCGGGTCGAGCCGCGAGAAGACGATCAGGCTGCTTGGGCGATTGCCGGCGTGGACCTTGTGCGGCACCAACCGCTCGACCTCGGCCACAGGCATGCCCTTCGACTCGAGGTCGCGCCGCACTTCGTCGGCCGTCTGGCCGAACGCGAAGGCTTCGGCCTGCGCGAAGCAATTGGCCAGCGCGAGGTCCTGCTGGCGCATGAAACGGCTGGAGCCGTTGACCGGCGCGATGAAATCGAGCGCGACGCGCGCCGTGCCCTGGTGCAGCAGCTGGAAGAACGAATGCTGCGCGTTGTTGCCGGGCTCGCCCCACACGACGTTGCCCGTCCGGTAGTCGACCGGCTGGCCGTCGCGCGTGACGCTCTTGCCGTTCGATTCCATTTCGAGCTGTTGCAGGTAGGCGGGAAACCGATGCAGGCGCCGGTCGTAGGGCAACACCGCCAGCGAATCGAGCCCCAGGAAATCGTTGTTCCAGATGCCGAGCAGGCCCATCAGCACGGGCAGGTTCCGTTCGAGCGGCGCCGTGCGGAAGTGCTCGTCCATGTCGTGGCCGCCGGCAAGCAGCAGTTCGAACTGGTCCATGCCGAGCGCGAGCGCAATCGACAACCCGACGGTCGACCAGAGCGAGTAGCGGCCGCCGACCCAGTCCCACATCGTGAACCGCGAATCGGGCGCGATGCCGAACGCGTCCATCGCGCCGTGGTTCGTCGACACGGCGACGAAATGGTGTGCGATGGCCTTCTCGCCGAGCTCGCCGATCAGCCATTCGCGCGCGGCGTTGGCGTTGGTCAGCGTCTCCTGCGTCGTGAATGTCTTCGAGCAGACGACGAACAGCGTCGTCGCGGGGTTGATGTCCTCGAGCGTGTCGGCGAGTTCGACGCCGTCGACGTTCGAGACGCAGTGCAGCCGGATGCCGCGGTTGCGAAACCGAGCGAGCGCCTCGGTCGTCATGACGATGCCGAGGTCGGAGCCGCCGATGCCGATGTTGACGACGTCCGTGAAGCGCGCGCCGGTGAAGCCGAGCACGCGCCCCTGGTGCACGCCGGTCACGAACTCGCGCATCTTTGCGAGTTGCGCCTGCACCTCAGGCATCACGTCGACGCCGCTGGCGTGCATCGGGCGACCGGAACGGTTACGCAGCGCCATGTGCATGGCGGCGCGCCCTTCGGTGTGATTGACCGCTTCGCCCGCGAACAGCGCGGCGATCCGCTGCTCCAGGCCGCACTTGCGGGCAAGGTCGAGCAGCAGCGCGATCGTCTCGACGGTGGCGCGCTGACGGGAGTAGTCGTAGAGCACGTCCAGCGCCTCGATGCTCATCGCACCGAAGCGGCCGGCCCTGTCGGCAGCGAACAGGTCTCGGAGGTGGTGAGAGGTGAGCTTTGCGGCGTGCGCTTCGAGCGCCTTCCAGGCGCCAGGATCAATGCGGGAGTCCATGAATCGAGCTTAGCAGAATACCTGGTGATGCCAGTCCGACCGCGGATTCGCTGCCTTTCGAGGCATCCGGTCGACCACGTGTCGAGCCGTCGGGTGTCGGTCGGGTGTCAGAGCAGTGCCGCCCAGACGAGCACCGCCGCCGACGTGAGCAGCGCGATCGCGGATGCAATGAGCCGGGGACGCTCCAGCGGCGCGGCTGTCGCGGAAGCGCGCCTGGTCGTGGATGCCTCTGCCGCGTTTTTCGTCTCGTACATCACTCCACCTTCGCTACACATTCAGCAGCTCATCGTGCGCACACGTGCATGTGATGCACGCATCCGCCGACATGCCGCCCACAATCCTGAAGACTGCAGACAGACCGATTCACGACTTCCACGCGTTGAGCGCCGGTCGAGCCTTGTGCGCGACCGTCCGGTCGCAGGCTCGCCGTTTATTGTGACAACCAGTATAGCAGCGTCATGGTCCGATTGGACCACGTGTGAAGCCTGGCGATAGGAACGCGGGGCGCCTGGCCGCGCCCGCCTGGCCTCAACCGAGGTTGACGACCTTCGGGTTCGCCGGCTCGCCGTCCCGGTAGTACTGCAGGTACCAGTCGACGAACGCCTTGATGCCGACCTCGACCGATGTCGCCGGCGTGTAACCCACGTCGCGCGTCAGGTCGTCGATGTCGGCCCAGGTGTCCGGCACGTCGCCGGCCTGCAGCGGCAGCAGGTTCATTTCCGCCTTGCGCCCGAGGCACTCCTCGAGCGTGCGGATGTACTGGAGCAATTCCACCGGACGGTTGTTGCCGATGTTGTAGAGCCGGTACGGCCCCTTGCTCGACGCGGGGTCCGGCGCGTCGCTGTTCCACGCCGCATTCGGCGTCGCGACGCGATCGCTGGCGCGCACGACACCCTGCGCGATGTCGCCGACGTAAGTGAAGTCGCGGCGGTGGTGGCCGTGGTTGAACACGTCGATCGGCTTGCCCGCGAGGATATTGCGCGTGAACAGGAACAGCGCCATGTCCGGCCGGCCCCAGGGCCCGTACACGGTGAAGAAGCGCAGCCCGGTGACCGGCAACTGGTACAGGTGCGCGTAGGTGTGCGCCATCAGTTCGTTCGCCTTCTTGGTCGCGGCGTAGAACGAAAGCGGATGGTCGACGTTCTGGTGCACCGAGAACGGCATCTTCGTGTTGGCGCCATAGACCGAGCTCGTCGAGGCGTAGACGAGGTGCTTGACGCCGTTGTGACGGCACCCCTCGAGCACGTTGGCCGTGCCGACGACGTTGCTGTCGACATAGGCGAGCGGGTTCTGGATCGAATAACGCACGCCAGCCTGCGCGCCCAGGTGGATCACGCGCTGGAACTTCTCGCGCGCGAACAACTCCGTCATCCCGGCCCGATCGGCCAGGTCG
>DATMIB010000072.1:0-21898 GCA_035554635.1 Steroidobacteraceae bacterium | reverse complement strand
GTCCGTGCGACGAAACACGATGCCCGTGTTGACGGGCGCGGGCCGCAGCACCATCAGCACTTTCTTGCCCGTGTGGAGGCCGACGCCGGTCGCGCGGATGGAATTCTTGAGGGTACGTTGCTTGAGCATGGGGACGGCGGGGCCGCAGGGTCTGGCCCGATTGGCCGCGGACTTTAACACACGGGCCAAGCCACCCCTAAGTGATTGTTCCTATAACGGTTATAGACGTTCGGCACGCTGGCACTGGGCCCAGGCGAGGTCGCTGACCGCTTCGGTGTAGCCCGCATAGTGGCGGGCCTGCTGGCTGACCGCCGTACCGCGGACCACGCGGCTGCGGATGCCGTGGAAGATGCCGGCGAGCCGGAACATGCCGAACGCGAGGTAGAACTCGAGGTCGCGCGGGTCGAGGGTCCAGCCAGTGACCTGCTCGTAATGCGCAACGTACTCGCGCTCGGTCGGCAGCCCGAGGGCGCCGACGTCGCGGTCGCCGAGCATCGGGATCGACAGGGTCGGCAGCCGGTACGCCATCAGGTGATAGGCGAAGTCGGCGAGCGGGTCGCCGAGCGCCGACAGCTCCCAGTCGAGGATGGCGACGACGCGCGGCTCGGTCGGATGAAGAATGACGTTGTCGGCGCGGTAGTCGCCGTGGACGACGGCCGTCGGCGGTTCGTGCCGCGGCACGTGCCGCGGCAGCCAGTCGATCACGCGCTCCATCGCTTCGACGCGGCCACCGGCGGTGTCTTCGGCGTACTGCTTGCCAAAGCGGGCGATCTGACGCGCGAGGTAGCCGGTCGGCTTGCCGTAGTCGGCCAGTCCGGCGGCCGCGGGATCGACCCGGTGCAGCCGGGCCAGCGCGTCGCAGAGCCCGAACGCGTGCGCACGACGGTCTGCGAGCGCAACGTCCGGGAACGACGAGTCCCAGTAGATGCGGCCGTCGACGTGGTCCATCACGTAGAACCAGGTGCCGATCACGGCGTCGTCGGTGCAGAGCAGGTGCGCGCGCGGCACCGGCACGTCGGTGTGACGGCCGAGCGCGCTGATGACCTTGAACTCGCGATCGACCGCGTGCGCGGAGGCGAGCAATTGGCCTGGCGGCTTGCGTCGCAGCACGTAACGCTGCCGCGGCGTGTCCAGCAGGTACGTGGGGTTCGACTGGCCGCCCTTGAACTGGCGCACGCTCAACGGCCCGGCGAAACCGTCGATGCGCTCGGCGAGATACGTCTCGAGTCGCGTCACGTCGAGTTCGAGCCCCGAACGCATGGCAGTGGTCGCCGCCTCGAGGCTTGCCGGGAGGTTCATGTCCGTGGTGGGTCCAGGGCGTCGCGAAGAGTCTAGAGTTCAGAGTCCAGAGTCTAGTCGGAAGTGGAGGCCGCCTGTGGCGGCCAAGGCGCGCACGCGCCTCCGACTAGACTCTAAACTCCAGACTCTGAACTCTTCTTCCCTCATTTGCCGATGAACTTCGGCGCGCGCTTTTCGAGGAACGCGGCAACGCCCTCGTGGAAGTCCTTGCTGTCGATGCAGGGCGCCTGCAGGTGGGCCTCGGCGCGGATCGTCTGCTCGAATCCCATGTCGTGCGCGCTGCGCAACAGCTGTTTCATGTAACCGAGCGCAATCGGCGCGGCGTCGCAGAGTTGCTCCGCCCACGCGACCGCGGCCGTGACGACCTGGTCGTCCGGCACGACGCGGTTGCAGAGCCCCCATTCGAGACACCGTGCCGCAGGGATGCGCTCGCCGCTCACGGCGATCTCGAACGCACGTCGATGGCCGACGCGTTCCGTCAGCAGCCAGGTCATGCCGCCGTCCGGCACGAGGCCGATGCGCTGGAATGGAACCTGGAAAAACGCACCCTCGCCCATGACGACCAGGTCGCACACCAGCGCGAACGAGCCGCCGATGCCAGTCGCAAAGCCGTTCACGGCTGCGATCACCGGCTTCGGCATGCGTGCGATCGCGCGCAGCGCGGCGCCGTATTCCTCGTTGAGCATCTGCTCGACTTCGGCGCCCGAGGTCATCGGGTCGGACTTTAGGTCGGCGCCGGCACTGAAGCCACGACCGGCACCTGTCAGCACGACCGCGCGCACGGAGTCGTCCTTCTCTATGTCGAGCACCGCCGCCTTCAAGTCGATGCGCAGGCCGCGGTTAAAGCCGTTCAGCGCGTCGGGCCGGTTCAGCGTGACGACCGCGACGCGTCCGCGTCGTTCAAACAGCACTTCGCTCATGACTTCCCTTGCTCGTTGGCGTGTCGGGGGCCGCGAGGCCACCCGCTGACTCTAAACCGAACCGCCCGTGCCCGTCGCCCGGCCTCGTCGTCGCTGGGCGACCGGAGCGGGCGCGCGCCTCAAGCGGTCTTCGCGGTCGAAGGCGTTGCCGCGGTGTCGTAGAACCCTTCCCCGGTCTGTGCCCGAGCCAGCAGCCCCTTGGTCGGCTTGAAGCGTGCGCCGTACCGCTTCTGCAGGCGCTTGCACTCGGCCACGAACTGCGCCGGACCGACCGTGTCGATGAACGACAGCGTGCCGCCGGTCCAGGCCGGGAAGCCCCAGCCGAGGATCGATCCCAAGTCGCCCTCGTGCGCGCTGCGCAACACGCCCTCCTCGAAACAGCGGGCGGCCTCGAGTGCCTGGATGTAAAGCAGGCGCGTCTTCAACTCCTCGATCGACGGCTGCTGTGGCAACTGCGGGAACTGCTCGCGCAGCCCGCCCCAGAGCTTCTTGCGCCCGTCCGCCGGGTAATCGTAGAAGCCGGCGCCACTCTTGCGACCGAGACGCCCGAGTTCTTCGACGAAGCGCTTGAGTACCGGCGCGCCGACGCTCTCCTGGTACTTCGCACCGAGGTCCTCGCGCGACTGGTTCTCGATCTTGTACTGCAGCTCGAGACTCACCTCGTCAGTGACCGCGAGCGGCCCGACCGGCATGCCGGCCAGTTTGCCGGCGCTTTCGATCAGCGCCGGGTCGACGCCCTCGGCGAGCATCGCCTGGCCCTCCATCGTGTAGGTGCCGAAGCAGCGGCTCGTGTAAAAGCCGCGGCTGTCGTTGACGACGATCGGCGTCTTGCGCAACTGGCCGACGTAGTCGAGCGCACGGGCGATCGCCTCCTCACCGGTCTGCTTGCCGACGATGATCTCGACCAGCGGCATCTTCTCGACCGGCGAGAAGAAGTGAATGCCGATGAACTGCTTCGGTCGCTGCGAGGCCTTGGCGAGCCCCGTGATCGGCAACGTCGAGGTGTTGCTCGCAAAGACGGCACCCTTCGGCATCACGGCCTCGGCCTTTGCGGTCACATCGGCCTTGATCGCGCGATTCTCGAACACTGCCTCGATCACGAGGTCGACGCCGTCGAGCAACGCGTAGTCGGTCGTCGGCTGTACGCGGGCGAGAATCGCGTCGGCCTGTTCGCGCGTGCGCCTGCCCTTCTCGACCTCCTTCGCCAGCAGCTTCGCGCCGTAGGCCTTGCCTTTCTCGGCCAGCTCCTGCGTCGAGTCGAGCAGGACGACGTCCATGCCCGCCAGCGCCGAGACGTACGCGACACCGGCACCCATCATGCCGGCGCCGAGCACGCCGAGCTTTGTCACCTGCGTCTTCGGCACGCCTGCGGGCCGCACCGACAGCTTGTCGGCATTGCCCTTGTTCACGAACATCGTGCGGATCAGGTTGCGCGACACCGGGCTCGTCACGAGCGTCGCAAAATATTTCGCCTCGATGTCGAGACCGCGGTCGATCGGCACGATCGTGCCTTCGTACACGCTCGAGAGGATCGCAGCGGGCGCGGGGTAGTTGTGCAGCGTCTTCTTTGCCACGAGCGCGGTCGCGCCGGCGAAGGTCTGCGCCACGGTCGCGCTGCCAAAACCCGCGCCACCCGGCACGCGGAACCCCTTCTGGTCCCAGGGTTGCACGGCGTTCGGGCTCGTCAGCAGCCAGCGCTTTGCCGCAGCGAGCAACTCCGCGGGCGGCACGACCTCGTGCACGAGGCCGAGCTTCTTTGCCTCAGCCGCACTGATGTTGCCGCCCTCGAGCAGGTACGGCAGCGACTGCGCGATGCCGATCAGCCGTGGCATGCGTTGCGTGCCGCCGCCGCCCGGCAGCAGGCCCACCTTCACTTCGGGCAGGCCCACGAACACCTTCGGGTCGTCGGCCATGACGCGGTAATGACAGGCGAGACACAGCTCGAACCCGCCGCCGAGTGCGAGCCCGTTGATCGCCGCGACCCAGGGCTTGCCACTGGTCTCGAGCTTGCGCAGCAACTGCTGCAGCCCACCCGAGAACTGGTCGTACGCCTGCTGCGCGGTGAGGCCGGGCCCGAAGTTGCGCAGGAATTCGGTGAGGTCGTAGCCGGCCAGGAAGCTCGGCTTGCCCGAGGTGACGATGGCGCCCTTGATGGCGGGATCGGCCGCAACCTGCTGCACGATCGCGGCGAGTTCCGCCTCGACCTCGGGTCCGAAGACGTTCATCGAGCGTCCCGGGCTGTCCATCGTGACGAGCGCGATGCCGTCGGCGTCGACGGCGACGTTGAAGTGCTTGGACATCTTGTTGTGTTCCTGCTGCGACGCGTCTCAGACGCGCTCGATGATCGTGGCCGTGCCCATGCCCGCGCCGACACAGAGCGTGATCAGTGCGGTATTCAGGTCGCGTCGCTCGAGCTCGTCGAGCACGATGCCGGTGATGATCGCGCCGGTGGCGCCGAGCGGGTGCCCCATTGCGATCGCACCGCCGTTGACGTTGACCTTGTCGTGCGGCACGTCCATCGCGCGCATGAAGCGCATCACGACCGAGGCGAACGCCTCGTTGACCTCGAACAGGTCGATGTCGGCGACCGTCATGCCGGCGCGCTTCAGCAGCTTCTGCGTCACGATCGCCGGGCCGGTCAGCATGATCGCGGGCTCGGTGCCGATCGAGGTGAACGCGCGAATGCGGGCCCGCGGCTTGAGCCCGGCCTTGCTGCCGAAGCGCTTGCTGCCGATCAGCATCGCCGCGGCGCCGTCGACGATGCCACTCGAGTTGGCGGCCGTGTGCACGTGGTTGATCTGCTCGACCTGCGGGTACTTCATCTGCGCGACCGCGTCGAAACCGCCCTGCTCGCCGATCTGCGCGAACGACGGCTTCAACGCCGCGAGCCCTGCCACCGTCGTGTCGGGCCGCAGGTGTTCGTCCTTGTCGAGCACGACACGGCCGAGCACGTCCTTGACCGGCACGACGGACTTCGCGAACCGCCCTTCGGCCCACGCCGCGGCCGCGCGACGCTGGCTCTCGGCCGCGTAGGTGTCGACGTCGGTGCGCGTGTAGCCATCGAGTGTCGCGATCAGGTCCGCTCCGACGCCCTGCGGCACGAAGTACGTGCCGTAGGCCACCGCGGGGTCGGAGGCCCAGGCACCGCCGTCACTGCCCATCGCGACACGCGACATCGATTCGACACCGCCCGCGACCACCGCGAGCGACTGACCCGACATGACCTGCGCCGCAGCGTTGTTGACCGCCTCGAGACCCGAGGCGCAGAAGCGATTGAGCTGCTGGCCGGGCACGCTTTCGGCATAGCCCGCGACGAGGGTCGCGACGCGCGCGATGTCCGCGCCCTGCTCACCCACCGGCGAGACACAACCGAGCACGACGTCGTCGACGAGTGAGGTGTCGAGCGCGCTGCGATCGCGCAGTGCCTGCAGGCTCTGCGCGGCGAGTTGCATCGGCGTCGTGCCGTGCAGCGAGCCGTCGGGTTTGCCGCGACCCCGTGGCGTGCGGACGTGGTCGTAGATGAATGCGTCTGCCATACCTTTCACTCCGGTGATGCCGTGTGGACGCGCAGGCGCCCGCGGGCGTGTTCTCGTATCGTCCGGTCGCGCGCGGCAAGGCCCCCGAGGCCCGCGGCAGGCGCAGGCTTCGCCGACTTGGGTCCGTGCCGCCGTCGACCACCCATCATAATGGAGCGGCGCAGGCCACGTTCAACACGCGGCCAGAGCCTCGTTTGCTAGCCGAGCGCGCCCGCGTCGCGCAGCGTGCGCACCTGTGCGTCGGTGAATCCGGCTTCGCGCAACACGGCCTCGGTGTCTGCCCCGGGCGGGCGCGGCCCGCGCACGGGCGCGGCAGCCGAACGGCTGAACCGTGGCGCCGGCGCGTTCTGCTCGACGCCGTCGACCGTGATGAACGCGCCGCGTGCGACGTTGTGCGGATGGCGGGCCGCTTCGGCGAGCGACAGCACCGGCGCGACACAGGCATCGCTGCCGGCGAAGACCTCCTCCCACTCTGCGCGCGTGCGCGACTTCACGGCGGCCGCGATCGCCGCGCGCGCTGAGTCCCACGTTTCGCGTGGCGCGGGGTAACCGGCCTGCAGGTGTACGCGGTCGACGCCGAGCTTGTCGAGCAGCAGCGCGTAGAACTGCGGCTCGATCGCGCCGATCGCGAGGTGCTTGCCGTCGCGCGTCTCGTACGTGCCGTAGTACGGGGCGGGCCCGGCGAGCATGTCCTCGCCGGTCGCATCGCGAAACCCGGGGTTCGTCGCGCGTTGCGCGAAGAAGAACGCGAGCAGCGCGAGCGTGCCGTCGGTCATGGCCGCGTCGACCACCTGCCCCTGGCCCGAACGCGAGGCCTCGAGCAGCGCCGCGAGCACGCCCGCAAGCAGCATCATGCCGCCGCCGCCGAAGTCGCCGACGAGATTCAGTGGCGGCACCGGCTTGCCGCCGCGCTCGCCGATCAGGTGCAACGCGCCCGTCAGCGCGATGTAGTTGATGTCATGGCCGGCGGTCGCGGCGAGCGGCCCCGACTGGCCCCAACCCGTCATGCGACCGTAGACGAGCTTTGGGTTACGGGCGAGACAGACCTCGGGCCCCACGCCGAGGCGTTCCATGACGCCCGGACGAAAGCCCTCGAGCAACGCATCGGCACCGTCGATCAACGTCCGCAGCGTGGCCACGCCGTCGGTGTGCTTCAGGTTCAACGCGATCGAGCGCCGGTTGCGCAACAGGCAGTCGCGTGGCGCCGGATCCGCGGCCCCGGCACCTGCGCGCTCGACACGCACGACGTCCGCGCCCATGTCCGCGAGCATCATCGCGCAAAACGGTGCCGGCCCGATGCCGGCGAGCTCGATCACCTTGTAGCCGTGCAACGGCCCCATCTCTCACGCTCCCTGCTGCCAGGCTTACTTACCATCGCCACGCAGCGAAGGGAAGGCGCCGCAGCATCCTCATGGCAGCCACGTCGTCGCGGGCGACATTGACGCACAGCCGCCATCCAAGTGTATCGTCCGATCCGACGACGCTGCCTCGACATGACGACTGCGGACACCGGTCCCTGGAGCCGAGATGAGCGACCTCGAAGCCTTCCGCCGCGAAGTGCGTGACTGGATCGTGGCCAACTACCCCGCCTCGTTGCGCGCGCCGCTGCGCTCGGAGAGTGACGAGACGCCGTGGGGCGGCCGGAAGACGCGGTACTCGAACCCTGACGTGAAACTCTGGATGGACCGCATGGCCGCGCGCGGCTGGGGCTGCCCCGACTGGGCGGTCGAGCATGGCGGCGCGGGCCTCGAGCCGGACGCCGTGCGTGTGCTGCGTGAGGAACTCGCCGGCGCGGGCTGCCGGCCGGCGGTGTTCTCGTTCGGCCTGATGATGCTGGCGCCCGTGCTGAGCGAGTTCGCGAGCGAGGAGCAGAAGCAGCGTTTCCTGCCGCCGATCGCGCGTGGCGAGATCCGCTGGTGCCAGGGCTATTCCGAGCCGGGCGCGGGCTCCGACCTCGCGAGCCTCAAGACGCGGGCCGAGGATGGTGGCGACCACTGGCTCGTCAACGGCCAGAAGATCTGGACTTCGTACGCGGACCAGTCCGACTGGATCTTCTGTCTGGTGCGCACCAACACGGAATCGAAGCACGGCGGAATCTCGTTCCTGCTGATCGACATGACGAGCCCCGGCATCGAGGTGCGCCCGATTCGCCTCATATCGGGCAAGTCGCCGTTCTGCGAAGTGTTCTTCACCGACGTGCGCGTGCCGAAGGAGAACCTGATCGGAAAACCGGGCGAGGGCTGGAAGATCGCCAAGCGCTTGCTGCAGTACGAGCGCACCAACATCTCGCAGCAGGTGCAGTCCGGGCTCGGCGGCACGCCCGGTGGCCTCTCGCTCGCCGAGCTCGCCAAACGCCATCGCGGCGAGCAGCACGGCCGCATCGCGGATGCACACGTGCGCGAGCTCGTCGCGAGGCACGAGATGCAGAGCGAGGCCATCGCCCTGACGTTGCGCCGCGTGCAGGAGGAATCGGGCCGGTTCGGCCCCTCGGCCACCTCGTCGATCACCAAGGCGCTCGGCGCGCAGCACAACAAGGACAAGTTCGAGTTGATGCTCGAGATCATGGGGCAGGCCGCGCTCGGCTGGGACGGTGCGCCGTTCGAGGCCGACGACGTCGAGATCTGCCACCAGTGGTTGCGCTCGAAGGGCAACTCGATCGAAGGCGGCACCAGCGAGATCCAGACCAACATCGTCGCCAAGCAGGTGCTTGGCCTGCCGGACTGAGGAGCGACCGATGCCACTCGTGCTCGACGGCGACCAGACCCTGTTGCGCGACGACGCGCTCGCATTTGCACGCGAACGCCTGCCGGTCTCCCACCTGCGTCACCTGCGCGACACCGACGACGCGACCGGCTTCGACCGGGCCGCGTGGCGCGAAATGACGGAGCTCGGCTGGGCCGGCATGCTGATCCCGGAGGCATTCGGCGGCAACGGTTTCGGCCACTTCGGCCTCGGACTCGTGCTCGAGGCGCTCGGCCGCACGCTCGCACCGACCCCGCTGCAGTCGACGGTCGTGCTTTCGGGCACGGCGCTGCAACTCGCGGGCGACCACGCCGCGGCGCACGAGGCCTTGCGCCGGATCGCGCTGGGCGAGGCGGTCGTCGCCTATGCACACGAGGAGTCGCCGGTCCACCGCCCGTGGCAGGTCGCGACGACGGCGCGTCGCAGCGGCGACGACTACGTGCTCGACGGCCACAAGCGCTTCGTCGTCGACGGCCATGTGGCGGATCGGTTCGTCGTCGTGGCGCGCACGTCCGGCGCCACCGACGAAGCCGCGGGTCTCTCGCTGTTTCTCGTCGATGGCAGTGCCGCGGGCATCGGCCGGCAACGCTTGCGCATGGTCGACAGCCGCAACAGCGCCGACCTCGTCTTCGAGCAGGTGCGCGTGCCCGCCTCGGCGCTGCTCGGCACGGCTGGCGAGGCCGCGGCGACGATCGAACGCGTGCTCGACGTCGGCCGCATCATGCTGGCCGCCGAGATGTTCGGCCTGGCACAGCAGGCCTTCGAGACGACGCTCGACTACCTCAAGCAGCGTCAGCAGTTCGGCGTGATCATCGGCACGTTCCAGGCCCTCAAGCATCGTGCGGTCGCGATGTACAACGAAATCGAACTGGCACGCTCAGTGCTGTACGAGGCGTTGTCGGCGCTCGACGAAGGACGCGACGCGGACATCGCGCGGCTCGCGTGCGTCTGCAAGGCGCGTCTCAACGACGCCGTGCACCTGGTCACGAACGAGGCGGTCCAGCTGCACGGCGGTATCGGCATGACCGACCAGGTCGACGTCGGGCTGTACCTCAAGCGCGCACGTGTCGCGCAGGCCGCGCTCGGCACGACCGCGTTCCACCGCGACCGCTACGCGAGCCTGCAGGGGTTCTGACACGCCGATGCGGCGGCGGGCGACGCGGTCGCCCCGACATCCAAGCCTATACTGCGGCACGGCACCACGCCGGTTTCGCCCATGGAGGGGATGGACATGAAACTGCCGACCGTACTGACGCTGACCGTCGCATTGCTCGGGGCACAGGCCTCGCTGGCCCAGGACACGTCCAAGGGGCCACCCAAGCTGACGCCCGAGCAGCAGGCCGAGATGGACGCCTACATGAAGGCCGGCACGCCCGGTGAAGCGCACAAGCGGCTTGCGGCCACTGCGGGCAAGTATTCGGTCAAGATGAAGAGCTGGCACGAGCCGGGGGCGCCGCCCAGCGAGGAAAACGGCACCGCGACGCGCACGATGGCACTGGACGGACGCGTGCTCGTGGAGCACTTCGAAGGCACGATGATGGGCAGCCCGTTCACGGGCCACGGCATGACCGGCTACGACAACGTCACGGGCCAGTACTGGTCGACCTGGAACGACAGCATGTCGACCGGGCTCATGGTCAGCACCGGCAGTTGCGACACCGGCAATGCATGCAAGTTCGAAGGCTCGTGGAACGACGCGATCAAGAAGGCACCGGTCAAGACGCGCATGACCACGCGCTGGCCCGATGCGAACACCGAAGTGTTCGAGATGTACGGTCCCGACAAGCAGGGCCGCGAGATGAAGATGATGGAGCTCGTCTACACGCGCCAGTGAGCGCGCGGCAGCGCCCGGCGAAGTCCGGAGCACGGAACCTTCGCCGGGTCGCTGCCCGCCGCCCCCGGGGCTGAAGCGGGGGCGGCGTGAACGTCGATCAGTCGGCCTGGCGACGCAGGAACGCCGGGATGTCCAGGTCCGAATCGTCGCCGAGGTCGGTCGGGATCACGCCGTCACCGACCGCACGTCGCGTGCGACGCGCATAGGCCGGGCCGTCGAGGTCCGCGTAGTTGCCGTAAGGCGGCGCCGGGCGCGCGCGACGCGAGCCCTGCACGACTTCGACCTTCGGCTGCTGCGGCATGGCCTTCGCCTGCGCACGACCGATGCCCGTTGCCACGACCGTGACGCGGATCTCGTCCGACATCTCGTGGTCGATGACGTAGCCGACGACGACCGTCGCGTCTTCCGAGGCGTACTGCTTGACCGTCTCGCCGACCGTGTGGAACTCGCTCGTGCGCAGGTCCATGCCGGCCGTGACGTTGATCAGCAGGCCGTGCGCGCCGGCGAGGTTGACGTCCTCGAGCAGCGGGCTCGAGATCGCCGCCTCGGCCGCCTGCCGCGCGCGGTTCTCGCCCTTGGCGTGGCCCGAGCCCATCATCGCCATGCCGGTCTCGGCCATGACGGTGCGCACGTCGGCGAAGTCGACGTTGATCATGCCGGGCCGCGTGATCAGTTCCGCGATGCCCTGCACGGCGCCCTGCAGCACCTGGTTGGCGCTCTTGAACGCGTCGAGCAGCGTCATGTCGCCGCCGAGCACCGTCAGCAGCTTCTGGTTCGGGATCGTGATCAGCGAGTCGACGTACTTGTGCAGCTCGTTGATGCCCTGTTCGGCCAGCGCATTGCGCTTGTTGCCTTCCATCTCGAACGGCTTGGTGACGACCGCGACGGTCAGGATGCCGAGCTCCTTGGCCACCTGCGCGACGATCGGCGCGGCGCCCGTGCCGGTGCCGCCGCCCATGCCGGCGGTGATGAAGATCATGTCCGAGCCTTCGATCAGCTCGACGATGCGGTCACGATCCTCCATCGCGGCCTGGCGGCCGACTTCGGGGTCGGCGCCGGCGCCGAGGCCCTTGGTGATGTTCTGCCCGATCTGCAGGCTCGCCTTGACCTTCGAGTGCTTGAGCGCCTGCGCATCGGTGTTGATGCAGATGAAATCGACGCCTTCGATGTTGGAGTTGACCATGTGCGTGACGGCATTGCCGCCGCCGCCGCCCACGCCGACCACCTTGATGATTGCGCCTTGGTTTTCCGTATCCGCCAGTACGAACATTGGTTGTGCTCCGTATTTGAATGACAAGCCCGTTTTCAGCCGATTGACCGTCAAGAGGCAGCGCCCCTTTCCCTGACTTCCGTCTCCGAACCCTGACCTCTTCTCTGTTCTCTCCTGGTCAGCCACTAACCGCTAGCCACTGACCACTTCTCAAAAGTTGCCCTTGAACCATTCCCGCATCCGGTCGAGCACCTTGCGTGCGCCCGGGCCGGCGAGCGGCGCGGGGTTCACGTGACGCGTGCTGCGTCCGAACAGCAGCAGGCCGACGCCGGTCGAGTGGATCGGGTTGCGAACCACGTCGACCAGGCCGCTGACGCCGGTCGGCAGGCCGAGCCGCACCGGCGCGTGGAACATTTCCTCGGCGAGTTCGATCACGCCGTCCATCTTCGAGCTGCCGCCCGTCAGGACGACGCCCGCCGCGATCTTGTCGTGGTAGTCCGAGCGCGCGAGTTCGTCGCGCACGAGCTCGAACACTTCCTCGTAGCGCGCCTCGACCACGCTCGCGAGCGTCTGCCGCGCGAGCCGTCGCGCCGGCCGGTCGCCCACGCTCGGCACCTCGATCGTCTCGTCGGGATTCGCGAGCTGCGACAGCGCGCACGCGTACTTGACCTTGAGTTCCTCGGCGTGGTGCGTCGGCGTGCGCAAGCTTTGCGCGATGTCGTTGGTCACCATGTCGCCCGCGATCGGGATCACCGCGGTGTGGCGGATCGCGCCGCCCGCGAAGATCGCGATGTCGGTCGTGCCGCCCCCGATGTCGATCAGGCAGACGCCGAGTTCCTTCTCGTCGTCGGCGAGCACGGCATAGCTCGAGGCGAGCTGCTCGAGCACGATGTCCTCGACCGCGAGCCCGCAGCGCTGCACGCACTTGACGATGTTCTGCGCCGCGCTTTCGGCCCCGGTGACGATGTGCACCTTGGCCTCGAGCCGGACGCCCGACATGCCGACCGGCTCGCGGATGCCGTCCTGCGTGTCGATGATGAATTCCTGCGGCAGGATGTGCAGGATCTTCTGGTCGGCCGGGATCGCCACGGCGCGCGCCGCGTCGATCACGCGCTCGACGTCGCCCGGCGTCACTTCCTTGTCGCGGATCGCGACGATGCCGTGCGAGTTGAGGCTGCGCACGTGGCTGCCCGCGATGCCCGCGAACACCGAGTGGATCTGGCAGCCGGCCATCAGCTCGGCTTCCTCGACCGCGCGCTGGATCGACTGCACGGTCGAGTCGATGTTGACCACGACGCCGCGCTTCAGGCCGCGCGACGGATGCGAGCCCACGCCCACGACCTCGATCGTGCCGTCCGGACACAGCTCGCCCACGATCGCCACGACCTTGGACGTGCCGATGTCGAGCCCCACGATGAGGTTGCGTTCTGATTTCCTAGGCATCGGGGGTCGCGTCCTCCTGCGGCGCGACGGCAAGGGCGTTGCGGGCGTTCCAGCCCACGCTGAAGCCGTTCGTGTAGCGCATGTCCACGTAACTGATCTCGCCGACGCGCTTGGCCACCATCGGGCTCGCGAGGCGGATGAAGCGTTCGAGCCGCTCGTGCACGTCCTGGCGACCGAGCCGCACCTGCAGGCCGTCGCCGAGCTGCAGCTCCCAGGCGCCGCGCGCGTCGAGTCGCACGCCGGTCAGGCGCACGCCCGCCTCGAGCAGCCGGCCCTGCGCGTCGATGTAGAGCTGCGCGACGTCGGTCTCGCTGCCCTCGGGCCCCTCGAGCAGCGGCAGTTCCGGCGGCACGTAGCGCGCGTTGCGGATGAAGAGTTCGCCGCGCGCGTTGAGCAGCCCCGTGTCGTTCCAGCGCGCGGCCGCGACCTGCTCGGTCACGACCACGCGGATCGCATCGGGCCAGACGCGCGTCACGACGGCGTCGTCGATCCAGTCGATCGCCTCGACGCGACGACGGATGCGCTCGAGGTCGACCGACGCGAGTCCGCCCTGCGCCACCGGCGCGACCGCCGTCTCGATTTCCGGCGGCGCGACACGCTGGAACGGCCCTTCGAGCTGCACGCGTCGTACGGGGCGGTCGAGCGCGAAGATCAGCAGCAGCACCACGACGACACAGCTCGCGACGACCGCGGCCGAAGTGCCGAGCGCCTGCCAGTCGAGCCGCTCGTACCAGTGCGGCTCGGTGCGCGTCGCCTGCGGGCGCCGCTTCTTGCCGAAGAACGGCAGCGGGATCACGGCGAGGCCCCTCCCGTCGCGACGACGCGCGCCTGCAACGTGGTTTCGAGCACGCGCCAGACGAGTTCGTCGAACTCGATGCCACGCTGGCGTGCCGCCTTGGGCACGAGCGAATGACTGGTCATGCCCGGCGCGGTGTTCACTTCGAGCAGCCAGGGGCGGCCTGCCCGGTCGCGCATGAAGTCGACGCGGCCCCAGCCGCTGCAGCCGGCGGCGAAGAACGCGGCCAGCGTGAGCGCCTGCAATTCCTGCTCGGCGGCGCCCGCGAGCCCGGGGCACAGATACTGCGTGTCGCTCGCGACGTACTTGGCGTGGTAGTCGTAGTACTCGCCAGCCGGCACGATGCGGATCGACGGCAGCGCTTCGGTGCCGAGCACACCGACGGTGTACTCATCGCCCTCGATCAGCTGCTCGACCAGCAACGGGCCTTCGTAACGCGACGCGAGCGCGACCGCGGCGTCGAGGTCGTCGTCCTTGAAGCAGCGCGTGACGCCGACGCTCGAGCCCTCGCAGGCGGGCTTCACGATCACGGGCAGGCCGAGCTTGTGCGCGGCGGCGCGCACGTCCTCGCCGCGCTGCAGGCTCACGTAACGCGGCGTCGGCAGCCCGAGCGCGAGCCACACCTGCTTGGTGCGGATCTTGTCCATCGACAACGCCGAACCGAGCACGCCGGAGCCCGTGTAGGGCACGCCGAGCGCCTCGAGCAGGCCCTGCAGCACGCCGTCCTCGCCACCACCGCGGTTGCCGTGCAGGATGTTGAAGACGCGGTCGTACCGCCGGCCGCCCGGCGCAGTCAGCGCCGCGAGCAGTGCCGGAATGCCGTCGACGGCCGTCGCGTCGACACCGCGACGCTGCAGCGCCTCGAGCACGTTGCGACCCGAATCGAGCGACACCTCGCGCTCGGAGGACGTGCCGCCGAGCAGTACGGCGACGCGGCCGAACGCGGCGGGATCGGTGACCAGCAGCGGATGCGTCATGGCCTTTGCCCTCGCGCCGCCACGGCGGCGGGCAGTGTGCGCGGCAGTTCGTTGGAGGCGGCGCCGATCAGGCCGGCGCCCATGGTCAGCACGACGTCGCCGTCGCGCACGATGCCGGCGAGCGCGTCGGGCATTTCGTCGAGCGTCTTGAGCAGCACCGGCTCGACCTTGCCGCGCGTGCGGATCGCACGGCTCAGGGCCTTGCCGTCGGCACCCGGGATCGGCGCCTCGCCCGCGGGGTACACCTCGGCGAGCACGAGCGCGTCGGCGTCGGCGAGCACCTGCGCGAACTCGTCGAGCAGGTCGCGCGTGCGCGTATAGCGGTGCGGCTGGAACACGAGCACGACGCGGCGCCCCGGCCAGCCTTGGCGCGCGGCCTCGACCGTCGCGGCGACTTCGGTCGGGTGGTGGCCGTAGTCGTCGACGAGCGTGACCTTGCCCGCCCCGGTGTCGATGTCGCCGAGCCACTGCAGGCGGCGCTCGATGCCCTGGAAGCCGGCAAGCGCGCGCTGGATCGCCGCGTCGTCGACCTCGAGCTCGGTCGCGACCGTGATTGCGGCCATCGCATTGAGGATGTTGTGCCGCCCCGGCAGGTTCAGCGTGACGGGCAGCGGCGCAGCGCCGTTGGAGCGCAGCACCGTGAATTTCGAGCGGCCCGGCAGCCGCTCGATGTCGACCGCTCGCACGTCCGCGGCCTCGTCGAAACCGTAGGTCAAGTAGGGACGCGCGATCTGCGGGATCAGGCTGCGCACGTTCGCGTCGTCGTGGCAGACGACGGCGAGCCCGTAGAACGGCAGGTTGTGCAGGAACTCGACGAAACTGGTCTTGAGCTTCTCGAAGTCGCCACCGTGCGTGCCGAGGTGATCGGCGTCGACGTTCGTGACGACCGCGATCATCGGCTGCAGGTGCGTGAACGAGGCGTCGCTTTCATCGGCCTCGGCGACGAGGTATTCGCCCGCGCCGAGCCGCGCGTTGCTCGCCGCGCTCTTCAAGCGGCCCCCGATCACAAAAGTCGGATCGAGGCCGCCTTCGGCGAGCAGGCTGGCGACCAGGCTCGTCGTCGTGGTCTTGCCGTGCGTGCCGGCGACCGCGATCGAGTGGCGGAAGCGCATCAGCTCGCCCAGCATCTCGGCGCGCTTGATGACGGGGATGCGCCGCGCGAGCGCCTCCGCGACCTCGGGGTTGGCCGCGTCGATCGCGCTGGAGACGACGACGACGTCGGCGCCCGCCACATTCTCGGCGGCGTGGCCAATCATGATCTTCGAGCCGAGGCTCTCGAGCCGGCGCGTCGCCTCGCCCTGGCGCAGGTCCGAGCCCTGCACGGCGTAGCCGAGGTTCTGCAGCACCTCGGCAATGCCGGACATGCCGCTGCCGCCAATGCCGACGAAGTGAATCCGGTCGAACCGGCGCATGCGCTTTTTCATGCGACCTCCCCGAGTGCGGCCTGTTCGCAGGCATCGGCCAGACGCTCGTCGGCGTCGACGATCGCGCTGCGGCGCGCGGCGTGCGCCATCTGTTCGAGCCGCGGACGGCCCTGCTCGAGCAGGTCGCGCAGCAGCGCGGCCAGCGAGATCGGTGTCAGCTCGCGCTCGGGCAGCAGACGGGCCGCACCGGCCTGCACCGCGTACTCGGCGTTGCGGGTCTGGTGGTCGTCGACCGCGGCCGGGAACGGCACCATGATCGCGGGCACGCCGGCGGCCGCGAGCTCCGCGACGGTGAGCGCGCCCGAGCGACAAACCGCGAGGTCGGCCCAGCCGTAGGCGCTCGCCATGTCGTCGATGAACGGCCGCACGTCGGCCTCGATGCCTCGCGAACGGTAGGCCTGCACCGTGTCCTCGTGGCTGTGACGTCCGGTCTGGTGCAGCACGTCCGGTCGCAACTCGCGCGGCAGCTCGGCGATCGCCGCCGGCAGCACCGCGTTCAGGCGCGCCGCGCCCTGGCTGCCGCCGAACACGAGCAGCCGCGCACGTCCTTCGCGCGCGGGATAGCGCTTCTCGGGCGCCGTCACCGCGACGATCTCCGGTCGCACCGGGTTGCCGACACGCTCGGCCTTGACGCCGCGGCCGAAGCTGCCGGGGAAGCCTTCGAGCACGCGGGTCGCAAACCGCGCGAGCACGCGATTGGTCATGCCTGCCACGGCGTTCTGCTCGTGCACGACCAGCGGTCGACGCAGCAACCACGCGGCGACGCCGCCCGGGCCGGAGGCGAAACCGCCGGCGCCGAGCACGACACGCGGCCGGTGCTTGCGGATCGCGCGCATGGCCTGGCTCACCGCGACGCAGAGCCGCAGCGGCGCGGCCAGCAGCGTGAGCAGGCCCTTGCCCCGCACGCCGCTCACGCTGAGCCACTCGACCGGGATGCCCTCGGCCGGCACGAGCCGGGCCTCGATGCCACGCTCGGTGCCGAGCCAGACGATCTCGAAGCCGCGCCGCTTGAGCACGCGCGCGGTCGCGAGCGCCGGGAACACGTGCCCGCCGGTGCCGCCCGCCATGACCAGTGCGACCTTGCGTGACGTCGTCATGCGCGACGCGCCTCGCGCGGAGCGACGCCGGCACGACCGGTCGCCTGCGTGTCGTGGTGGATGCGCAGCAGCACGCCGAGCCAGCCGAGCGTGATCAGCATGCTGCTGCCGCCGTAGGAGAGCAGCGGCAGCGTGAGGCCCTTGGTCGGCAGCAGCCCCATGTTGACGCCGATGTTCACGAACGCCTGCAGGCCGAGCCAGATGCCGATCGCCGCGGCAACGTACGACTGGAAGGTCTGGCCGGCCGCCGCCGCTTCGCGCGAGATCTTGAGCGCGCGCCCGACCAGCATCGCAAAGAGGCCGACGACCACGAGCACGCCGACGAAGCCGAACTCCTCGGCCAGCACGGCGAAGACGAAGTCGGTGTGCGCCTCGGGCAGGTAGAACAGCTTCTGCACGCTCGCACCGAGCCCGACGCCGAACCATTCGCCACGGCCGATCGCAATCAGCGACTGCACCAGCTGGAAACCGCTGTTGAACGGGTCGCCCCAGGGGTCGAGGAAACCGGTCAGGCGGCGCAGGCGATACGGCGAGAGCACCGCGAGCAGGCCGAGCGCGGCCGAGCCGAGCACGACCGGCACGGCGAGGTGCAGCAGCCGCGCGCCGGCCAGGAACAGCACGGCGACACCGGTCGCGAGCAGCACCGTCGCGGCGCCGAAGTCGGGCTCGCACAGCAGCAGGGCCGCGGCGAGCGCGAGCACGCCGACCGGCTTGATGAAGCCCGCAAAGCTGGTGCGCAACTCGTCGGCACGCCGCACCGCATAGCTCGCGACGTACATCAGCAGCATGACGCGCGCGAGTTCGGACACCTGGAAGTTCATGACGCCGAGACGCACCCAGCGACGCGCGCCGTTGACCGTGTAGCCGATGCCGGGCACGAGCACGAGCGCCAGCATCACGAACGCGCCGATCAGCAGCCAGATCGAATACTTCTCCCAGAGTCGGGTCGGCACGGCGAGACCGACGACGGCCGCGACGAGGCCGACGAGCACGAACGTGACCTGGCGCTGGAAGTAGTAGAACGCGTGGCCGGATTCCTTTTCGGAAATGCCGATCGACGCGGAGGCGACCATCACGAGGCCGATCAGCAGCAGCGCCGCGACGGGGCCGATGATCCAGCCGTCGAGCACGAGCCGGCGCGGCTGCCCGGAGGAGCGCGCGTAGGCGGCGCCGACACTGGTGGCGGCGGCGCTCATGCGGCGAGTTCCCTGACGGCGGCCGCGAATTCGTCACCGCGATGCGTGTAGTCGCGGAACATGTCGAGGCTCGCGCAGGCCGGTGACAGCAGCACGGTGTCGCCCGGTTGCGCGGCGGCCTGTGCCGCACGCACGGCGGCGCGCATGTCGGTGGCGCGTTCGGTCGGGCAGACGCCCGCGAGCGTCGTCTCGAGCACGGGGGCGTCGCGGCCGATCAGCACGACGTGACGCACCTTGCCCTGGAACGCCGCGCGCAGCTCGCCGAAGTCCTGGCCCTTGCCGTCACCGCCCGCGATCACGACCAGCGGTCCGCTCATGCCGGCGACGGCCGCGAGCGTGGCGCCGACGTTGGTGCCCTTCGAGTCGTTGACGTAGTGCACGCCGCCGACGTCGGCGACCCATTGCGAGCGGTGCGGCAGGCCGCCGAACGACGCCAGCGTCTCGAGCGAGGGGCCGAGCGGCAGCCCGAGCGCCTCGGCCATCGCGAGCGCCGCCATCGCGTTGGCCGCGTTGTGCAGGCCGCGGATGCGCATTGCCGCCAGCGGCAGCAACGGCTCGCCACGACGCAGGATCGTCGGCGCCGGCGCGCTGCCCGCCGTCTTGCTCGCCACCTGCCCGAGCGTGTAGTCGGCGTCGTTTGCGACGAGGCTGAACGAGAGCACGCGCTGCCCGGCACGCGGCATGGCACGCACGGCCGCATCGTCGGCATTGATGACCGCGACGTCGCAGCCGTCGAAGATGCGCGCTTTGGCGGCCGCGTAGTCCGCGACCGTCGCATAGCGGTCCATGTGGTCCGGGGTCACGTTGAGCACGGTCGAAGTGACCGTGCGCAGCGAATAGGTCGTCTCGAGCTGGAAGCTCGACAGCTCGAGTACGTAGAGCTCGGGCACGGGGCGCTCGAGCAGGTCGAGCGCGGGCTCGCCCAGGTTGCCGCCCGCGAGCGCACGACGACCGCCGGCGTTGGCGAGCGCCGCGACCAGCGTGGTCACCGTGCTCTTGCCGTTGGTCCCGGTGACCGCGGCGACCGGCGCCGGCGCTTCGCGCGCGAACAGTTCGATGTCGCCCACGACCGGCAGCCCGCGCCGCAGCGCTTCCTGCAGCAGCGGCTGTCGCACCGACAGCCCCGGCGAGATCACGACGTGGGTGCACCCGTCGAGCAGCGTCGTCGCGAAGGCCCCGGTGCGCAGTTCTGCGGCCGGCACCTGCTCGCGCAAGGTCGCGGCACCCGGCGGCTGCGCGCGCGTGTCGGCGACACGCACGGCGACGCCCTTGCGCGCGAGGTAACGCGCGACCGAAAGCCCGGTGCGGCCGAGCCCCAGCACCAGTGCGCGGGCGCCGGTGTCGAGCGGGGCGAATGTAGCGACGGTCTCGGTCATCGCAGCTTCAGCGTCGAGAGGCCGATCAGCACGAGGATCACGGTGATGATCCAGAAACGGACGATCACCTTCGGCTCGGCCCAGCCCTTGAGTTCGTAGTGGTGGTGGATCGGCGCCATGCGGAAGATCCGCTTGCCGCGCAGCTTGAAGGACGCCACTTGCAGGATGACCGAGACGGTCTCCAGCACGAAGATGCCGCCCATGATCACGAGCACGAGTTCCTGGCGCACGATCACGGCAATGACGCCGAGTGCCGCGCCGAGCGCGAGCGCGCCGATGTCGCCCATGAACACCTGCGCCGGGTAGGTGTTGAACCAGAGGAAGCCCAGGCCCGCACCGAAGATCGTGGCGCAAATCACGAGCACCTCGCCCGCGCCCGCGATGTACGGGATGCCGAGATAGTTCGAGAAAACGACGTTGCCCGAGGCGTAGCAGAACACGCCGAGCGCGCCGGCGACGAGCACCGACGGCATGATCGCGAGGCCGTCGAGGCCGTCGGTCAGGTTGACGGCGTTGCTCGAACCGACGATCACGAAATACGTGAGCGGGATGAACAGCACGCCGAGCGGCACCACGAAGTGCTTGAAGAACGGCACGTACAGCGTCGTCTCGGCCGCCGTCTGCGCCGTGTAATAGAGCGCCACCGCGGCGCCGAGCCCCGCGACCGACTGCCAGAAGTACTTGTAGCGCGCGATCAGTCCGCGCGAATTGCCGACGACGAGCTTGAGGTAGTCGTCCCAGAAGCCGACGAGGCCGAACGCGACCGTCACGAGCAGCACCACCCACACGAAGCGGTTGGCGAGGTCGGCCCACAGCAGCGTCGCGAGCACGATGGCGGCGAGGATCAGCGCGCCGCCCATCGTCGGCGTACCCGCCTTGCTCAGGTGCGTCTGCGGACCGTCCGAGCGCACGCGCTGGCCGACCTGGTATTCGGCGAGCCACTTGATCATGCGTGGGCCGACCAGCAGCGAGATCGCGAGCGCCGTGAGCGCCGCGAGGATCGAGCGCAGCGTCAGGTACCCGAAGACATTGAAGCCGGAGTAGTACTCGGACAGCCACGCGGCGACGTGACGCAACATCTAGTGGTCTCCCGCGGCACTGGCGCCGGGAACGAGGGCTGCGGTCACGCGCTCGAGGCGATTGACACGCGAGCCCTTGAGGTAAATGGTCAGCCCGGCGTGCAACGCGGGCCGCAGCGCCTCGATCAGTGCCTCCGTGCTTGCGTGCCAGCTGGCGCCTTCGCCGAATGCCGCCACCGCGGGTTTCGCGCCCTCCCCCATCGCAAGCAGGCGCGACACGCCGCACTCGCGTGCAAAGACACCGACTTCTGCGTGCAGGCGCGGCGCGTCCTCGCCGAGCTCGGCCATTTCGCCGAGCACGAGCCAGCGCTCGCCCGGCAGGTCGGCGAGCGCACGCAACCCGACCCGCAGCGAGGCCGGGTTGGCGTTGTAGGCGTCGTCGATCAGGCGGGCGCCGCCATGGGCACGTTTGACCTCGAGCCGCCCCGCGACCGGTCGCATCGACTGCAAGCCACGCTGGACGGCGTCGAGCGATGCGCCGGCCGCCAGCGCCGCCGCGGTCGCCGCGAGTGCGTTGGTGACGTTGTGCTCGCCGGCGAGCGCGAGCTCGATCTGTCGCGAACCCGCGGGCGTGTGCAGGCGGAACGTCGTGCTGAAGGCGCCATTGAGCAGCCGGCTGCGCACGTCGGTCGCCGCGACGTCGGCGCGCTCACGGATGCCGAACGTGACGACGTGGCCCGCGCGACGCGCGAGGCCGTGCCAGAACGTGGCGTAGCGGTCGTCCGCGTTGATGATGGCAGTGCCTTCTGGCGCGAGCGCCTCGAACATCTCGCCCTTGCCGCGCGCGACGCCTTCGAGCCCGCCAAAACCTTCGAGGTGCGCGGGCCCGGCGTTGATCACGAGCCCGACGTCGGGCTCGGCGAGCGCCGCGAGGTGCGCGATCTCGCGCGGATGGTTGGCACCCATTTCGATCACGGCCGTGCGATGCCGCTCCTCGAGCCGGCACAGCGTCAGCGGCACGCCGATGTG
>DATMIB010000071.1:0-36644 GCA_035554635.1 Steroidobacteraceae bacterium | reverse complement strand
CCGGTTCGCAGTCGCATCTCGATGCGCGTCGGATCGCACTCGATGGCGATGAGCGAGGCGCCCGCCATCGTCGCGGCAAGCGGCTGCGCGCCGCCCATGCCGCCGAGGCCGCCGGTGAGGATCCACCGCCCGGCGAGATCGCCGCCATAGTGCTGCCGCCCGGCCTCGACGAAGGTCTCGTAGGTGCCCTGCACGATGCCCTGGCTGCCGATATAGATCCAGGAGCCGGCCGTCATCTGGCCGTACATCATGAGCCCCTTGCGGTCGAGCTCGTGGAAGTGGTCCCAGGTGGACCAGCGGCCGACGAGGTTCGAGTTCGCGAGCAGTACGCGTGGTGCGTCGACGTGCGTGCGGAAGACGCCGACCGGCTTGCCCGATTGCACGAGCAGCGTCTCGTCGTCGGCAAGCGCGCGCAGCGCCGCGACGATGCGGTCGTAGCAGTCCCAGTTGCGTGCGGCGCGGCCGATGCCGCCGTAGACGACGAGGTCGTCGGGCCGCTCCGCCACCTCCGGGTCGAGGTTGTTCATCAGCATGCGCAGCGGCGCCTCGGTGAGCCAGCTGCGCGCCGTCCGTGCGGAACCGCGCGGCGCGCGGATCGTGCCGTGCGTGGCCGCGTCGCGATGAAGGTCGTTCATGGCGCGCGTTATATCATTCCCTCCCCACCCCGGCTCGAGGCCGCGGAGCTCCCATGATCCGTTGGGTCCTGATCCTGTCGCTGCTGCAGCTCGTCGCGTTCTGGAAGATCCTCGGCCGCATGGGGTATCCGCCCTGGCTTGCGATCATGGCGTCCGTGCCGGTGATCAACCTGATCCTGCTGTACTACGTCGCGCTGAGCCCGTGGCCGCGCGAGGGCCGCTGGAACGCGGCCGGCGGGTCCGGCGACGCCAAATTCTGATAACGTGGCCGCCCGATTGGATATGAGCTGATCTGCAGAGGTTGACCATGGCCGGCAACGCCCCCGAACCGAAAATGGACGCGAACGAGCTGTATCGCGAAGACACGTATTCCGACCGCAAGGTGGGCACGATCCGCGTCATGACGCCCGTGAAGGCGGACGGCACGATAGACCCGTCGCGCCAGGCGCTCTACGTCGGCCAGGCGCAGATCATGACGCCGGCCGGCGTGCTGCCGCTGACCTTCGAACTCGACGCCAAGGACCTGACCGAGGCCTGCGCCAAGTTCGCCGACGGCGCGAAGGTCGCCTTCGACGAGACGATGAAGGAGCTGCAGGAGATGCGGCGACAGCAGGCGTCGTCGATCGTGATTCCGGAGGCGGGCGCGGCCGCGGCCCTCGGCCAGGGCGGTCCGCCGCGCGGCAAGATCCAGTTCCCCTGAGCAGGGCGGAGCACGGATGACACGACGAGGGGGCCGCGAGGCCCCCTCGTCGTTTTCGGATCCGCGTGTCGTCGCAAGCGCGGCACGTCTTGTGTCACGACCGCACCTGCAGGTTCACGAACGCACTCCCGCGCGATCTCCGACGCTGCGTCATCGCGTCGTGCAACTTCGTGGAACGCTAATCCGCTACGTAGGCCTGCGGACCGTGGCGCACCGGCTTTTCCACGATCACTCCAAACTGGGATGCAGTTCTGCTGCGATGCAGCAAGAGGGGTCTAGCATTCGATGCAAGTCGATGCAGCAGCGCGGATTCGCTGCAAGGCGGCGCCCGCAAGGCGCCGCGCCGGGCACTTCGCCCGGTCTTCGACGGAGACGACGATCATGCTGGAAATGACCTGGCTGGAACTGGTCCGATTGCTCGGCCTCGACCTGCTTGCGCTGCTGCTGCTCGGCCTCGTGGCCGGCGACGCCATCACGCACTTCGCGGAGCACGTGGCGCCACGGCTGCCGTGGCGGCACGACTGACGCCGCCCGATCGGTCGCATCCGCGACCGTCGCTGGCGCCTCCGCCGGCCGACGCAACCACACACGCCTCGGCGGCCGACGTCGCCGATATCTCTCGATACGCAGCCGAAAATCGACACGGCAACCCGACCGCGCGGCGCTAGCGTGCAAGGCGCCCACGCTGCAGGGAGCGCCGTCATGACCAGGCAACGCATCGTCCCAGCCGCGATCCATGTACGCGGCGCCCGGGCCGCGCGCCATTCGCCACTCGCATCGTTCCTGCTTTCGATGGCACTGCTCGTCGCCATCGCCGCGACCGCCCTGCGCGCCGACGCACGCGCGGACACCGCCGTGCCGGAGGCCGGCTGCCAGGGAGCGGCGGCGCGCGTGCCGCACGCCGGCGCACGCGCCTCGTTCCTCGGCTGGTCGTGTCGCGACGCCGAGTGCGGCGCGCACAAGGCCGGTTTTGCCTGGGCCGACCGCAACGGCGTCACCGATCCGCAGGCCTGCGCCGAGGCGGAAGATCCCGGCTTTGTCGAAGGCTGCGAAGTGTTCGCCACGGCCCGCGTCACGGCCGAGCAGGCCGGGTTCGCATGGGCACGCGACAACGCGCTCGAAGACCGCTGCCGCTGCGGCGGTGCAGGCCCGCGGTTCGAAGCCGGTTGCGAAGCGTTCGTCATGCTCAGCCGGTAGCACGGCGGAGCCGAGCCGTTGCCCCCGTGCGACGAACCGTTCGATCCCGGACGGAACCGACGCTAAAGTCGCGCGGTGACACTCGACGACCTCCGCCGCAACCGCAACCTCCTGTTCTGGGCGCTGCACACGCTCGGCTGGAGCGCCTACCTGATCACGCAGTACCTCGGCGCGGTGCTCTACGAAAAGCCGGCGGCCTACATCAAGGTCGTCGTCGCCGCCGCGGCCGGCGGCTTCGTGCTCTCGGCGCCGTTGCGGTACCTCTATCGCTGGCTCTGGACGCGGCGACCGGCGGTGATCGTCCCGGCGGTGCTGTTCACGTCCTGGGTCACGGCGCTGTGCTGGCGCGTGGTCATCAACAGCTCGTACATGCACTGGGTCGAGGACATGGACTGGGGCAAGGAGCCCTGGTACGGCATCTTCGTCGGGACGCTCAGCTCGACCTACCTGTTGCTGTGCTGGTCGATCCTGTACTTCGGCATCAAGTACTACGAGATGCTGCAGGCCCAGCGCGAGTCGATGCTGCGCGCCTCGGCGCTGGCGCAGGAAGCGCAGGTCAAGATGCTGCGCTACCAGCTGAACCCGCATTTCCTGTTCAACACGCTCAACGCGATCTCGACGCTGATCCTCGACAACCAGGGCAGGATCGCCAACCAGGCGGTCGGCCGGCTCTCGGACTTCCTGCGCTACACGCTCGACCAGGACCCGATGAAGAAGGTCACGCTGCGACACGAGCTCGACGCGCTGAACCTCTACCTCGGCATCGAGCAGTTGCGCTTCGGCGACCGGTTGCGGCTCGAGTTCGACGTCGACGAGCGCGTGACGAGCGCACTGGTGCCTTCGCTGGTATTGCAGCCGCTCGTGGAAAACTCGCTCAAGTACGCCGTCGCACCCCGCGAGGAGGGCGGACGGCTGCGCATCGAGGCGCACGAGGTCGACGGCCGGCTGCGGCTGGTCGTGCAGGACGACGGGCCGGGCCTGCCCGTCGGCATCGAACTGGGGCAGGGTCGCGGGGTCGGCTTCCGCAACACCCGCGAGCGCCTCGCCGTGCTGTACGGCGAGCAGCAGCAGATCGCGGTACGATTCTCGCGCCCGGGGCTCCGCCTCGAGATCCTGCTGCCGTTGGAGCTGGCCACGCAACCGACATGACGACGACCATCCGCACCCTCATCGTCGACGACGAACCGCTTGCCCGCCGTGGCCTCGAACTGCGCCTGCAGGGCGCCGCGGACATCCAGATCGTGCGCCATTGCGCCAACGGCCGCGAGGCCATCGCCGCGATCGCCGAGGAAGCGCCGGACCTGATGTTCCTCGACATCCAGATGCCGGGGCTGTCCGGCCTCGACGTCGTGGCGCAGGTGCCGCAGGAAAGCATGCCGATGATCGTGTTCGTGACAGCCTTCGACCGTTACGCGATCAACGCGTTCGAGGCACACGCGCTCGATTACCTGCTCAAGCCGGTCGACGACGCGCGCCTCGCCGCGGCGCTCGACCGCGTGCGCGCGCAGTGGCAGCAGAAGCAGGCCGCCGCGCAGCGCGAACAGTTGCTGGCGCTGCTGGCGGACCTGACCGGCAAGGGCGAGATTTCCCCCGAGGAACTGCTGCAACCGGCCAACGCGGCCGCGCCGCGCCGCTACGCGACCTTGCTGCCGATCCGTTCGGGCCGCGAGACGCTGCGGCTCGACGTCGCGACCATCGACTGGATCGACGCCGCGGGCGACTACATGTGCCTGCACGCCGGCGGCCAGACGCACGTGCTGCGCGCGACGATGAAGGAGCTCGAGGAGGTGCTCGACCCGCTCGTGTTCCAGCGCGTGCACCGCTCGACCATCGTCAACCTCGCGCGCGTGCGGTCCCTGCGACCGCACTTGAACGGCGAATGCTTCCTCAAGCTGCAATCCGGGCAGGAGATCAAGCTGAGCCGCAGCTTCCGCGACAAGGTCGAGCTGCTGCTCGACCGCTCCGGCGTGGCGCCGAAGGAAGGCCGGGCCTGAAACGCGCGCTGTCGCGGCGTGCCGCGTTCTTCGGCTAACATCGGCCCATGTCCGCCGCGTCGCCCATCCGCCCGATCCGCCAGCACGCCCGCGCGCTCCTGCTGCTCGCGCTCGTGGCGTTCTGGATCGCGCAGGCGCTCGCGGTTGCGCACGCGTCGCGGCACATCGGCAACGATGCGCCCGGGCTGCCGGGCGACCACGCGCAGCTCTGCACCGACTGCGCGTCGATGCTGCCGCTGCTCAGCGTCGCGGGTGGCGTCGGCACCGCGTTCGTCTTCGCCCCACCCGTACGACAGGCGATCCTGCCAGTCGTCGAAATCCGCGCGGTCGCCCCACCCGTCCATCGCGCCTTCCACCCGCGCGCACCCCCGTACTGATCCTCGCGGCCTCCCGGCCGTCGTCTGCTGATTCGAATTCGTCGCCGCCGTGCGTACCGCGCGGTTCCGACGCCATTGGAATTGCCACGAGGATCTCGTTTCATGAAGACCGTCATTCAGCTCGCGTGGGCCGGTGTCGTCGGCGCCGCCGCGTGGGCGGCGCCTGCGGGCGTGCTCGCACAATCGACCACCCCCGAGGCCCAGACGCTGCGCGCGGAAATCGCCGCCCTGCGCCAGGACTACGAAGCCCGTCTGCAGCAGCTCGAACGGCGTCTCGAGCAACTCGAGGTGGTCGCCTCGGCACCGCCGTCGGGCGCGGCTGCAACGACCGCCACGTCACCGGGCGTCGCCACGAGCGTGGACCCGTACGCCGCGTCGTCGTCCGCAGTTGCGACCGGCGACGCCGTCCCGCCCGACGTGGCGGCGCTGCCGGCCAGCGGTGGTCGCAAGACGTCGTTCAACCCGGCCATGTCGGTGATCCTGTCCGGCACCTACGCCAACCTGTCGCGGGACCCCGAGGACTATTCGATCGCCGGGTTCTTCCCCGGCGGTGACGAAGTCGGTCCGGGCGACCGTGGCTTCAGCCTCGGCGAATCGGAGATCACGCTCTCGGCGAACGTCGACCCGTACTTCACCGCGGCACTCACGGCGGCGCTGACCGGCGACGGCGAGATCGAAGTCGAGGAAGCGTTCGCGCGGACGACCGCGCTGCCGGCCGGGCTCACGGTCAAGGGCGGCCGGTTCTTCTCCGGCATCGGCTACCTGAACGAGGTCCACGCGCACGCCTGGGACTTCGTCGACCAGCCGCTCGCCTACCAGGCATTCTTCGGCGGCCAGCTCGCGCAGGACGGCGTGCAGGTCAAATGGCTCGCACCGACCGACCTGTTCCTCGAGTTCGGCGCCGAGGCCGGCAACGGCGATGCGCACCCGGGCACCAACGACGGCGGCAACGGCCTGGGCAGCTATGCGTTGTTTGCGCACGTCGGCGGCGACCTCGGCGATTCGATCGGCTGGCGCGCAGGCCTCTCATGGCTCGACGCAGACGCAACCGAGCGCAGCTACGAAGACGCCAACGCGCTCGACGCGACGGTCGTGAATGCATTCACGGGCCAGTCGCGCACCTGGATCGCGGACGCCACGCTCAAGTGGTCGCCCGGCGGCGACGCGCGGCGTCGCTCGCTCGAATTGCAGGCGGAGTACATGCGGCGCGAGGAAGACGGCCAGCTCGCCTACGACGTCAAGGGTGAGGCGCTCGACGGCAGCTTCAGCAGCCGCCAGGACGCCTGGTACGCACAGGCCGTCTATCGTTTCGCGCCACGCTGGCGCGTGGGCCTGCGTTACGACGCGCTCGATTCGGGCGATCCGCGCATCGGCCTGGTCCGTGACGGCACCTTGACGCCGGAGGACTTCCCGCTGCTGGCGCCGGCCACGCCGTCGCGCGTCACCGTGATGGCGGACTGGAGCCCGAGCGAGTTCTCCCGGCTGCGCATGCAGTACGCGTGGGACGACGCCCGCGACACCGGCTCGTCCGACGAGCAGTGGCTGCTGCAGTACATCTACGCGATCGGCGCGCACGGCGCGCACAAGTTCTGAGGGCTCATCCATGAACCGCATGTCGTTGAAGGGGCTGCTTCGTGCAACGCTCGTGGCAGTCGCGGGCCTCGCGAGTGCGCCGCCAGTGCAGGCCGCCGTGAAGGTGCTCGCGACGACGGCCGACTGGGCCGCGCTCACGACCGAGCTCGGTGGCGAAAAGGTCGACGTCTACCGCGCGACGACCGCGCTGCAGGACGTGCACACGGTCGAAGCCAAGCCGAGCCTGGTGGCGCGAGCGCGCACGGCGGACCTGCTCGTCGCGACAGGCGCCGAACTCGAGCTCGGCTGGCTGCCGGTGCTGCTGCAGGAGTCCGGCAACCGGCGCATCCAGCCCGGCGCGCCAGGCTATTTCGAGGCCGCGGCGGCGGTGAAGCTCGTCGACGTGCCGACACAGCTCGACCGCTCCATGGGCGACATCCACGCCGAGGGCAATCCGCACATCCAGCTCGACCCACGCAACATCGCCGCCGTCGCACAGGCACTCACGACGCGACTCGCGGCGGTCGACGCACCGAACGCGGCGTACTACCAGGCGCGCGGCGCGGACTTCCAGCGGCGCTGGGCCGCGGCGCTGCAGAAATGGACGGCGCAGGCCGCGCCGTTGCGTGGTACGCCGGTCGTCGTGATCCACCGCGACCAGCGCTACCTCGCGTCCTGGCTCGGGCTCGACGAGGTCGCGGCGATCGAGCCCAAGCCCGGCGTGCCGCCGAGCGCGGGTTATCTCGCAAGCCTCGTGCAGCGCCTCGGCGCCAAGCCGCCGAAACTGATCCTGCGCAATGCGTACAACGACCCCAAGGCGGCCGACTGGCTCGCGGCACGGATCTCCGTGCCGGTCGTGGTGCTGCCGTTTTCGGTCGGTGGCACACCCGAGGCCAAAGACCTGTTCGCGCTGTTCGACGACACGCTGCGTCGGCTGCTCGCGGCTGCGGGGCAGGGCGGCGCGCGATGAACGAAACGCTCGCCGACCTGACGATCGTGTGGCCCGCGCTCGTCGCGGGGCTGCTGGTCGTGCTCTCGCACGTGCCGCTCGGGCAGCAGGTGCTGCGGCGTGGCATCGTCTTCATCGACCTCGCGATCGCCCAGGTCGCCGGGCTCGGCGTGATCGCCGCGCAGGCGGCCGGACTCGGCCTGCAGGGCTGGGGGACGCAGGTCGCGGCGGTCGTCGCGGCGTTGCTCGGGGCGCTGCTGCTGACCTGGACCGACCGCAAGCGTCCCGAGGTGCAGGAGGCGCTGATCGGCGTGCTGTTCGTGCTCGCGTCGACTGCGCAGATCCTGCTGCTCGCGAACGACCCGCACGGCGGCGAGGCACTCAAGGACCTGCTCGCCGGGCAGATCCTGTGGGTCTCGAGCGAGCAGCTGACGCGCGCCGCGGTGCTCACGGCGCTGTTCCTCGCGGTCTGGTTCCGCTACCGCGAACGGCTCGGCACGATCGGCTTCTACGTCGTGTTCTCGGTCATGGTGACGACGTCGGTGCAGCTGGTCGGCGTCTACCTCGTGTTCACGACGCTGATCGTGCCCGCGCTCGCGGTCTACCGGCATCGCGGCAGCAAGCAGCTGTGGCTCGGCTACGCGCTCGCGTTCGCGAGTTACGCCGTCGGCCTCGGCGTGTCGCTGGTCTCGGACCTGCCGTCGAGCCCGCTGATCGTGTGGGCGATGGCGCTGCTCGGTATTGCCGTGCACCTGACCGCGCGCAACGGCAACACGCTGCGCGAGCACGCCCGGGCGTGACAAAGTGCCCGTGCTCCGTCGGCCTCGCGGGCGACGGAGCACGGTGCACGCCGGAGGGCGCCTCAACGGCAGCCGTTGGGCGGCGGGGGCTACAGTCGCGCCGCGAGACGTGACCCCTGGTCGATCGCGCGCTTGGCGTCGAGCTCGGCGGCGACGTCGGCGCCACCGATCTTGTGCACGCTGATGCCGGCCGCGCGCAGCGGCTCGTACAGGTCGCACAGCGACTCCTGCCCCGCGCAGAGCACGACGTTGTCGACTTCGAGCAGCGTCGGCTTCGCGCGCGTCTCGCCGAAGCTGACGTGCAGGCCGCGCTCGTCGACGCGCTCGTAGTTGACGCCGCCGAGCATGCGCACCTGCTTCATCTTGAGCGCCGTGCGATGGATCCAGCCCGTCGTCTTGCCGAGGCCGCGGCCGAGCGGCGTGGCCTTGCGCTGCAGCAGGTGGACCTGTCGCGCCGGAGGTTCGACCTCGGGCTCGGCGAGACCGCCGCGCGCGAGGGCCGGGTCGGTCACGCCCCATTCGCGCTGCCAGGCGGCGAGGTCGAGCGACGGCGAGCGCGTCCCGGTCACGAGGTACTCGGCGACGTCGAAGCCGATGCCACCGGCACCGATCACGGCGACGCGCTCGCCGATCGGCTTCTGCCCGAGCAGTGCCTCCGCATAGGTGAGTACGCGGCCGGATGCGCGCTGTTCGTCGCTGCCCGGAATCCGCGGGTCGCGCGCGACGACACCCGTCGCCACGACGATTTCGTCGTAACGGCCCGCGAGCAGCGACGCGACGTCGACACGTGTGCCGAGATGCAGCCGCACGCCCGTGCGCTCGATCTGGCGCGTGTAGTAACGCAGCGTCTCGCGGAACTCTTCCTTGCCGGGCACGCGCATGGCGAGGTTGAACTGCCCGCCGATCGACTGCGCCGCCTCGAACAGGTCGACGTCGTGACCGCGCCCGGCCAGCACCGTTGCGCAGGCGAGCCCCGCGGGCCCCGCGCCGACGACCGCAATGCGCTTGGCCCGCGACGCCGGCGTGTATCGCAGCTCCTGTTCGTTGCAGGCGCGCGGATTGACCAGGCAGGACACGTGCTTGCGCTGGAACACGTGGTCGAGACAAGCCTGGTTGCAGGCGATGCAGGTGTTGATTTCGTCGGCACGGCCCGCGGCGGCCTTGGCGACGAACTCGGCGTCGGCGAGCAGCGGCCGTGCCATCGACACCATGTCGGCCGCGCCGTCGGCGAGCACGCGTTCGGCGACTTCGGGCGTGTTGATGCGGTTGGTCGCGACCAGCGGGATCGAGACCTCGCCCTTGAGCTTGCGCGTGACCCACGCGAACGCGGCGCGTGGCACCGAGGTCGCGATGGTCGGGATGCGTGCCTCGTGCCAGCCGATGCCCGTGTTGATGATCGTCGCGCCGGCGCGTTCGACGGCCTTGGCAAGCCGCACGACCTCCGGCCAGTCGCTGCCGCCCGGCACGAGGTCGAGCATCGACAACCGGTAGACGAGGATGAAGTCCGGCCCGACGGCCTCGCGCGTCCGCTGCACGATCTCGACCGGCAGCCGCATGCGGTTCGCGTACTCGCCGCCCCAGTCGTCGTCGCGCCGGTTGGTCCGCGCCGCGATGAACTGGTTGATGAAGTACCCCTCGGACCCCATGATCTCGACGCCGTCGTAGCCGGCCTCGCGCGCGAGCACGGCGCAACGCACGAACGCCCGGACCTGGCGTTCGATGCCGCGTGCCGACAGCTCGCGCGGCGCGAATGGCGAAATCGGCGACTTGATCCGTGACGCCGACACCGCGAGCGGGTGGTAGGCATACCGCCCTGTATGCAGGATCTGCAACGCGACGTGACCGCCCTCGTCGTGCACGGCGCGCGTGATCGAGCGGTGCTTCACGGCGGCGCCACGCGTGGTCAGCCGGCCCGCGAACGGCAGTGCCCAGCCCTCGATGTTCGGCGCGAAGCCGCCGGTCACGATCAGCCCGACGCCGCCCCGCGCACGTTCGGCGAAGTACGCCTCGAGCCGTGGGAAGTGCTTCGGATCGTCCTCGAGCCCCGTGTGCATGGAGCCCATCAGCACGCGGTTGCGCAGCCTGACGAAGCCGAGGTCGAGCGGGGCGAGCAGGTGCGGATAGGCGGCGGTCATCGCGCGGGCACGTCCATGGTCGGTGGTCGGGCCGGATCGCCGGCGTCGTGCCCGGACGCGCGTGTCAGAGCACGAGCTTGCCGAGCCAGTACGCCACGGCCGCCATCAGTGCGGCCGCCGGCATCGTCACGATCCAGGCAAAAACGATGTTGCCGGCCACGCCCCAGCGCACGGCGCGCGCGCGGTGGGCGGAGCCCACGCCCACGATCGCGCCCGTGATGGTGTGCGTCGTCGATACCGGGATACCGAGCGAGGAGGCCATGAACAGCGTGATCGCACCGCCGGTCTCCGCGGCGAAACCGCCGACGGGCCGCAGCTTGGTGATCTTCTGGCCCATGGTCTTGACGATGCGCCAGCCGCCGAACATCGTGCCGAACGCGATCGCGACGTAGCAGCTCACGATGACCCAGCTCGGCGGCATCGTCGCGTCGGCCGAGGTGGCGCCGGCAGAGATCAGCAGCAGCCAGATGATGCCCATGGTCTTCTGCGCGTCGTTGCTGCCGTGGCCGATGCTGTAGGCCGCCGACGACGCGAGCTGCAGACGCCGGAACCAGCGGTCGACCTTGCGCGGCGCGGCCTTGAGACACACCCACGAGACCCCGATCATGATCAGCGCGCCCAGCGTCATGCCGAGCAGCGGCGAGACGAAGATGAACGTGGCGGTCTTGATGATGCCCTTCATCACCAGCGGATCGGTGCCGGCCTTGGCGACCGTCGCGCCGATCATGCCGCCGATCAGCGCGTGCGAGGAACTCGACGGGATGCCGTAGTACCAGGTGATGAGGTTCCAGGCGATCGCGCCGACCAACGCACCGAAAATGACGTAATGGTCGATCTCGATCGGGTCGACGATGCCCTTGCCGACCGTCGCGGCGACCTTCAGGTGGAAGATGAAGATCGCGACGAAATTGAAGAACGCTGCCCAGGCGACGGCGTAGTGCGGGCGCAGCACGCCGGTGGACACGACCGTCGCGATCGAATTCGCGGCGTCGTGGAAGCCGTTCATGAAGTCGAACGCGAGTGCCAGCGCGACGAGCAGGACCAGCGTCGCGAGGGGGATGGTCAGGTCGGCCGACATCAGACGTTTTCCACGACCACCGATTCGATGACGTTGGCCACGTCCTGGCACTTGTCGATCGCGTCTTCGAGGTATTCGTAGACGTTCTTGTGCTTGATCAGCTGGCGCACGTCCTGCTCCTCGCGGAACAGGCGCGAAATGCCGTCACGCGAAACCTTGTCCGCTTCGCTTTCGAGTCCGTCGATTTCCTCGCTCAGGGCCAACGCCTTGGCGGCGTTGTCCATCGATCGCAGCAGCACGACGCCGGCGTGGACGCGCGTGCAGCAGTCCTGCAGCAGCGTGGCCATCTTGAGCGAAGCGGGCGGCAGCGACTGGATGTCGAACAGGTGCATCGACTCCGCCGCGTCCTGCATCAGGTCGAGCACGTCGTCCATGTTCGAGATGAGCCGATGGATGTCGTTGCGGTCGAACGGCGTGATGAACGTCGCGTGCAGGACCGAGATCGTTTCGTGCGTGATCTTGTCGGCACTGCGCTCGATGTCGCCGATGCGCTGGATCAGCTCGGCCCGACGGGCCGTGTCGCCATAGTGGTGCACGAGTTCGACGATGGCATTGCCGCCCTCGACGATCAGGGCGCCGTGACGATCGAACAGGTCGAAAAACCGCGTCTCGCGCGGCATGAGGGCGGAGAAGAACCGCATCCGGTCCACCAGACTGAATTCGTTGTGTGCGAAGTATATCGGTCCTACGTGCCGTTCGTGTTAGCTTGACGGTCGCCCCGGGCCGCCCCCGGGGCACCCCCCGACATGACCGATCCAGCGCACGACAGCATCCGCATCCGCGGGGCCCGGCAGAACAATCTCCGTGGTCTCGACCTCGACGTCCCCCTGCGCCAGCTGGTGGTGGTCACCGGCGTGTCGGGCTCCGGGAAGTCGTCGCTCGTGTTCGACACCGTATATGCCGAAGGGCAGCGTCGGTATGTCGAAACGTTCTCGCCTTACGCGCGGCAGTTCCTGGACCGCATGGACAAGCCGCAGGTCGACCGGATCGAGGGCATCCCGCCCGCGATCGCGATCGACCAGACCAATCCGGTCCGCACCTCGCGCTCGACCGTCGGCACGATGACCGAGCTCAACGATCACCTGAAGCTGCTGTTCGCGCGTGCGGCGCAGCTGCATTGCCGCGGGTGTGGCGGCCCGGTCCGGCGCGATACCCCGGATTCCATTTACGCTGCGCTGGCGGAGCGGACGACGGCGCTCGACGACCCGCGGCTCGTCGTCACGTTTCCGGTCGCCGTGCCGGCGAACTTCACCGAAGCGGAAGTGCTCAAGCTGCTCGAGCAGCAGGGCTACACGCGGATTCATGCCCAGACGCCGGGCCGCATCGAGGTCGTGCAGGACCGATTCCGGCTCGGCACCGCGGAACGTGCACGCGTCATCGACGCGCTCGAGGCGGCACTGCGTGTCGGGCGCGGGCGCGTCGACATCCGCCCGGCCCCCCCACCCGCGCGAGCGGGCGAGGGTGGGGGTGAGGGTCCGGAGCCCTCACCCCTGCTGACGCAGCCTTCACCCGACGTGCGGTCGACCTCTGCCGCGAACGGGAGAGGTGACGGAAGCGGGAGCGGTGAAGTCTGGCGGTTCTCGACCGACCTGCATTGCGCCGACTGCGACATTCATTACCGCGACCCGAACCCGAGCCTGTTCTCGTTCAACTCGCCGCTCGGCGCCTGCGAGACCTGTCGCGGCTTCGGTCGCGTGATCGGCATCGACTACGGGCTCGTGATTCCGGACACGGGCAAGACGCTGCGTGAAGGCGCGATCAAGCCCTGGCAGACCGAATCGAACCGCGAGTGCCAGGACGACCTGCTGCGTCACGCGCGCAAGCGCGGCGTGCCCGTCGACGTGCCGTGGCGCGAGCTCACGCCAGAGCAGCAGCAGTGGGTCATCGAAGGCGAGGGTGCCTGGCAGAAGAAGGTCTGGTATGGCGTCCGGCGCTTCTTCCAGTGGCTCGAATCGAAGAGCTACAAGATGCACGTGCGCGTGCTGCTCGCCAAATATCGCAGCTACACGCCGTGCCCGGCCTGCAACGGCGCGCGTCTCAAGGACGAGGCGCTGCTCTGGAAGCTGAGTTCGCGCAGCGAGTCCGGTCGCGCGCTCAACATCTACGACGTGATGCTGCTGCCGCTCGACCAGTGCCGCACGTTCTTCGAGGCGCTCGCGCTGCCGGCGCCGCTCGACGAGGCGACCGACCAGCTGCTCGGTGAAATCCGCGCGCGCCTCGGGTTCCTCGTGCGTGTCGGGCTCGGCTACCTGACGCTCGACCGGCAGTCGCGCACGCTTTCGGGGGGCGAGGTCCAGCGCATCAACCTGACCACGGCGCTCGGCACGTCGCTGGTCAACACGCTGTTCGTGCTCGACGAGCCGTCGATCGGCCTGCATCCGCGCGACATGAAGCGCGTGATCGAGGTCATGCACCGGTTGCGCGACAACGGCAACTCGCTGCTCGTCGTCGAACACGACCCGCAGATCATGCTGACCGCCGACCGCATCCTCGACATGGGGCCGGGCCCCGGCGAGCACGGCGGTCGCGTCGTGTTCGAAGGTTCGCCGGCCGAGCTTGCCGTGCGCTCGGACACGCTGACGGCGCAATACCTGTCGGGCCGTCGCGACGCGATCGCCGCGATCGGTCGCCGATCGCCACCGGCGCCGGGTGAGCCGGCGCTCGAGGTGCGCGGCGCGACCGAGCACAACCTCAAGAACGTCGATGTGCGGCTGCCGCTGCGGCGCCTGGTCTGTATCACGGGCGTGTCGGGCTCGGGCAAGTCGACGCTGGTGCAGGATGTGCTCTACGCCGGGTTGCGACGCGCCAAGGGCAAGCCGACCGAGGCCCCCGGCGCACACCGCGAGCTGCTCGGCGCCGACCTGGTCGACGAAATCGTGCTGGTCGACCAGACCGCGATCGGCCGCACGACGCGCTCCAATCCCGCGAGCTACGTCGGCGCGTTCGACGCGATCCGCAAGCGCTTTGCGCGCGACCCGCTGGCGCTGGAGCGCGGCTACACGATCGGCACGTTCAGCTTCAATTCGGGCAACGGACGCTGCCCGACCTGCGGCGGCAACGGTTTCGAGCACGTCGAGATGCAGTTCCTCTCGGACGTGTACCTGCGCTGTCCGGACTGCGACGGCAAGCGCTTCCGGCCCGAGATCCTCGAGGTGCGGATCGCTCGCGACGGTCGCTCGCTCAACGTCGCCGAGGTGCTCGAGCTGACAGTCTCCGAGGCCGTGCAGTTCTTCGCCGACGATGCCGAGGTGCTCGCGCGACTCGAGCCGCTGGCCGCGGTCGGTCTCGACTACCTGCGACTGGGCCAGCCCGTGCCGACGCTGTCGGGCGGCGAAGCGCAACGGCTCAAGCTGGCCGGTCACCTCGCCGACACGGCAACGCGTGCGACGGCGTCGCGCAAGAACGGTCGCCGGAAAAATGGGGACACTCTCCAATTTTCGGCCGGAAAGTCGATTTCCGCTGGAAATTCCGACGGTTACGTCGATTCCGGCAAAAAAATGGAGAGTGTCCCCACGACCCTGTTCCTGTTCGACGAGCCGACCACGGGGCTGCATTTCGACGACGTGGCCAAGCTGCTCGGCGCCTTCAAGCGGCTGCTCGACGCGGGGCATTCGCTGCTCGTGATCGAACACAACCTCGACGTGATCCGTGCGGCCGACTGGATCGTCGACCTCGGCCCCGAAGGCGGCGACGCCGGTGGCGAGGTGCTGGTGGCCGGCACGCCGGAGACGGTGATGGCGTGCGCCGCGTCGCACACCGGGCGCGCGCTGCTCGAGTACGACGCCGAGCGCGAGGCCGTCGTCGCGGCGGGTCGTGCGTTGCTGCCGCAGTTGCCTGCAACGCCGGCACGACGCGACGCGACCGCCGACCGTGCGCGCGACTCGATCGTGGTGCACCGCGCCCGCGAGCACAACCTGCGCGACATCGAGGTCACGATCCCGCGCGACGGCATGACCGTGCTGACGGGTGTCTCGGGCTCGGGCAAGTCGACCCTCGCGTTCGACATCGTCTTCAACGAAGGCCAGCGTCGCTACCTCGAGTCGCTCAACGCCTACGCCCGGCAGTTCGTGCAACCCGCCGCGCGCCCCGACGTCGACGCGATCTTCGGCATCCCGCCCACGGTCGCGATCGAGCAGCGCACGAGTCGCGGCGGCCGCAAGAGCACGGTCGGCACGCTGACCGAGGTGCACCACTTCCTGCGACTGCTGTACGTCAAGCTTGGGCTGCAGCACTGCCCCGACTGTCGCGTGCCGATCGAGCCGCAGACGCTCGATTCGATCGCGGCGCTGCTGTTGCGCGAGGCGCGCGGGCGCAGGGTCGACGTGCTCGCACCGCTGGTCGTCGCGCGCAAGGGCATCTACACCGACCTCGCCAAGTGGGCGCTCGCCAAGGGTTACACCGAACTGCGCGTCGACGGCGCGCTGCTGCCGACGACCAAGTGGCCGCGGCTCGACCGCTTCCGCGAGCACACGATCGAACTGCCCGTGGGCTCGTTCAAGGTCGCGGCCGACAACGAGGCAGAGTTGCGCGAGGCGCTCGCGCGTGCAATCGACTTCGGCAAAGGCATTGCGCACGTCGTCGACCGCGGCAAGACGCGCGTGTTCTCGACCAAGCGCGCGTGTCCCTCGTGCAGTCGCAGCTTCGCCGAGCCCGACCCGCGTATGTTCTCGTACAACTCCAAGCATGGCTGGTGCGAGCAGTGCTTCGGCACGGGGCTCGAGATCGGGGGCTTCGACGCCGAGCAGTCCGGCGAAGAGGTCTGGTGGAACGACTGGTTCGAGGGCGACGCCACGGTCTGCGCGTCCTGCGACGGCCAGCGTCTCAACCCCGTGGCACTCAACGTGCTGTTCAAGGGTCGCTCGATCGCCGAACTGTCGGCGCTGCCGGTGGAGCAGGCGCTGCAGTTCTTCGCGACGCTCGAGCTCGACGGTCGCGAAGCGGAGATCGCGCGCGACCTGCGCGCCGAGGCGGCGTCGCGGCTCACGTTCCTGCGGGACGTCGGCCTCGGCTACCTGTCGCTTGACCGCTCCGCGCCGACGCTGTCGGGCGGCGAGGCACAGCGCATCCGGCTCGCGGCGCAACTCGGCTCGAACCTGCAGGGCGTCTGCTACGTGCTCGACGAGCCGACCATCGGCCTGCACCCGCGCGACAACCGCATCCTGCTCGATTCGCTCGAGCGGCTGGGCGAAAAGGGCAATACGCTGCTCGTGGTCGAGCACGACGAGGAGACGATCCGTCGCGCCGACCACCTGCTCGACCTGGGGCCTGGCGCCGGCACGCGCGGCGGCCACGTCGTCGGGGAGGGGCGCGTCGAGGACCTCATGGCCTCGCCGCGCTCGCTGACCGGCCGCTTCCTCGCGAACCCGCTGCGACACCCGCTGGTGCCGCGTCGCGGTATCACGCGCAGCACGCCGAGCCTGGTCGTGCGTGGTGCGAGCCTGCACAACCTGCGCAATGCCAAGGCGCGCTTCCCGCTCGGCCGACTCACGGTCGTGACTGGTGTGTCGGGCTCCGGCAAGTCGACGCTCGCCCGAGACGTGCTGCACGCGAACATGGCCGCACGCACGTCGCAGCAGGGCAGGCGCAAGGCGCCGCAATGGGTCGGCTGCGATGCGATCGAGGGCTTTGAAGCGATCGCGCGCGTGCTCGAAGTCGACCAGACCCCGATCGGCAAGACGCCACGTTCCTGCCCGGCCACCTACGTCGGCTTCTGGGACGACGTGCGCAAGCTCTTTGCAGGCACGACCGATGCGCGCGTGCGTGGCTACGGGCCGGGCCGTTTCTCGTTCAACACGGCGGGCGGCCGCTGCGAGGCCTGCGAAGGGCAGGGCCTGCAGACGGTCGAGATGAGTTTCCTGCCCGACGTGAAGGTGCTCTGCGACGTCTGCGGCGGCCGTCGCTTCAACGCCGAGACATTGGCGGTGACCTATCGCGACAAGAGCGTCGGCGACGTGCTGGCTATGAGCGTCGACGACGCGGCGCCGTTTTTCGTCGCGCACTCGCGCATCCACCATGCACTGACGCTGCTGCAGGACGTGGGGCTCGGCTATCTCACGCTCGGACAGCCGAGCCCGACGCTGTCGGGTGGCGAGGCGCAGCGAATCAAGCTCGTCACCGAACTCGCGCGCCTGCGGCCCGGTCGCGAGTCCACGGTACAGACGCTGTACGTGCTCGACGAGCCGACGGTCGGCCTGCACATGGCTGACGTCGAGAAGCTGATCCGCGTGCTGCACCGCCTGGTCGAGGCCGGCAACACGGTCGTCGTGATCGAGCACAACCTCGACGTGATTGCCGAGGCCGACTGGGTCGTCGACCTCGGGCCCGAAGGTGGCAGCGGCGGCGGTCGCGTCGTCTGCGAAGGCGCGCCGGAACAACTGGCCGCGAAGCCCCGTGCCTCGCACACGGCCGCGGTGCTCGACGAGTTCCTCGCCGAGCGCGGCGCAAAGGCTGTCGCCAGTGGCTAGTGGCTAGTGGCTAGTGGCTAGTGGTTAGTGGTTAGTGGTTAGTGGTTAGTGGCCAGGGCTGGCCGCTCCGCGGCCACGGCTCACGCGGTTCTGCGACCCTCGTCGTACGCGCGACGCACTTCTTCCGCCAGGATCGCGATGCCCGCGCGCACGCGTTCGACCGGCTGGGCGTAGCTGAGCCGCAGGCATTCGTGCCGGTGCGGCGTGTCCTGCTCGAGCCCCGGAAAGAAGTGATGGCCCGAGATCACGTAGACGTCGCGACGCTTGAGTCGTCGATACAGCTCTGCGCTCGTGATCGGCAACCCCGGGAACCAGAGCCACAGGAAGAACGCGCCCTCGGGCCGGTGGATGCGCAACGGCAGGCCGTCGCAGGCCGTGCGCAACGCGCCGACGGCTTCGGTGCACAGCCCGGCGTAGTGGGGACGGATCACCTGGTCGCACAACCGGCCGAGCTCGCCAGTGCGCAACAGCGGCTCGACCAGGACCGGCCCCGCGGAACCGGGCGCCAGCGCCGCGGTCGCGTTGAAGGCGGTCAGCGCCTCGATCACGGGGGCGTCGGCGACGACGATGCCGGTGCGCAGGCCGGGCAACCCGAGCTTCGACAGGCTCAGGCACAGCACGACGTTCGGGTTCCAGAGGCACTCGTGGTGCGCGTGCTGGATGCCCGGGAAGGGCAGGCCATAGGCCGCGTCGACGATCAGCGGTACGTCGTGTGCGCGTGCGAGCGCGTCGAGACGCTGCAGTTCGTCGAACGTCAGCACGTTGCCCGACGGGTTCGTCGGCCGCGACACGCAGATCGCGCCGACGTCGTCGGTGGGGCGCAGGCGTTCGAAGTCGATGCGGTACTTGAAAAAGCCGTCATCGGTGTCCTCGACGAGCGCCGGCTGCGCGGCCAGCATGTCCTCGCAGAGGCCGAGGTCGGCGTAACCGATGTACTCGGGTGCGAGCGGCAGCAGCAAGCGGCGGCGCACACCGTCGACGCCGTCGCCCGCGAACAGGTTGAACAGGAGGAAGAACGCCGACTGGCTGCCGCTCGCGAGCCCGACGTTGCGCGAGCTGATCGGCCAGCCGTACCGCTCGCCGAGCGTCGCCGCGACTGCGGTGCGAAAGCCCAGGTCACCGCCAGGCGCGGCGTAGGACGCGGCGAAGCGACCGAACTGGCGGCTGTCCGCCGCGATCTCGGCGAGACGCCGCCGATAGACGCGCTCGACCGCCTCGATCCGCGCGGGATTGCCACCGCCGAGCATGTGCAGCGCGTCGGCGTCGGCGCGTGCGAGCGCGGTACCGAGGTCGTCCATGAGTTCGAGTGCGCCCGTGTGACGCGTCATGCGCCCGCTGAACCGTGACGTGAACGCCCTCATGTAGACTCGCGACCTCTCCCGACGAACCGGCGGCATACGGTAACGCGATGAGCTCGATCCGGGCCATCCTCTTCGACCTCGACGACACGCTCTGGGACTGCGGGTCGGCGATCCTGCGCGCCGAGCACGCGCTGCAGCAGTTCCTGCGTGAGCATTATCCGCGCGTGACACAGATGCACTCGATCGAATCGATGCGCGCGTTGCGCGTGCAGATGGCGATCGAGCACCCGGCGATGCGCCACGATTTCACCTGGCTGCGGCTCGAGTCGCTCAGGCGGCATGCCCGCGACGCCGGGTACCCGGAAACGATGGCGCAGGCCGCCTTTGACGTCTTCTACCGCGCGCGCAACGACGTCGTGCTGTACCGGGACGTCCGGCCCGCGCTCGAACGCCTCGCGCGGCGCTACCGGCTGTTCGCGATCAGCAACGGCAACGCGAGCCTGCAGGCGATCGGCCTCGACCACTATTTCGAGGCCGCGCTGACGGCGCGCGAAGCGGGCACGCTCAAGCCCGACCCGCGCATCTTCGACATGCTGCTGCAGCGGGCGCGGCTGCGGCCCGAAGAGGCGGCGCACGTCGGCGACGACCAGGAAGCCGACGTCGAGGGCGCGCGCGGCGCGGGTGTGCTGCCGGTGTGGCTCAACCGGGACGGGGCCGCCTGGGCGCGAGAGTCGCCGCCGCCGCACCTGACGATCCGCACGCTCGACGAACTGCCGGACGTCTTCGCGCGCGCGGCCGGCTGAACGGCGCGTCCGCCGGCGCGGCGTCGGTCAGGTCGCGCAGAAGATCACGAGAAAACGGCTTGCGGTCGGTGCGCGCCGGTCGGTACGTTGCCAGGCATCGGCACTTGCGGCGTACGCGCTGCTGTCAGCAGGAGCGCCCGCCGGCTGCCAGTGCAGAGGAGAGCGGCGGCATGACGGAGGCACCGACGATCGACGTGCGCAACCTGCGCGAGTTCTTCCGCGACTCGGTCCACGCCGCGCTCGAGCGGCAGCGTGTCGGCGTCGACGACCACACGGAGCACTACGTGGTGAACCTGCTGACGATGTTCGCGCGCTCCGAGGCACTGTTCGAGGCGACGCCCGACGGCCCCCGGCTCAAGCCGCTCGCGCTGATGCTCGCCGACGCCGGCAATGCCGGCACGCGCGAAGAGCGGCTGCGTGCGTTGCAGCGTGTCGGCGACGTCTCGCTGTTCGTCGCCGGTTTTTTTGCGCAGAGCTTCGCACGACGCCTGGTCGACATCGATTATCACGTCGCGATGGGCGGCCGCGCCTATGGCACGCTGGCGCAGGACTGCGGCGGCGGCACTCGCAGTCGTGCACTGGCGGCGGTGTTCGCGGAACTGGCCGGCAAGTTCCAGCGCCTGGTCGACGCGCTCAACGACGTCAGCGAGATGGCGCATCCCCACGACCAGCGCGACGTGCTGCGGCAGTACGAGATCTGGCTCCGGACCGGCAGCCCGCGGGCCTACGCCATCATGCGGGGCCTCGGCATCGAGCCGGTGGCGGCGACGTCACCGCGTCGCCCGTTGCACTGAACACGCCCGCGCCGCTCCGGCAGCGGCGACGCGGCGGTGACCGCCAGTGTCAGCCCTCGTCCGGCTTGCCGCCGTCGATCTTCTTCTTGAGCTCGATCCACTCGGACAGCTTGCGCAGGTCCTTCTTCTTCTTCCAGGACTGCTTGCCGAGTGCACCGCTGTTGTAGGGGTTGTAGCCCTGCTTCAGTCCCTTGTGGTTGACCTGGATCGGGCTCAGCGGGTCGGGTTCGTCTTCCTTGATCTTGAGGCTCGGGTCGACGAGCGCACGGATGCGCTGCGCCGCGCCGAACGTGTCGTCCGCGGTGAGGTCCGTGTCCTGCTCCGACCACTGCCAGGTCACGTTGCCACGATCGTCGCGTTCGAGCCGGCCCGGTTCGTCTGGCGGCTGGCCGGGCTTGGCCGGCGGCTTGTTGCGTTCACTCATGTGACGGTAGACCTGCGTTCCGGATGCCCCGGGCCGATTTTACAGAGTATCGATTTGCGCAATTCCAGAGATGCATCACAGAACCGGCGGCGGTGCTGGCGTCGTGCATCCTCGCGCGTTCCTACGGGTCCAGGCGGCCTCGTGCCCATGCCAGGCCGACGATGGTCTTGGCGTCCTGCAGTTGTGCCCCCGCGGCCAGCGCGAGCGCTTCGTCGAGCGGCACCCAGCGCGGCTCGAGCACTTCATGGACTTCCGGCGTCGATTCGCACGGCGCCAGGTCCCGTGCCAGGAACACGTGGATCACTTCGGTCAGCACGCCGGGCGAGCTGAAGAATTGCCCGAGATGGTCCCAGCGGCTCGCCGTCACGCCGACTTCTTCAGCAAGCTCCCGGCGTGCGCAGTCGAGAGGCGGTTCGCCATTGTCGAGCTTGCCGGCCGGCAGTTCGGTGATCCAGCCGCCGGCCGCGTGCCGGAACTGTCGCAACAGGCACACGCGACGCTCGGCGTCGACGGCGACCACCGCGGCGCCCCCCGGATGGTGTGCGATCTCGAGTTCGGCAACCTGCCCGTTCGGCAGCTTGACGCGCTCGAGGTTGAGCTTCAGGACCTTGCCCGTGTGCACAGTGCGGATGTCGTGGGTCATGCCGGCTCCCTGGATCCTCCCATCATAGCGCCCGCACGGCTTGTTGCGCCGCACCAGCCCCGTGCCGCGTGTGGTAGCGTGGCTGTCACGGGCGGGTGCAGGACAGACCGCCTGGGGGAAAAACAGCCATGACGACGACGGCCACCGTGACCCTGATGCCGCCGCGTGGCGGCGCCGCGCGGATTCCGGAAGCGCTGCACCGGCTGCGCTCGACGTTCGCAACGGGCAAGACCCGCTCCATCGAGTGGCGCCTGCGGCAGTTGCGCGAACTCGCGCGCATGATGCGCGAGCACGAGAGCGACTTCGCCGAGGCCCTGCGTGCCGACCTGGGCAAGTGCGCGTTCGAGGCGGTGCTGACGGAAATGAGCTTCGTCGAGAGCGAGGCCAGGTACGCGATCAAGCACCTCAAGCGCTGGCTCAAGCCGAAGCGCGTCCGCACGCCGCTGATGGCCCAGCCCGGGCGCAGCTACATCCAGCCCGAGCCCAAGGGCGTCGTGCTGATCATCGCGCCGTGGAACTACCCGCTGTCGATGGTCTGCGCGCCACTGGTCGGGGCGATCGCAGCCGGCAACTGCGCCGTCGTGAAGCCGTCCGAGATCACCTCGCACACCTCGGCGGCGCTCGCGCGCTTCCTGCCGCGATATCTCGACAACGATGCGTTCGTGGTGATCGAGGGCGGTGTCCCAGAGACGACCGAGCTGCTCGAGCACCCCTACGACCACATCCTGTACACCGGCAACGAGCGCGTCGCACGCATCGTCATGACGGCTGCGGCGAAGCACCTGTCGCCGGTCACGCTCGAGCTCGGCGGCAAGAGCCCGTGCATCATCGACAAGAGCGCGGACCTCGACGTCGCGGCCGCGCGGATCGCCTGGGGCAAGTTCATCAATGCGGGCCAGACCTGTGTCGCGCCCGACCACGTGCTCGTGCACAAGGCCGTCGCGACGCAGTTCGCCGACACGCTGGCGGCGAAGATCAAGGCCTTCTACGGGGACGACCCGAGCCAGAGCGTGGATTTCTGCCGCATCGCTAGCGAGCGGCACACCGCGCGGTTCGCGAAGCTGCTCGAGGGCCAGACGATCCACACGGGCGGGCAGGTCGACGTCGAAAAGCGCTACGTCGCGCCGACCATCGTGCTCGACCCGGACCCGGACTCCGACCTGATGCGCGAGGAGATCTTCGGGCCCGTGTTGCCCGTGATCACGGTCGACGAGATGCACCACGCGGTCAAGTTCGTGGCCGACCGGCCCAAGCCGCTGGCGCTGTACCTGTTCGCGAACAACAAGGGCCTCGAGGAGGCCGTGTTGTCGAAGCTCAGCGCCGGCAGCGTCTGCATCAACGACGCCGTGATCTTCATGGTCTCGCCCGAGCTGCCGTTCGGCGGCATCGGCGCAAGCGGCATGGGCCGCTACACGGGCTGGTACGGCTTCGAGACGTTCAGCCACATGAAGCCCGTCATGAAGCGCAGCTTCCGCTTCGATGCGCCGCTGCGTTACCCGCCGTACGATGACTTCAAGCAGAAGGTCATGCGCCTCGTGCGCTGACCCTCTTCACCTCTCCGATCCGCGGGAGAGGTCGCGCGCAGGTCGGGTGAGGGCTCTTGCCACCTCTCCCGCACGCCGGAGAGGTCGGCACGAAGTGCCGGCTGAGGGCTCCGGGGCGAGGGCGGCGGGGAGAGGTGGTCACGGCGGCCCCGACAGCAGGTACAGCTGGCCGCCCTGCACGAGCTCCGGGTCGCGCTCCGTCGAGTGGTCCATGATGTCGGCGAGGTAGTAGCGCCTTCCCGGCTGGTACCACGAGGCCGGCTTGACGACCGTCGTCACGTCGACGATCCCGGATAGTTCCTCCGACGCGGTCAGGAAGTTCGCGCCGCCGCTTGAAAAGAACGTCGGGCTCGCCCGGACCACCTGCAGCACCGAGGGCGGGTTGGTCGGCTTCACCTTCCAGATCTTGCTCAGGTAGGCGTCGGCGCCGCCGTCTTCCTGCACCATCACGACACCGTTCGGCGCGATGGTCATGTTGTCGAAGCCGCGCGCGGTCTGGCCGTCGATGCCGACCAGCCTGGCCGAATCGACGACCAGTTCGATCGTGCCGCCGGCCGGCCAGGCCGTGCCGTCGAACCGCAGCCGGTACAGCCGCGCCGACTGGCCCAGTGCGCCGGTCACGTTGAAATAGAAGACGCGCGGATTGCTCGGGTCCCAGTGCCCATCCTCGGGTCGCGCGAACTCGGTGACCGCCGCGAGGTCGCTCTGCTTGTCGAGCACGTCACTCGAAGCGAGCGCGTAAGCGGAAACGTCGACGAGCGCAAAGCGGCCATTGATGGGGCCGGCGTCCTCGATGCGAACGGCACCGCCGCCGTAGTTTCCCCCGGCCTGGGTCACCTTGATCGCGTAGAGCTTGCCGCCCTGCAGCCCTGCGCGCTGCACGACGTTGCCGCTCGACTGCTTGTTGCCGACGTAGAGGTATAGCTGACCCGGCGAGCGATCCTCGAGCATCATCACGACGGTCTGCTGGCCGGTGCCCGGATGGGCCAGCGCGTTTTCCCATTTCGCCTTGCCGAGGTACGGCAGCTCGTACGAGGTGCCTTTCTGCGCGCCGCTCACGACGTGGGCGAACACGCGACCGTTGACGTCGGCTTCTTCGGCGTTGAGGTACAGCCGCACGGGGGTGCCCTTGCCGCTCGCCGCATGGTTGAAGGCCGTGGCCTTCGGCAGGTCGCCGGAACAGAACCTGTCGAAGATCGTCGTGCCCGTGGTGTCCTGGTGCGTCCGGGTGGTGTCGTTCCAGGTGTAGACGCGCCGGATCAGGTCCTCGCCGCGCAGCACGCGCAGCGAGTTCAGCTCGACGGTCCACTGCGACACGAACGCACCCTTCTGGCCATGGGCGCGCGCCACGCCCCACTCGGTGCGCACCTCGTGGTTCATGAACACCGTCATGTAGAGGTCCGGTCGCAGGTATTTGCGCTGCTCCGGCGACCACATGCCACCGATCGCGCCGAGCCCGTCGGGCAGGCCGACCATGCGATAGCCGTTCAGTTCGGCGCCGTCGCCGACGGTGATCAGCGCGGTCGAGGTCCAGCCGGTCGCGGTCGGCGTGACGTAGGAAGGCTGCGAACTCGTCGGACCCTGCACGGGCTCGGCGGCGTCGACGGCGGGCATCGACGCGAACGCGCAGGCGGCGATCACAGTGACGAACGGGCTGGTCCGCATCGATGGTCCCTCATAATGGCGGTGGGCGGTGCGCCAGCGCTCGGCCCACGCGCGGGCGGCGCCGGCCATCCCGGTCCCTCATGGACCCGGACGTGCGGCAAGACTTCAATTTCGGGGTCGATAAAGCAAGCAGACGGACGGCGGAGCGAGCCGTCTACGCGTAGGAAAAACGCGCGTGGCGGGGCACCGGCGCGATTCGCCGAGGGCCCTGATCGCAGCCGATGCCTCCGAAATGCCGCGGCCTGCGTGGCCAAGCGTGCCGGAGCCGTATACTGTTGATCCATACAGCCAGCCCGGACAGCCATGGTGCCTGCGACCGCCTTCGCCAGCCTGAACGATGCCCAACGCGACGCCGTGGGCCATGGCACGCCGCGCGCCGGGGGCGGCCTCGAGGCCGGGCCGCTGCTCGTGATCGCCGGCGCGGGCACCGGCAAGACCAGCACGCTGGCCCACCGCGTCGCGCACCTGCTGCTCGCTGGCGTGCCGCCGGAGCGCATGCTGCTGCTCACGTTCACGCGCCGTGCCGCACTCGAGATGACGCGACGCGCACAACGCGTGATGGCCGATGCGCTGGCCGCGCAATCGGGCAGCGCCGCACGCGTCCCCGACAACCTGCGGCTGCCGTGGTCGGGCACCTTCCACGCGATCGGCAACCGGCTGATCCGCGAATACGCGCCGCGGCTCGGGCTCGACCCCGGCTTCAGCGTGCTCGACCGCGGCGACGCGGCGGACCTGATGGATGTCGTGCGTCACCGGCTCGGTTTTTCGAAGACCGAGAAGCGGTTCCCGCGCAAGGACACCTGCCTCGGCATCTACTCGCATCGCGTCAACACGCAGCGGCCGTTGCGGCACACGCTCGAGACGGTGCACCCGTGGTGCCTCGACTGGGAGGAGCAGCTGACGCAGCTCTGTCGCGCCTACGTCGAGGCCAAGCTCGAGCAGCAGGTGCTCGACTACGACGACTTGCTGCTCTACTGGCACGTGATGATGGCCGACCAGGCACTTGCGGCCGAGATCGGTGCCCGCTTCGACCACGTGCTGGTCGACGAGTACCAGGACACGAACGTGCTGCAGGCCGAGATCCTGCTGCGGCTCAAGCCGGCCGGCACCGGGCTCACCGTCGTCGGCGACGACGCGCAGGCGATCTATTCGTTCCGTGCCGCGTCGGTCGACAACATCCTCGACTTCCCGGCGCGGTTCACGCCGCCCGCGCGCGTCGTCACGCTCGAGCAGAACTACCGCTCGACCCAGCCCGTGCTCGACGCGGCCAATGCACTGATGGCGGAGGGCGGCCGGCAATACCGCAAGGACCTGCGCAGCACGCGCGGCGCGGGTGCGGCGCCGCAGTACGTCACCGTGCTCGACGAACAGGCGCAGGCGACCTTCGTCGTCGACCGCGTGCTCGAGGCGCGCGAGCGCGGCACCGACCTGCGTCGCCAGGCGGTGCTGTTCCGCAACTCCGACCACAGCGACCTGCTCGAGCTCGAGCTGATGCGCCGCAACGTGCCGTTCGTTAAGTACGGCGGGCTCAAGTTCCTCGAGGCCGCGCACGTCAAGGACCTGCTCGCGGTGCTGCGCTGGGCCGACAATCCGCGCAACCGGATCGCCGCGTTCCGCGTGCTGCAACTGCTGCCGGGCATGGGGCCCGCCAATGCGCAGCGCGCCTGCGAGGCGTTCGAGGCCGCGGGGTTCGCGTGGTCAGCGCTCGCCGCGCACGTCGTGCCGGCCGCGACGCGCGACGCCTGGGTCCCGCTGGTGCAGTTGCTCACGCACCTGGGTGCCGCCGCGACGCCGTGGGAAGGGCAGGTGCACCGTGTGCGCGAGTGGTACGAGCCGCAGCTCGAGCGTCTCTACGAAGCGGCCCACGCGCGTCGCACCGACCTCGACCAGCTCGAGCGGTTGTCCCAGCAGCACGCCACGCGTGAATCGTTCGTCACCGAATTGACGCTCGACCCGCCCCAGGCGACGGGCGATCTCTCAGGCGACCCGCTGCTCGACGAGGATTACCTGGTGCTGTCGACCGTGCATTCCGCCAAGGGCCAGGAATGGGACACGGTGCACGTGCTCAACGTCACGGACGGCAACTTTCCGTCGGAGTTCTCGGCCGGACGGGCCGAGTTGCTCGAGGAAGAGCGCCGGCTGCTCTATGTCGCGATGACTCGCGCACGCCACGAATTGCGCCTGTTGGCGCCGGTGCGCTTTTACGTGACGCAGCAGCACGGGCTCGGCGACCGCTACGTGCACGGCGCGCGCAGCCGCTTCCTGACCGAGCGTGTGCTGCAGAATTTCCAGCGCGTCACCGGGCCGGACGAACGCGGCGTGAGCGTCGTGCAGGGCGCGATCGCCGGCCCGCGCGTCGACGTCGCGAGCCGGTTGCGGGGGATGTGGTAACGACCGCCGGCGGCCACCGCCGCTACTTCAGCAGCACGTCCACGCCACGTGCGCGGATCGCGGCCACGCAGTCGGGGTCGGCGGCCGTGTCCGTGATCAGCAGGTCGACCTCGTCGATCGGTCCGATCACCGACAGGTTCCGTTTCAGCAGCTTGGACGAATCCGTGACCGCCACGACCTGACGCGAGATGCGGATCATCTGCGCGTTGAGCTGCGCCTCGTGCACGTCGGGCGTCATCAATCCGATCGCGGGGTCGAGACTGTCGACGCCGAGGAACAGCCGGTCGGCCTGCAACGTGCCGAGTGCCGCCTCCGCCTGCGGGCCCGACATCGACAGCGAACTCGAGCGCAGCACGCCGCCCGGCATGATCAGGCGCAGCCGCGGCACGTTCGCCAGCAGCGTCGCGATGTTGAGCGCATTGGTGATCACGGTCAGCGCGTCGAAGCGCATCGCACGGATGCGCTTGGCGATTTCCGCCGTGGTCGTGCCCGAGTCGAGCAGCACGATGTCGCCGGGCTCGATCATCGCCGCGGCCGCCTCCGCGATGCGCATCTTCTCGGCCAGGTGCAGCGTCCGCTTGCGGGACAGCGGCACTTCGTCGCTGTCACGCGCCGCAAGCACCCCGCCATGGGTCCGCATCACGCTGCCGCTCGCCTCGAGCGCTGCGAGGTCGCTGCGGATCGTGACGGGCGAGGTGTGGAAGCGTGCCGCGAGGTCCGCAACCGAGCAGTGTTCGTGAGCGGCCACCAGTTCCCGGATCAGCCGTCGTCGCTCCTGCATTGCCAGGCGGCCGGTCCGGCGGGCAGGCAACGGTTCCTCGGGCGTCGGGGGAACTTGATCGGCGGACACGGCGGCTCGCTTGCGATTTTCGTTTTGTAACGCAAGTGAAAGTATACAGCACGATCATCGTTCCGACACAAGTCTCCTCGGAGGCGAAATTACCCAATAAATACAATGTACTGAGTCTTTGCTAGGGTCGCTGTCGTGCGAGCGTATCTTTAAAACGAAACCAATCGAAACTTTGTTGTACTTGCTTTTGTGACTGCGTAGGATGCGGGCACCGCGTCTCGCCCACCGAGGAATGGCGACATGGATATCCGGGAAGCCGTGCACTGCTCTCTTCTTTCCGTCGCCCTGGGCGTGCCCAGCGGCATCGCCTGGGGCCAGGCCCAGGACGTGCCCCTTGCGGACGGCGCGGCCGCCAACACCGCGGAGCTCGAGGAGATTGTCGTCGTCGGCGTGCGTGCCTCGCTCGAGCAGTCGCGCGACATCAAGCGCGAAGCAGGCGTCGTGCAGGACTCGATCGTCGCCGAGGACCTCGGCCGCTTCCCCGACGCGAACGTCGCCGACTCGCTGTCGCACGTGCCCGGCATCACGCTGCAACGCACCCGTGGCGGCGAAGGCCAGTACATCAACGTGCGCGGCCTCGGTCCTGAATACAGCATCGTCACGCTGAACGGGCGCATCCTCGCGACCGACGACGACGGCCGCGAGTTCGCGTTCGACGTGTTGCCGGCCGAGGTGATCCACGGCGCCGACGTCTACAAGTCGTCGCAGGCGTCGCAGATCGAGGGCAGCATCGGCGGCCTCGTCAACCTGACCTCGTCGCGGCCGCTGGCGAACCCCGGCCGGCACACCGTGCTCACGGCCGAGGGCGACTACAACGACCTGTCCGAGGACAACGGTTACAAGCTCAGCGGCGTGTACAGCAACACGTTCGCCGACGACACCTTCGGCGTGCTGGTGTCGGCCGTGTACGGCGACACCGACGTGCGTTCCGACGCGGTGCAGGAGTTCTACATCACGCCCGACCAGCCGGGCCAGTTCGATGCCAATGGCGACGGTGAGATCTCGGCGGACGAGAGCGACCTGCTCGGCCTCTGCTGCACCAGCCTCGGCACGCGCGTCCAGACCAAGAAGCGCAGCGCCGTCACGGCCGCCCTCGAATGGACGCCGACCGACACGGTGCACCTGACGCTGGACGGCCTCTTCACGCGGCTCGACGCGCCGACCGTCGGCTATTTCGAGTCGTACTACGTCGAGGACTCCATTCTCGACGAGGAGACCGGCACGCACCGCTGGAGCAACGTCTCCATCCGCGACCACTGGGTCACCGACATGACGGTGGCGCAGCTGGTTCCCGAGGCCTCGACCGTCACGGAGTACCGTGTCGTCGACACCTCGCAGTTCGGCCTGAACGGCAGCTGGCAGGCGACGGACCGGCTCGAACTGGGCGCCGACATCTACTACTCGAAGTCGGAGCGCGACTCGGGCGGCAAGGACACCTGGGTCGTCTCCGGCATCGCCGGTGACCACACCGGCGTCGTGCACATGAACAACGGTGCATTGCCCGACATCAGCGTCACGCTGCAGGACGGTCGCGACCTCGCGACGGCACTGCGCAACAACGAGCTCGGCAACGCCGACTATGGCCTGCACTACATCGGGCTGTCGGGCACCGACGTGACCGACGAGGTCACGGGTGCGACCTTTTCGGGCAAGTTCGACCTCGCCTGGGGCGCGTTCGACAACGTCGAGTTCGGCCTCTCGAACACCGTGCGTCAGAAGGTACGCAACACGATCGAGAACGACACCAACGGCGGTTCGTGCCAGTACTGCAACATGTACGACACGACGTTCGCGGACCTCGGCGCCGACGTCGTGCGCACGCTCAACCTGCCGAACTTCATGCGCAATGCCGGTGGCACCTACCCGCGCCAGTTCGTCAGCTTCGACGTGCAGAACTACCTGCGTGCGCTCGCGGCGCTCGACGGGACCACGTACATCGACGCCGAAGGCAACGAGCAGGTGTTCGATTCGAGCCTGACGCGGCCCGAACTCAACCCGGTGCAGTCGTACGACGTCGAGGAAGACACGACCGCGCTGTACGTGCAGGCCAACTTCAAGGCCGACCGCTGGTTCGCGAACGCCGGCCTGCGCTGGGTCGAGACCGACACGCACGCGAAGAGCGCGATCAACCGGATCGTCTCCATCGTCGACCCGACGCCGGAAATCCCGACCTCGAGCCCCGACGTGACCTACAGCGAGGCCGAGCCGATCTCGGAGCGCGGCAGCTACAGCAAGCTGCTGCCCTCGCTCAACGTCGGCTTCTGGGCGACCGACGACCTGCTCGTGCGCTTCGCGGCGTCGCAGGTGATCTCGCGGCCGTCGCTGAACCAGCTGGCGCCGACGGCCGTCGACAACACGATCGACCGCACGTTCGCGATCTACTACGACGGTGCAGCCGACCTCGATCCCGTGGAAGCGGACCAGGCCGACCTGTCGGTCGAGTGGTACTTCTCGAGCAAGTCGATCCTGAACGCGGCGGTGTTCTGGAAGAAGATCGACAACTTCATCACCTACGCGCTCGACGAGAACGTCGACATCGGCGTCGTCGGCTACATCGGCGGCTCGACCGACCCGGTGCCGGTGCTCTACGACGTGAGCCACCCGATCAACGGCGACAAGGCCGACGTGTACGGGCTCGAACTCGGCGTGCAGCATTTCTTCGACAACGGCTTCGGCTTCCGCGCGAGCTACACCTACACCGACACCACGGCCTACATCGACGGCGAGGACGTCGGCAACCTCGAGAACGTGTCGGAATCGGCATGGTCGGCGGCGCTGATCTACGAGAGCGGCCCCTGGTCGGCGCAGCTCGCCGCGGACTACAGCGGCGAATACACCGAGCTGACCGACGCCGGTGCCGGCCGGTCGCAGATCGCCGACCCGATCACCTGGGTGACGGCTTCGGTGGCGTACGAAGTCATGGAAGGCCTGACGCTCTCGCTCGAGGGACGCAACCTGCTCGACGAGTATTACTGGGCGACGCTCGGCCGGTCCGACATGCCGGCCGGCTTCGAGACCTGGGGTCGCACGTACGTGCTCAGCGCCATCGCCAAGTTCTGAGGCGGCCGGGGCACCCTGTGGCTGTGCATGCGGGGCTGCCCGCATGCACAGTCGTCCTTCGATGAGCGGAGAGCGTCACGTGTTGCAGATCGAGCGGCCGGTCATCGTTGTCCGATCCTTCGCGGCCACGGCGGGCGGCAGGACGTTCGCCGCGCTCGCCTGCCTCGGGCTGCTCGCCGGTTGCGCCGGCACGGTGGCCACACCCGAGTCGCACTACGCGCGCGAAGACTTCGCCACCGTCCGCAAGTTCGATGCGCACGTGCACGCGAACGTCGCAGCCCCTGAAATCCTGGACCTGGCCCGCGCGGACGGCTTCGAACTGCTCTCGATCAACGTCGACTACCCGGACTTCCCGTCGCTCGCGGAGCAGCAGGCGGCAGCGCTGGCGCTGCAGCGGCTCGACCCGGTGCGTCTGCATTTCGCGACGACGTTCTCAATGGCGGGCTGGGGCCAGCCGGGCTGGGCGGCGCGCGTGAACCGGCAGATCGATACGGCGGTCGCCCAGGGCGCGGTCGCCGTGAAGGTCTGGAAGAACATCGGGATGGACGTGCGCGGGGCCGACGACCGGCTCGTCATGATCGACGACCCGGGTTTCGATCCGGTGCTCGCACACGTGCAGGCGCTCGGCCTGCCACTGATCGGCCACCAGGGCGAGCCCTACAACTGCTGGCTGCCGCTCGAGCGCATGACGACCGGGAACGACCGCAGCTATTTCCGCGAGCATCCGCAGTACCACATGTACCTGCACCCGGAGCTGCCCTCGTACGAGGAGCAGATGGCCGCGCGCGACCGCATGCTCGAGCGCCATCGCGGACTGCGCTTCATCGGCGCGCACATGGCGAGTCTCGAGTGGGACGTCGACCGTCTCGGTGCCTTCCTCGACGCACACCCGGGTGCCGTCATCGACCTGGCGGCGCGCATGACACAGGTGCAGTACCAGTCACACCGTGACCGCGAGCGCGTGCGCGGCTTCTTCATCCGCTACCAGGACCGTATCCTCTACGGCAGTGACCTCACGTTCGCGCCGGACGTGGATGCGGCGACGTTCCGCACGGAGGCCCACGCCGCCTGGGCGTCCGACTGGGCGTACCTCGCGACCGACGAGGTGCAGCACGTCGAGGACATCGATGCCGACGTCGTCGGCCTGCAACTGCCGCGCGCGGTGATCGACCGCATCTACTACGGCAACGCGCAGCGCGTGCTGCTCGACCGGCGCACGGCAGGCCATTGAGTGCTGCACGCCCCTTGCGGGGCCGGCGATGCACAGGCGTAACGAGAGGGACAGCGACGACATGACTACGCCGAACGGTCCACACGTCAATCGCCGCCAGGTGCTGGCACTGCTCGGCAGCTCGGCGGCGCTGGGCCCGTTGACGCAGGTCGCGACCGCAGGCACCGGGCCGATCGAAACCCCGGTGCGTGTCGGCGATCGCGTCATGGCGCTGGAGTTCGACGCGCGGATGCGCAGCCGCGTGCTGGCGCTCGACGGCGCTGCGTTGCCGCTCGACGAATTCAGCCCCAGCGAGACGCTCACGCTGGCCGACGGCGGCACGCTCGACGCGTTCACGCTCGTCGAGCACCGTCGCGAACGCACGGAAGACGCGACACGCGGTCCGGGTGTGCGCCACACGTTGCGCGGCCTCGCCGAGGGCGGCTACGAGAAGACCGTGCGTGTGGTGTTCTGGCAGCGGGTCCCGGGCTTCGCGACGCTGAGCGTGAGCTATCGCAATCTCTCGGGGCGCGATGCGCAGGTCGAGCGCTGGCGGGCGGCGGCGCACCGGCTGTCGCCCGGCACGGACGGCGCCGAATACTGGTGCTTCAGTGGCGCGAGCTACGAGGACCGTCGCGACTGGGTGCAGCGCGCGACGCCCGGCTTTGCGCAGCGCAACTTCATGGGCATGAACGCCTCCGACTACGGCGGCGGCACGCCGGTGACCGACGTCTGGCGACGTGACGTCGGCCTCGCCGTCGGCCACGCCGAGCCGCGGCCGCAACTGTTGTCGCTGCCGATCGACGTGACCGCCGCGGGCGCCGGGGTCGCGATCGAGTCCGACGCTGCGCTCGAATGGGCGAACGGCGCCACCATTGCCACGCCTGCGTTGTTCGTGGCGGTGCACCGTGGCGACCACTACGCGACGCTCGAGCGCTACCGCGAGGTCATGGCGGCGCAGGGCCTGCGCGCGCCGGCCTCCGACCCTGCGTGCTACGAGCCGATCTGGTGTGCGTGGGGCTACGAACGTGACTTCAACGTCGAGGAGATCGTCGACACGCTGCCGAAAGCACGCGAGCTGGGTCTCGACTGGGCGGTGCTCGACGACGGCTGGCAGACCGCCGAGGGCGACTGGTACCTCGACCCGCGCAAGTTTCCGCGCGGCGACGCCGACATGATCGCGTTCGTGCAGGCGGTCAAGCGCGCGGGCATGAAGCCGAAACTGTGGCTGGCGCCGCTGGCCGTCGACCCGGGCACCGATCTATTGCACAGCGACACTGACCTGCTGCTGCTCAACGAAGACGGTTCGGTGCGCGACGTCACCTGGTGGAACAGCTTCTACCTCTGCCCGGCGTACCCGAAGACGGTCGAGCGCACGGTCGCGCTCGTGCGCAAGATCATGGGCGAGTGGGGTTTCGAGGGCCTCAAGCTCGACGGCCAGCACCTCAACGGGGTGCCGCCGTGTTACAACCCGGCGCACAAGCACGCGCGGCCGGAGGAATCCTGCGAACAGCTGCAGGATTTCTGGCGTGCGATCTACGACACGGCGCGGTCGATCAACCCGCACGCCGTCATCGAACTGTGCCCGTGTGGCACGAGCTACGCGTTCCACAACCTGCAGGCGGCCAACCAGACCGTGGGTTCCGACCCCGAGTCGTCCTGGCAGGTGCGTCTCAAGGGCAAGACGCTCAAGGCGCTGCTTGGCGCCTCGGCGCCGTATGCGGGCGACCACGTCGAGCTCAGCGACGGCGGCGACGACTTCGCGAGCACGCTCGGCATCGGTGCGGTGCTGTCGACCAAGTTCACGTTGCCGGCGCATCCCGGTCCGGAGCCGAAGAACGCGCTGACACCCGAGAAGGAGGCGCGCTGGCGCCGCTGGATCGAGCTCTATAACCAGTTGCGGCTGCCCGAGAAGACCTATCGCGGCGGCTTGTACGACATCGGTTTCGACCGGCCCGAGGCGCACGTCGTCGAGGACGACGGCACGCTCTACTACGCGTTCTACGCGGAGCAATGGCGCGGCCCGATCGAGCTGCGCGGCCTCGTCGGCGCACGCTACGCCGTCACCGACTACTACCACGGGCGGTCGCTCGGCGAAGTGACTCGCACGGCGCCGCGACTGGCCGTGGAGTTCGACGACTTCCTGCTGCTGCAGGCGACACCGATCAAGGGGAGACGCGCTTGAGCACACTGCAGGGCACGGTCGCCACGGGCCGCGAGGCATCGCGGACCTGGCTCCGGTACGCGCTCGCGACCGTTGCGTTGTGGGGTGTCTGGGGTGCGTTCACCGGCCTGTCGGCGCAGCGCGGCTTCCCCGACACGCTCGTCTACTGCGTCTGGTCGCTCACGATGATCCCGCCCGCGCTCATCGTGCTGGCGCGCGCCGGCTGGCGCCTCGATCGCAGCCCGCGCGCGATCGCCTACGGCCTCGCGATCGGACTGCTCGGCGCCGGTGGCCAGATGCTGCTGTTCTACGCGCTCACAATCGGGCCGCCCTGGCTGATCTTCCCGATCATTTCGCTGTCGCCGGCCGTGACGATCGCGATGTCGTACCTGCTGCTCGGCGAGCGCACGAACCGCATCGGCGCGTTCGGCATCGTGCTCGCACTGGCGGCCGTGCCGTTTTTCGACTTTTCGCTGCAGGGGTTTTCGACCGGCCAGGGGCTCGGCTGGCTCGCGCTGGCGCTGCTCGTGATGGCGTGCTGGGGCGTGCAGGCGTACTTCATGAAGCTCGCCAACCACCACATGCGCGCCGAAAGCATCTTCTTCTACATGATGCTGAGCGGCCTCGCGCTCGCGCCAGTAGCCTGGGCCATGACCGATTTCTCGTCGCCGGTGAACCTCGGCTGGGACGGGCCGTACCTCGCCGCCGCGATCCAGTCGCTGAACGCGGTCGGCGCGTTGCTGCTCGTATACGCGTTTCGTCACGGCAAGGCGATCGTCGTCGCCCCGCTCACCAACGCAGGCGCACCTCTGGCGACTGCGCTGATCGCGCTGCTCGTGATGCAGGTGCTGCCGGGCCCGTGGAAACTGTTCGGCATCGCACTGGCGCTGGTCGCCGCGGTGCTGCTGTCGCTCGCGGAAGCCGGGGCCGATGCGGCCGACGTCACCGCAAAGCCGTTGGCCGAGGCAGGCACGCGATGAAAATGCTGACGGAGTTCGTCGATCGTCATCGCGCCGGTGACGGCGGTGGCATCACTTCGCTGTGTTCGGCGCACCCGCTGGTGCTGCGGGCCTGCATGGTGCACGCGCGACGTCGCGACGTACCGGCGGTGCTGGTGGAAGCGACCTGCAACCAGGTGAACCAGGAGGGCGGCTACACCGGCATGACCGCGGCGGATTTCGTCGCGTTCGCGCATGCCATCGCCGACCAGGCCGGCCTGCCGCGCAGCGCGGTCGTGCTCGGCGGCGATCACCTCGGACCACACCCGTGGCAGCAGCTGCCGGCCAACGAAGCGATGGCGAAGGCCGAAACGCTGGTCGAGTCGTACGTCGCGGCGGGCTTTCGCAAGATCCACCTCGACTGTTCGATGAGTTGCGCGGGCGACCCGACCCCGCTCGGCGACCGGCTCGTTGCCGAACGCAGCGCGCGGCTGTGCGCCGTGGCCGAACGCACCTGGCAGCGCTGCGGTGGTGAGCCGCCGGTCTACGTGATCGGCACCGAAGTGCCGGTGCCGGGCGGGCCGACCGACGTGCTCGACCACGTCGCGGTGACGACGCCCGAGGCGGCGCGCGCGACACTCGAAACGCACGCACAAGCCTGGGCGGCGGCGGGCCTCGCCGACGCCTGGCACCGCGTGATCGCCGCGGTCGTGCAGCCGGGCGTCGAGTTCGACCACCAGGGTGTCGTCGAGTACGCGCCTTCGCAGGCGGTTGCTTTGTCCGCGGTCGCGACCGACCGCCCCCGGTTCGTGTTCGAAGCGCACTCGACCGACTACCAGACGCCCGCAGCACTGGCGCAACTCGTGCGCGATCATTTCGCGATCCTCAAGGTCGGCCCCGCGGCGACGTTCGCGTTGCGCGAAGCGCTCTGGTCGCTCGACGCGATCGAGCGCGCG
>DATMIB010000070.1:0-24433 GCA_035554635.1 Steroidobacteraceae bacterium | reverse complement strand
CGAGTGGACCTCGCGTCGCCAGGCTGGTGCGCACCAGGTAGTCGTAAGGAAAGTGCGCCCACACTGCGACCAGGAGCAGGCCGAACAGGCCGCACAGCCCCAGCGGAAACGCCGCCTCGCGTACGCTCAGTCGATGCTCCGCCGCCAGACACAACAGCATGGCGAGTGGCAGGACCGCGGCGGTCTCCTTGCCCGCGAGCGCAGCGATGAAACACAGCGTCGCAAGGCTCCACCAGCCGTTCGTATGCCGCTCCCGGCCCTTCAGCCATGCCACCAAGGACGCCAGCGAAAACAGCGTGGCGATGAGGTTCGGGCGCGCAGCGATGTAGGTGACCGACTCCGTCTGCACGGGGTGGAGCGCAAACACCAGCGCTGTCAGCACGGCCACGGCGGTCGCCCGACCGTCGGGCGGGTTCCCCAGTCGCTGCGCCATGGTGCGTACGAACACGAACACCAGGGCCGTGTTCAGCGCATGCAAGGCGACATTGACGACACGGAAGGCCTCCGCGCGCGAACTCCATTCGTGGTTGAGGGCATAGCTGAGCTTCGTCAGCGCACGCATCCCGGGCATGGAGTGCCACCACGCCGACAGCGACTGCACGCGCGGGTCCCGCACCACGACCTGCCAGTCGTCGAACTGGAAGCTGGCCGACAACGAAAGCGCGTACACCAGCAACAGCAATGCCAGTACGGCGACCAGCCACGGCAGCATGCGGACCCGCGGTGTCATTTCACGCGCGGTCGTGGCGAGGCCTGCGCGAATGCGCGTGCGAGCATGCCGGTGGATTCCCACCAGCGATCCTGGGCACCCAGCAGCACGAGCATCACCTCGTGTCCCTCTGCCTGCGCCAGCGCGATCAGGCAATTGCCGGCCTCCGAGGTGTAACCGCTCTTGAGGCCGACGACGCTGGGATCGCGGCCGATCAGCGCATTGCTGTTGTGGAACCGTATGTCGCGGCCGGCATCGGTCCTGACGTGGCCGGACGACGCGCCGGTGCGAAGCATGATCGCTCGGCGTGCGCGGGCCGCCTCGGCCAGTTTCAGCAGGTCGCGCACCGTCGTGTGCTGACCGGGCGCATCCAGGCCGCAGGGATGGACGAAGTACGAATCCGCCATGCCGATACGCGCCGCCAGCCGGTTCATGCGCGTAGCGAACGAAGACACCGAGCCCGCGAAATGCTCGACCAGCGCGAGGCAGGCGTCATTGCCGGAGCGCACCAGCATGCCGGTCAGCAAGTCCCGGGCACGCACCTCGTCGCCGTGGCGCAGACCAATGCGTGAGCCTTCGATGGCGGCCGCGGCGGCGCTGACACGCACGTTGGCCTCCGCCTGCCATCCCTCGTCCAGCAGCACCAAGGCGCTGAGGAGTTTGGCGAGACTGGCGGGCTGGCGCGGCGCATCCAGGTGTGCGCCCCACGTGAGTTGCCCATCGATGGTAACGGCGTAGGCCGCGGCGGCACCGGGAAAGGGATCGGTCAGGACGGGTTGTGCGCCTTCGGCGGCCGCCGGCAGCACGGCGGCCGCAGCGGCGCACAGCACCGCGCGCCAGGCCGTCCGCACGGTCGCCCGCTCAGCCGCCGCCGAGCAGGCCGCGTAAGGCCTTCTTGCCCTTCTCCACGGCCTCCTTGGCCTTGTCCGTGGCAGTCTTTTCCGCGTCTTCAGCAGGCGTAGCTTCAGGCTGCGTCGACCCCGCCGCGCCCTGGCTCGAGGCGCCTCCCGGAAAGCCAGTGGTGGCCGCGGCGTTGTCTGCGCGCAGCCCACCGACGCAGATGCCTCGCTGCGGATCGGTACGGTCGCCATTGCAGCCTGCGCCCTGCAATGCGCCCGGACGGTCGTTGCGGGCCAGCGCACTGCCGAAATTACGGCACAGTTGCTGGTAGTCCTTGTTGGCCGCATTGGTGAACGACCGGCCGGAGCATTCGCGCTTTGCCGTCGCCTGCACGGTGGCGAACTTCTCCTCGGCGCCGTAGTACAGCAGGAAGCCGTAGTCGTGCTCCTTTTCTGCGGCGGCGAGCATCCTGGCCTGCAGCGCCTGGATGCCGGCGGCACCGGTGCCCAGTCCGCAGGCGCGGATCGCCTCGTTCAGCGGTGCCCGACGCATGCGTGCCGCGGCATCCTCGTTCGCGGCGACCGGGAAGCTGCGCTGCTCCCATTCGCGAAAATCGAGTCCGGCGAAGCCTTGCGGCGTCTGCACCTTGGAGCAAAAGGTCTTGAACGCGGCATGCTTCGTGCAATCCGCGGTGCCCTTGCCGTCGGGCGTCGGGTACTTCGTCAGCAACGTGGCGCCGACGTTGGCCAGGTCACCAGGATTGAGGTTGCGGGTCACGTCCGCGCAGATGTCGATGGTCGGCATCGCGACCACCGGCGGCTTGTAATTCGAGTAGTCGAGCGCCTCGCAGGCCTGTCCCAGCTTCGTCGACTCGAACTTCATCTGCATCGTCATGTCGGCTGTCTTGCCGGTCATGCTGCCGCGCATGGTGTTGCCGAGGTTCTCACCTTCGAAGTGGCCCACCATGCCGTCTTCGCCAGTGCACTTGATGTCGTAGGAGAACTTGTTGCCCGACTGCTTCCAGTTGCTGATGGTGCAGTTGTCCCCGCCCTGCTGGCCCATCGTCTCGGCGGCCTTGCCGACGGGCGCACAGACTTCCGTCGTCCGTGCCGGCATCGAGAAGCCTTCGGTCTGCATGGAGACCGTGCTGCGCCACTTTTCCCCGGGCACTTTCTGCTGCGCGTATGCCGTTGCGGCCAGGATGCAGGCGATGCCGGACACCACGATGACTGTATTTTTCATTCTTGATCTCTTCCCTGGAGTCTGCGGCAGATTGTATGTCAGCGCTGCTGACATGGGGCATATCGCGCCGACGTGCAGCCCATGCCGAATGGTACGTTCAAACGACCGTCCCAGTTAAGGCTCACGTGGGTCAAGGAAGACGCACCGAGGGGACATCAGGCGCTGCGCCCATGTCGACGACGACCTTGCCGCGCGTGTTTCCGCTGCGGTTGTGCTGCTGGGCGGTGACGATGGCGGCGAGCGGATACGAGCCGTCGATGTTGATGCGGATCCTGCCCGCCTCGATCAGCGGCGCGACGCCTTCCAGCGCTTCTTTCACGTCCCACGGCGGCGTGGGCGGGCAGGCAATCCGTCCTGCCTTGCATACCGCTTCGGCAGGCACACCCGCCATGCTGATCAACCGTCCACCGTCGCGCAGGACGCGATCGGATCGGGCCAGCGTGTCGCCGCCGACCGTGTCGATGACGACGTCCACGTCGCGCACGACTTCTTCGAAGCGTACGGCGCGATAGTCGATGGTTTCGTCGGCGCCGATCTCGCGCAGGTATTCCTGGTTGCGGGCCGAAGCCGTGGCGATGACGTAGGCACCCCTGGCCTTGGCCAGTTGCACGACGACCGAACCGACGCCACCGGCACCGCCGTGCACGAGCACGCGTTCGCCGGCCTGCACGTCAGCTCCTTTGACCAGGAAGCGCCAGGCGGCGACGGCGACCGTGGGATAAGCAGCGGCTTCCGCCATCGAGAATGTCGAAGGTTTCGGCACGATCTCGGTGACAGGCACCGTGACGTACTCCGCGTAGCTGCCACGTCCATCGCGCTGATTCACGATGCCCGCCACCCGCTCGCCACACCTCGCGGCCCCGACACCGCTGCCGACCGCGATGATCTCACCCGCGAAATCGCCGCCGGGCGTCGCGGGGAACTTGAGTCGACCCGCCTCCTGCAACTTCCAGTCGACAGGATTGATGCTCGCGTAGTGCACGCGCACGAGGACTTCGCCTGCCGCAGGCGTGGGCACCGGGATGGATTCGACACGCAGGGCCTCGGGGCCGCCCGCCGCGTGTATCCGGGCGGCGCGCATGGCGGATGGGGCGACGGTGCAGCCCGTGGCGGACTGCTGAGCCCAGGCATGGGATGCCGCGAACAGCATCAGCGGCGCCACGATCGCATTGCAGCGTTTCACGAAAGCTCTCCTTTGCCGGCGGCGCCAAGTAAACGATGTTTCATCGTAAAGGGTGCGCAAAATGCGACAGGGCGTTGGCGGAGTGCTGCGAGGCGATGCGTTGGGAATGCTGTGCTTACCAGCGAAACGCGACACCGACTGCGGGACCGCTGAAACTCAACCCCTGGAGATCGCTGTCGTTGCTCATGTCGTAGTCGATGTGGCGCCACGCCGCGAACAGGTCGCCCCAGCCGAACGTGTAGCCGAGACCAGTCATGGCCTGCCACGTGAAGTCCGACTCGCCGGCGCCCAGATCGACGTAGTACGGCACGAACCAGGCCCGTGCGGCGTCGAGCGACACGCGCCCTCGCATGCCGACCACCATGTCCCAGTTCTCTGCACTGCTGCCGCCCTGCCCCTCGCGCAGTTCGAGCGGGATCGATCCGACATTGCCGCTGACTTGCCAGTCGAGATCGGCGGTGATGTCGAGCACGCGGAACCCGGCCAGCGCCTGCAGCGAAGCACGAGGCTGCTCGACGAAGGCATAGGTGCCGACGACGGTCCAGCACCAGCCGCTGAGGTCGTAGCCGACGGTTGCCGACGCATCGGCGGGAATGCGCTCGCCCCCGAGCGAGAAGTCGCGGGTGTGCGTGCCGGTTGCTCCAAAATCGACGTACGCGACGTCGGCGAACCCACCCCAGCGACCCCTGCGGACCTCGAACGACCCCATGAACGCCGCCTGCAGGTCATCCAGGATCGAACCGACGTCGACGCTCGCGTCGCCGCCACCGGAGTCGTCGGAGGCTGACGACTCACCGTCGACCGAAGGCAGATAGCCGTAGAGCACGCCCTGGAAGCGCCAGTCGTCGTCGGCCAATGCAGGTTGAGCGGTCAGCGCTGCGAGCGGCCATGCGCTGCACGCGAGGAGTCTTGCGGCCCTGATCGTCCGATGCCGCGCACCCGTCCGGTTGTGCATGCTCGTTCTCCGGTCCATGCGAGGGATCCGCGTCAGCATGGCAGACGCGCGCAATCACCGCGCGGGCGGTGTCGCCGCGAGGTTGGTCTTTGCGCAGTCCTGTGGGTACCTGAGCCAGTTCGGCCGAAGCATGGGCCGGACGACGGCGCGCGCTGGTGTGGAGGCTAGGGTCGGAATCGAACCGGCGTACACGGCTTTGCAGGCCGCTGCATGACCACTCTGCCACCTAGCCGCGATGGCGCTGCGCCCTGCCAGATAAACATAACCCCGGGAGGGCCCGGGGTCATGTGAGAACACTGGAGCGGGAAACGAGACTCGAACTCGCGACCTCAACCTTGGCAAGGTTGCGCTCTACCAACTGAGCTATTCCCGCTTTTTTGGGCCCCACGAGAGGCTCTCTCGTGGAACGCGAATTCTGGTGGGTGTTGCGTCCGCTGTCAACCCTGGCTGACATTGCGGTTATCCACTGTTGGCGGCGTCGCGCCGGTGGGCAATGGATCGCTGCGCAGCTCGGGCCACGCGGCGCGCAGGTACGCCACCATCGACCACAGCGTCAGCACGCTCGCGACGACGAGCAGCACCTTGCCGAGCGTGTAGATCGGCAGGCCCAGCAGGTCGTTGCGGTACATCATCAGGCTCAGGCCCGTCATCTGCACGATGGTCTTCCACTTGCCGAGCGAAGAGACCTTCACCTTCGCGCGCGAGCCCAGCTGCGCCATCCATTCGCGCAGCGCGGAGACCGTGATCTCGCGGCCGACGATGATCATCGCGCACAACGCGATGACCCAGTGCGGATCCTTCCAGACCAGCAGCACGAGCGCGGTCGCCACCATGAGCTTGTCGGCCACCGGATCGAGGAACTCGCCGAGCGGCGTCGTGATGCCGAGCTTGCGTGCGATGTAGCCGTCGAGCGAATCGGTGATCGCTGCGGCGATGAACACGAACGCGGCGAGCGGGTCGGCCCACGGGTTCGAGGTCCAGAAGAACAGCGCCACGACGAGCGGCACGGCCACGATGCGGCCGATCGTGAGGATGTTGGGAAGCGACTGCAGGTTGGCGCCCAAGGTGCTCGCTCGTCAGGGTCCGGGGTTCATGCGTTCGTAGATCTCTTGCGCAAGCTGACGGCTGATGCCGTGCACCTTGGCCAGGTCTTCGACCGACGCCTGCCGGATGCCCTGCAATCCGCCAAACGCCTTGAGCAGTTCCCGGCGCCGCTTGGGGCCCAAGCCCGGAATCTCCTCGAGCCACGACTCACGCCGGCTGCGGTCTCGCGACTGGCGGTGCCCGGTGATCGCGAAGCGGTGGGCTTCGTCGCGCACTCGCTGGATCACGCGCAGCGCCGCGGAGTCGTCGGGCAGTATAAGCGGCGTCTCCTGCGCGGGGAAGAAAATGCGCTCCTGCCCTACCCTGCGGTCTGAACCTTTCGCGACACCGACGATTGCAAGTTCGGTAATGCCGAGTCGCTGTAGCGCCGCGGTCGCCGCGTTCAACTGCCCCGGGCCGCCGTCGATCATCAGCAGGTCGGGCATCGGCGCCTCGCCACGCAGCACGCGTGCGAAGCGTCGCTCGACGGCCTGCTCGATGCCGGCGTAGTCGTCGCCGGGCGTGAGGTCGCGCAGGTTGAAGCGACGGTAGTCACTCTTGATCGGCCCCTCCGGCCCGAACACCACGCACGAAGCGACCGCGGATTCGCCCATCGAGTGGCTGACGTCGAAGCACTCGAGACGCTGCGGTGTCTCGCCCAGCCCGAGCTCGGTGCCGAGCGCCTGCAGCTGGTCGGCGATCGTCGCGCGCGTCGAGGCACGCATGCGCAGGCCGAGAGCCGCGTTGTTACGCGCCATCTCGAGCCAGCGCGCACGCGTACCGCGGACGCTGCTGCGAATCTCGACCGCGTGCCCTGCCTTCTCGCCGAGCGCGGCCTCGAGCGCATCGCTGCCCTCGATCGCCTGCGGCACGAGGATCTCGGCCGGCGCTTCGCGCGCGAGGTAGTACTGCGCCAGGAACGCCGCGAGCACCTCCGCCTCGTCGCCAAGCCCGCCCTTCGGGAAGAAGTTCGAGCTGCCGAGGTTGCGACCGCTGCGCACGTACACGACCGACACGCAGGTCGCGCCGCCCTCGCAGGCGATGCCGACCGCGTCGATGTCGTGCCCGGCCAGCCGCGTGATCACCTGGCTCGCCTGGATCTGCTTGAGCATCAGGATCTGGTCGCGCAGCCGCGCCGCCTGCTCGAACTCGAGCTTCGAGGACGCCTCTTCCATGCGGTGGCCGAGGTCCTCGATCACCTCGGCGTTGCGGCCATCGAGCACCTTGATCGCGTCGCCCACATCCTGCGCGTACTGCTCCGGGGTCACGAGTCCGACACAGGGCCCGCTACAGCGATGGATCTGGTACTGCAGGCACGGCCGCGAGCGATTGGCGAAGAAAGTGTCTTCGCACGGACGCAGGCGGAACAGCTTCTGCAGCAGCAGCAGCGTCTCGCGCGTCGCCACCGTGCTCGGGTACGGACCGAAGAACCGGCCGGGGAGCTTGCGTGTGCCGCGGTAGAACGCGATGCGCGGGTACTCGTGGCCCGACACGTGGATGAACGGGAAGCTCTTGTCATCCTTGAGCAGCACGTTGTAGCGCGGCTTGTGCTGCTTGATCAGGTTGTATTCGAGCAGCAGCGCCTCGGTCTCGGAGGCGGTCACCGTGACTTCGACGCTGCCGACCTGCGCGACCATCGCCTGCGTGCGATCCGAGTGTGCCCGGCCGTGGAAGTAGCTCGAGACGCGATTCTTCAGGTGCCGCGCCTTGCCCACGTAGAGGATGCCGCCGCCCGCATCGAGCATGCGGTAGACGCCCGGCTTCGCCGGCAGCGACTTCAGGAAAGACTGCAGGTCGAACGCGGGAGCCTGCGGAGCCGGCTCCGGGGGTGCAACCGGCGTCGAGCCCGTGCCCGGCGAGTCCTCCGACCTCGAGTTTTCGATCACGACACCACCCGTGGCGGCCGCTCCAGCAGTCCGGCCATGCCGGCGGCGCGTCCGACGACCTCGCGGAACATCTCGGGCGTGAGCCGCCGCGTGTTCGTGTTGTAGCGACTGCAGTGGTACGAGTCGATCAGCCGCAGCCCACGCGGCAACGCATGTTCGGCACCGTGTGCGAACGCGAACGCCGACAGCTTCAGACCCAGTGCACGCAACACGGCACCGTGCGCGATCGCGCCGAGCGCGAGCAGCACCGTACCGTCGGGAATGCCGGCGAGTTCCGCCTTGATGTACCGGTTGCAGTTCGCGATCTCGACCGGCAACGGCTTGTTCGCCGGCGGCACGCACTTGACCGAGTTGCTGATGCGACAGCCGATCAATTGCAGGCCGTCGTCGGCAGAAACCGATTGGGGGGCGGTCGACAGGCCAAACGCATACAGCGTCTCGTACAACAGGATGCCGGCGTAATCGCCGGTGAACGGCCGCCCCGTCGCGTTGGCGCCGTGGAAGCCGGGCGCCAGCCCGACGAACAGCAAGCGCGCCTGCGGGTCACCGAACGGCGGCACCGGGGCGCAGAAATAGTCCGGGTGCTGGCGCTTGCCCTCGTCGAGGAACGCAGCGAGCCGTGGACACAGCGTGCAATCAGGGTCGTAAACGGGCGACTTGGTCATCATCGGGCGCGAAGGATAGCAGGCCTCGCCCACTCGCTCCCGGGAGCACCTGCCGCCCGACACTGACGACACGCCCCTATGCATTGGGCGCGGGCCCGCTTCGTATCGGCGCGATTGCCTTCTGTCTCCGTCGTCACATGATGCAAGACGCGCGGCCGGCCGTGGACGGCCACGACGACAAGGAGTGTCGTCATGAACAGGCGAAGAAGGATCGACGCAGGCAGCCGGACCGTCATTTCCATCACGGCGTTGGCGGTGTGGTCCTTCACTGCCCCAATCGCGGCGGCGCCCGGCGACAATACGCTCGTGAGTCTCGAGTCGGCGTCGCAGCGGCCCGCGGGCCAGAGCCAGGGCGCAACGTCCTTGAGCGAGACCGGTCGCTACGTCGCGTTCGACTCCGGTTCGTCGCTGCTCGTGGCGGGCGACACGAACGCGCGCGACGACATCTTCGTGATCGACCGCACAACAGGCACCACCGAGCGGGTTTCGATCGGGCTTGGTGGGACCGAACCCAACGCGCACAGCGCAGTGCCGACGCTCACGCCGGATGGCCGCTACGTCGCGTTCGCGTCGTGGGCGAACAACCTCGTGCCGGGCGACACGAACGGGGTCCAGGACGTATTCCTGTACGACCGTCAGGAGCACGACACCCGTCGGGTGAGCATCAAGCCCAACGAAACCCAGTTTGCAGAACCGTGCGAGTACGGTGGCATCAGCGACGACGCCCGCTACATCGCGTTCGCATGCCGCTATTTCGGCGTCTACCTTCGCGACACGGTAGCCGGAACGACGACGCTGATCGCGCAGGAACCGGCGCTCGAATCCTACGCAGCGATCAACGGCAACGGCCGCTACATTCTCTACAAGTTCGACTTCGAAGATCCGGTGCGCGCCTACGACCGCCTCCACGGGACGAGTGAAGTCATGCCCGGAATCTGGGGCGTGTTCAGCGCCGACGGCCGCTGGTACGCCTATGAATCCGACGAGCGCGAGGTTGCCGGCGACGTCAACGACCTTCGGGACATGTACCTGCTCGATCGGTCGACCGGCGACAAGCGCCTCGCGAGCGTCCATGCCGACGGCAGGCAAAGCACGACCATGAACTACGCAATCAGCGCCGTATCGAGCGATGGCCGGTACGTCGTTTTCGACTCCAGCGCGGACGGCCTGGTACAGGGCGTTCGCAAGGACGCGGACCAGCTGGTCATCAAGGACATGCTCACCGGCGCGCTCGAATACGTGACGTCGTCCTGGTACGGAGCGCGTCTCAGCCGGGACGGCCGCTTCCTCGCGTTCGACACCGAGGTCGCGCTCGTGAGCAGCGACCGCAACGGCTCGGGCTACTACTCGTTCGACGGCGTCGATACCTACGTGCACGAGGTCGGGCGATCCTCCGACGTGCCCCCGGTCTACATCTACCAGCTTCGGCCCTCGCGCATCGATTTCGGCAATGTGCGGCTGTCGTCGAGCAACTCGAAGGGCTTCATGCTGACCAACTCCGGCAGTAATGGCCCCTTGCCCATCACGCTCGTCGAACTGACGGGACCGCAACGCCAGCAGTTCGTGCTCAAGAGCTCCTGCAAGTCACCGCTCGACCTGGGCTACCGTTGCTGGATCGCTGTGACGTTCAGGCCGTCGAGCTTCGGCTACAAGCAGGCACAACTGCACGTCGTGGCCGGCGGCGTCCACCGGTATCGAACGCTGACCGGTACGGGCGTGCGGTAGCTCCGCCCCCCTCGCCCGCCAAGGCGGGAGAGCGTGAGGGCTCTTGATTGAGGCCCTCACCCGCCTTGCGGCTCTCCCGCGCACGGGAGCCGTCAGTCGTCCATGTGGCGGACGACCGCCTCGCCGAAGCCGCGCGTGCCCACCAGGGTCGCGCCGGGCACGAGTTCCTCGAGTTCCTGCTTCACCTCGGCCGCCGAATGCGCGTGCCCTCGCCGCTTCGGCGCGCGGATCGCCTTGCGCATGCGTGCGAGGTCGAACGTCAGTTCCTTGGCCGCAATCGTGTTCGCGACACCCTTCATGATCAGGTCCGCCGCCTCGTTCCAGCCGAGGTAGCGCAGCATCATTTCGGCCGAGAGGATCAGCGAGCCGGGATTGACGCGATCCTTGCCGGCGAAACCCGGCGCGGTCCCGTGCGTGGCCTCGAACACGGCGATGCCGTGGCCGATGTTGCCGCCCGGCGCGATGCCGATGCCACCGACCTGCGCCGCAAGTGCGTCCGAGATGTAGTCGCCGTTGAGGTTGAGCGTCGCGATCACGTCGAACTCCTCCGGCCGCAGCAGGATCTGCTGCAGGAAGTTGTCGGCGATCATGTCCTTGACGACGATCTCGTGGCCGGTCTTCGGGTTGACGAAGCTCATCCAGGGGCCGCCACCCATCTCGAGCGCACCGAACTCGTCCTTCGCGAGCTGGTAACCCCAGTTGCGGAAGGCACCCTCGGTGTACTTCATGATGTTGCCCTTGTGCACCAGCGTGACCGAGGTGCGGTCGTTGTCCACGCAGTACTGGATCGCCTTGCGGATCAGCCGCTGCGACCCTTCCTTCGACACGGGCTTGATGCCGAGGCCGGAACTCGCCGGGAAGCGGATCCCGCGCGCGCCGAGTTCGCTCTGCAGGAAATGGATCAGCTTCTGCACTTCCTGCGATCCGGCCGGGTACTCGATGCCGGCGTAGATGTCCTCGGTGTTCTCCCGGAAAATCACCATGTCGACGTAGCTCGAGTCGGCCATCGGCGTCGCGACGCCGGGGAAGTAGCGCACAGGACGCACGCAGGCATAGAGGTCGAGGTTCTGCCGCATCGCGACGTTGAGCGAACGGATGCCGCCGCCGACCGGCGTCGCGAGCGGCCCCTTGATCGACACGACGTACTTCTGCAGCGCGTGCTGCGTCTCGTCGGGGAACCAGCCGCCGGGGCCGTACACCTCGAGCGAACGCTCGCCGGCGAACACTTCCATCCACTCGATCGCGCGTCGGCCGCCGTAGGCCTTTTCGACCGCGGCGTTCACGACCGTGAGCATCGCGGGCGTGACGTCGATGCCGATGCCGTCGCCGACGATGTAGGGAATGATCGGCCGGTCGGGCACGGTGATCGTGCCGTCGGTGTTGACCGTGATGGCCTCGCCGTGCAATGGCACGACGATCTTGTCGTAATTCATCCTGCTTCCTCGATCTGGGTCGGCGGATCTGTGTCCGCCTGATGCAAAACGGCCCGGAGGCGAGCCTCCGGGCCGTCTATTGTCCACCCTCACCCGCGCTTTGCGCGACCTCTCCCGCTTGCGCGGGAGAGGTGAAGAGCGATCAGGCGTGCGCCGGCGCCGCGAACTGCTCTTCTTCGGTCGAGCCGTGCATCGCCGTCGTCGACGACTGCCCGCCCTGGATCACCTGCGTCACTTCGTCGAAGTAGCCGGTGCCGACTTCCTGCTGGTGCGACACGAACGTGTAGCCACGGTCGCGCGCGGCGAACTCCGGCTCCTGCACCTTCTCGACGTAGGCCGTCATGCCGTGCTTCGCGTATTCCTGCGCGAGGTCGAACATGTTGAACCACATCGAGTGGATGCCGGCCAGCGTGATGAACTGGTACTTGTAGCCCATCGCGCCCAGTTCGCGCTGGAACTTGGCGATCGTCGCGTCGTCGAGGTTCTTCTTCCAGTTGAACGACGGCGAGCAGTTGTACGCGAGCAGCTTGCCCGGGTACTGCTTGCGGATCGCCTCGGCGAACTTCTTCGCGAACTCGAGGTCCGGCTTGCCGGTCTCGCACCAGACCATGTCGGCGTACGGCGCATAGGCCAGGCCACGCGAAATCGACTGCTCGACGCCGGGCTTGGTGCGATAGAAGCCTTCCGGCGTGCGCTCCCCGGTGCAGAACGGCTTGTCGTTGGCGTCGACGTCGCTCGTGAGCAGGTCGGCGGCCTCGGCGTCGGTGCGCGCGAGCACGATCGTCGGCACGCCCATCACGTCGGCCGCGAAACGCGCGGCGACGAGCTTCTGGATGGCTTCCTGCGTCGGCACGAGCACCTTGCCACCCATGTGGCCGCACTTCTTGACCGAGGCCAGCTGGTCCTCGAAGTGCACGCCCGCGGCACCGGCGCGGATCATTGCCTTCATGAGCTCGAACGCGTTGAGCACGCCGCCGAAGCCGGCTTCCGCGTCAGCGACGATCGGCGCGTAGAAGTCGACGTAGTCCTTGGCGCCCGGCTGAATGCCCTTGGAATGCTGGATCTGGTCGGCGCGCTGGAACGAGGCGTTGATGCGCTCGACGACCTTCGGCACCGAGTCGACCGGGTACAGCGACTGGTCGGGATACATCGACATGTAGCTGTTGTTGTCGGCGGCGACCTGCCAGCCCGACAGGTAAATGGCCTTGATGCCGGCCTTGACCTGCTGCATGGCCTGGCCGCCGGTCAACGCGCCGAGGCAGTTGACGTACGGTTCGGTGTTGACGAGCTTCCAGAGCTTTTCCGCGCCGAGGCGCGCGAGCGTGTGCTCGATCTGGACGCTGCCGCGCAGGCGCACGACGTCTTCGGCCGAGTACGGGCGCTTGATGCCCGCCCAGCGCGGATCCGTCTGCCATTCCTTGCGAAGTTGTTCAGCAGCCTGGTTCGTCATTGCGTCTTCCTCTGTTGCGATTTACGAGCCTCGTCCCGCGGCCGTGAACAGCGTCCGCCCGGCACGGCCCTGCGCAGACCGCGACGGGCGCGCATCCTGCCCGAAGTGCCGGACGGGGGCCTTACGACCATCGTCCAACGCCGGCGGGCCGGGTCCCACGCGCCTCTTGTATACGTATGCGAACCCGGGCCGGAGGCCGGCTCCAAACGTGTTGCACCGCACAAAGCAGGATAGACTCCGGCCGCGACACCGACAAGTACAGACGCCCTGCCGCCACCGTAAAAAGATGCGCATCGTCGCGTTCAACAAGCCCTTCGAGGTGCTGCCGCAGTTCACGAGCGGCGACGGGCGGCGCTGCCTGGCCGACTATCTCGACCTGCCGGGCCTGTACCCGGCCGGCCGCCTCGACTACGACAGCGAAGGCTTGATGCTGCTGACCGACTTCGGTCCGTGGCAGGCGCGCATCAGCCAGCCGGGATCGTCGTTGAAGAAGGTTTACCGCGTGCAGGTCGAAGGCACGCCGCAGGACGAGGCGCTCGAGCACCTGCGTCACGGCGTCGTGCTCAATGACGGGCCCACCCGCCCGACGCCGGCGCGCGTGATCGACGAGCCGCCCGGGCTGTGGCCGCGCGTGCCGCCGATCCGCGAGCGCAAATCGATCCCGACCGCGTGGCTCGAACTGGAATTGAGCGAAGGGCGCAATCGGCAGGTCCGACGCATGACCGCCGCGGTCGGCCTGCCGACGCTGCGGCTGATCCGCTGGGCGATCGGGCCGTGGACGGTCGCCGAGCTCACGCCGGGCGCGTTCCGCGACATCCCCCTGGCCGAGGCCGAGTCCGTCCTGAATAGGGGACACTCTCGAATTTCCCGGCCGCGCCGCTCGCCGACGCGCGCAAGACCGCGAAACTAAAGGATAAAAGCGGGCCCGACCGTCGTCGTTCCGCGAAAAATGGAGAGTGTCCCCAATTTCCGGGCGGAAATTGGAGAGTGTCCCCGATCTCCGACTAGCGGGCGGCGCGAGCGTTCGCCGCGATCCGCAGCGCGAGTTCCAGGGCCTGCTCGTAGTTGAGCCGCGGATCGACCTGCGAGCGGTAATCCTTGGCGAGGTCCGCATCGACGAGCCCGCGTGCGCCGCCGGTGCACTCGGTGACATCCTCGCCGGTCAGCTCGAAATGCACGCCGCCGAGGTAACTGCCGACGCTCTTGTGCACGCGGAACGCGGCCTCGAGTTCGCTGACGATGTTTTCGAACCGGCGCGTCTTGAGCCCCGACTTGGTCGTCTCGGTGTTGCCGTGCATCGGGTCGCAGACCCACAGCACGGGCACTCCGGTCGCGCGCACCGCCTCGATCAGGCCCGGCAGTTTCTGCTCGACCTGCTTCGCACCCATGCGGTGAATCAGCACGAGACGGCCGTATTCCTTGGCCGGGTTCAGCGCGTGACAGAGCCCCTGCACCCACGCGCTGTCCATCGCCGGCCCGACCTTGACGCCGACGGGGTTGGAGATGCCGCGGCAGTACTCGACGTGCGCGCCACCGAGTTCCGCCGTGCGCATGCCGATCCACGGCAGGTGCGTCGACAGGTTGTACCAGCGCTCCTGGCGCGGGATGAACCGCGTCTGCGCCTGCTCGTACAACAGGTGCAACGCTTCGTGGCTCGCGTAAAACGGCGCACGCGAGGCTTCGTGCACGCGGCTGCCGCTCATCGCCTCGAAAAAGTCGAGCGAATCGGCGATCGACGACGCGATCTGGCGGTACTGGTCGGCAAGCGGCGAATGCTTGACGAAGCCCAGGTCCCAGTACTCGGGGTGGTGCAGGTCCGCAAACCCGCCGTCGATCAACGCGCGCACGAAATTCAGCGTCAGCGCGGCGCGCTCGTAACCGCGCAGCAGCAGCTCGGGGTCCGGCTCGCGTTCGGCGGCCGTGAAGCCTGGGTGGTTGACGAGGTCGCCGCGATAGCACGGCAGCGTGATGCCGTCGCGCGTCTCGGTGTCGGTCGAGCGCGGCTTGGCGTACTGGCCGGCGAAGCGACCCACGCGGATCACGGGCTTCTTGAGGCCGTGCAGCAGCACGAGGCTCATCTGCAGCAGGATCTTGAGCTTGCGTGCGATCTGGCCGGACTCGCAGTCCGCGAACGTCTCCGCGCAGTCGCCCCCCTGCAGCAGGAAGCGCTCGCCTCGCTGCGCTTCGGCGATCTGTCGCTTGAGCGACTCGATCTCCCACGACACGACGATCGGCGGCAATCGGCCGAGCGCGTCGACCGCGCGCGCGAGCGCGGCCGCGTCCCGGTAGGAGGGTTGCTGCTGGGCCGGCCGCGCCGTCCAGCTCGACGGAGACCACTCGGGAGTCTGCAATACCGCGCTCATGCCGCGATCCTACGGCAAAAGTTTGCAGTGCAAAAGAAACAGGGGGTGGGCGCGGCGCACGCGTTTCGTCAGAATTGCGTGTTTCATTACAAGATCGACGCCGCACGGACGCGCCCCTCGAGTGCCGCCGCAGCGGCCGCACCAGGAGTGACCATGCAGCAGGTACTGATCCTCGGGGCCGGCAAGATCGGCGCCCTCATCTCTGGCTTCCTTGCCGAGTGCCGCGACTACGAAGTCCACGTCGCCGACGTCAACGGTAACGCCGCCAACGCGGTCTGTCAGGCCCACGCGCTGCCGAACCTGCACGCGCTCGAACTCGACGCGTCCGACGCCGCCGCGCTCGAGGCACACCTGCGCATCCATCCGGCCGACGCGATCATTTCGAGCCTGCCGTTCTACTGCAACGTCAAGGTGGCCGAGGTCGCGCGCAAGATGAACGCGCACTACTTCGACCTGACCGAGGATGTCGCCGTGACGCGTGCCGTGCGCGCGCTGGCCGAAGGCAGCGGCCGCGCGTTCGTGCCGCAGTGCGGGCTCGCGCCGGGCTTCATCAGCATCGCGGCGCACGCGCTGATCCAGCACTTCGACGACGTGCGCAGCGTCAAGCTGCGCGTCGGCGCCCTGCCCCAGCACCCGAACAACGCGCTCAAGTATTCGCTGACCTGGTCCACCGACGGCCTGATCAACGAATACGGCAATCCGTGCGAGGCGATCGTCGACGGTCGCGCGGTCGAGGTCGCGCCGCTCGAGGGGCTCGAGGAAATCGAGATCGACGGCATGACCTACGAGGCGTTCAACACCTCCGGCGGCCTCGGTTCGCTCGCCGACACGTACGGCGCCAAGGCACAGACGATGGACTACAAGACCATCCGGTATCCGGGCCACTGCGCCCAGATGCGCCTGCTGATGAACGACCTCAAGCTCAACTTCGACCGCGCGACGTTGAAGCGCGTGCTCGAGAACGCCGTGCCGCAGACGCTGCAGGACGTCGTGATCGTCTACGTCGCGGTCGCGGGTCGCCAGCACGGCGAGCTGCGCGAGGAGAACTACGTCAGCAAGATCTACCCCCAGGTGATCGCGGGCCGGCTCTGGTCTGCGATCCAGGTCACGACGGCGGCCGGCATCTGCTCCGTGGTCGACCTCGTCATGCAGGGCGCGGGCCGTTACCACGGCTTCGTGCGCCAGGAAGACTTCAGCCTCGTCGACGTGCTGGCCAACCGCTTTGGCCGGTACTACGCCGACGGGGGCGGCAAGGAGATATCGGCGCGCATGGTCGTCGCCGGTACCACGGGACAGCAGCGAGTCGCTGCGGGAGCGCGTCGATGATCGATTCCCTTTTGAAAGACCTCGGATTGCAGCCGACCAACGCCGGCACGTGGTGCGGGGACGGCTGGCTCGGCGATGCCAACGCGCGCCTCATCGAATCGATCAACCCGTCGACTGGCGCGGTCATCGCGCGCGTGCAGGCGACGACGCCGGCACAGTACGAGAAGGTGATGGCTTCCGCGGTCGCGGCGGCGAAGCTCTGGCGCGCGGTGCCGGCGCCGAAGCGCGGTGAAGCCGTGCGTCTGATGGGCGAGGAACTGCGCAAGCACAAATCCGCGCTCGGCAGCCTGGTCTCGCTCGAAATGGGCAAGATCAAGCCGGAGGGCGACGGCGAGGTGCAGGAGATGATCGACATCGCCGACTTCGCGGTCGGCCAGTCGCGCATGCTCTACGGCCTGCAGATGCACTCCGAGCGCCCCAACCACCGCATGTTCGAGCAGTGGCACCCGCTCGGCGTGGTCGGCGTGATCAGCGCGTTCAACTTCCCGGTCGCGGTGTGGGCCTGGAATGCGTTCCTCGCGGCGATCTGCGGCAACGTCACGGTGTGGAAGCCCTCGCCGAAGACGGCGCTGTGTGCCGTTGCCGTGCAGCACATCTGCAACCGCGTGCTGGCGCAGCACGGGTATCCGCCGATCTTCCAGCTGTTCATCGACGACGGCGTCGACCTCGCGGTCAAGTTCGTCGAGGACCGTCGCGTGGACCTCGTTTCGTTCACGGGCTCGACCGCAGTGGGTCGCGACGTGGCGCAGCGCGTGGCGAAGCGGCTCGGCAAGAGCCTGCTCGAGCTCGGCGGCAACAACGCGATCATCGTCGACGAACACGCCAACCTCGACCTCGTCGTGCCGGCTGTCGTGTTCGGTGCGGTCGGCACGGCCGGCCAGCGCTGCACCACGACGCGCCGCGTCTTCGTGCACGAGTCGCGCATGGCCGAGCTCGAACGCCGCCTGCCGGCCGCGTACAAGCAGGTGCGCATCGGCGATCCGCTCGAACAGGGCACGCTGATGGGGCCGCTGATCGACGGCGCGTCGGTCGAACGCTACGAGACCGCTGTGCAGAAGGCCGTCGCGCACGGTGGCCGGCTGCTCTGCGGCGGCAAGCGTCTCGACCGTCCGGGCTTTTTCGTCGAGCCGGCGATCGTCGTCGCGCGCGGCGAATGGGACATCGTGCAGACCGAGACGTTCGGCCCGGTGCTGTACCTGGTGCCGTTCAAGACGCTCGACGAGGCGATCGAGGCGCAGAACCAGGTCGCGCACGGCCTGTCGTCGGCGATCTTCACCGACCGGTTGCAGCACGCGGCTCGTTTCCTGTCGACGGAGGGCTCCGACTGCGGCATCGCCAACGTCAACATCGGCACCTCGGGCGCCGAAATCGGCGGCGCCTTTGGCGGCGAAAAGGACACCGGCGGCGGACGCGAGTCGGGTTCCGACTCGTGGAAGAACTACATGCGCCGACAGACCTGCACGGTCAACTGGGGCAACGACCTGCCGCTCGCGCAGGGCATCAACTTCGACGTGGCGGGATGAAGCACAGAGTCTGGAGTTCAGAGTACGGAGTCTAGTCGGAGGCGCTCACCTCTCCCGCACGCGGGAGAGGTCGCCCGCAGGGCGGGTGAGGGTCCGACTAGACTCTAAACTCTAGACTCTTCCTGACTCTGGACGCTTCCTGACTCTGGACGCTTCTATCGCCTCCGCGCCAGGTCCGTGTAGACGGCGCGCACGAAATCCTCGGGCGAAGCAGGCGCATCGGGCCGTCCGAAACGTGCGTCGAATTCCGCGGTCGGATGGGCGGCAAGCACTTGCTGCAGGTTCTCGCCCCGCTCCACCGCCTCGCGCACCCGGCGACCGACGGCGACGAGCATGTCGCGATAGGCCGCGAGTTCGGTCCGCGACGTCGGCGCGCCGTGCCCCGGCACGATGATCGTGCGCGCAGTCGACCGTGCGATGGCTGCCTCGACGGCCGCGACGACACCGGCCAATGAGCCGCCGGATTCGACGTCGATCTGCGGGTACTGCTGGCTCCAGTAGAGATCGCCGAGTGCGACGACGTCGGCCGTCGACCAGCGCACGACCAGGTCGGCGTTGGTGTGCGCGTTTGCAACGTGCAGCACGTCGGCGCGATCGCCGTTCAGGTGCAGGGCCAGCGCATCGGTCAGCGTGAGGATGGGTCGGCCGTCGGCCGCGACTGCTGCGCCGGCCGCTGGCTGTGTGGTCGCCGGCGTCGCCGCCTCCTCCGTGTCGCGCAGGTGTTCGTGGCCGATCACGACCGCGCCACGCTCGGCCGCCATCGCATTGCCGCCGGTGTGGTCGGGATGGCCGTGTGTATCGATGACGAACCGCAGCGGCCCGGGCGCGACCCGAGCCACGGTCGCAAACAATTCCGGTGCGCGTGTCGCGAGGCCCGTGTCGACGAGCACGGTGCCGTCCGTGCCCGACCACATGACGACATTGCCTCCGGCCCCCTGGACCAGGTGCAACCCGGGGCGCAGCGTCCGCACGTCGAGCGCTGCGGTCGATGCCTCGACTGTGCGTGCGATCGGAACCGTCGTCACCGCAGCCGGCCCCCGGCCCGCGCCGGACGCACCGCCGGCGAGCAGCACGCTCGACACGAAACAGAACGCGCCGACGAACTGCCCGGCGGAAACGGTCACACGCATGGCCCTGCACTCCTGTGCGAACGATTATACGGACGCGACCGATGTCGCGGAGCGCTGCGGTATCATCGACGCATGGACAGACGGTCGATCCCGACGTTGCGGGTCGCGCGCCGGCTGCTGGGGCTTGCCCTCGTCGTGCTCGGCGCCGTGTGGGCGATCGCGGGCGTGCAGGCCCAACAGGCGCAGGATGCGGCCGCGGGCATCCTGCTGCCCGTGACGGGGCCGATCGGTCCCGCCACCAGTGACTTCTTCGTGCGCCAGTTGCGCGCGGCGGAGGACTCCGACGCCCGACTCGTCGTCGTTCGCATCGACACCCCGGGCGGCCTCGAAACCGCGATGCGCGACATGGTGCAGGCCATCCTCGCCGCCGACGTGCCCGTCGTGACGTTCGTCGCGCCGAGCGGTGCCCGCGCGGCCAGTGCCGGTACATTCCTCGTCTACGCGAGTCACGTCGCCGCCATGGCGCCGGCCACGAACCTGGGCGCCGCGACACCGGTGCAGATCGGCGGCCCCTCAGGCGACTCCGCACCGACGCCCGCGCCACGCGAGCCGACCGACGGCGCTGGGACGAAGGACAAGGGCCGGGCCAAGGAACCCGATGCCGCATCCGCGCCGCACGACGGCAGTGCCATGGAACGCAAGGCCGTCAACGACGCGGTGGCCTATATCCGCGGGCTGGCCGAATTGCGCGGCCGCAATGCCGACTGGGCCGAACAGGCCGTGCGCGAAGGCGTGAGCCTCTCGGCCAACGCGGCGCGCGAGGCCAAAGTGGTCGATCTCGTCGCGACCGACCTGCCGGAACTGCTCCGTGCGATCGACGGCCGCGTCGTCAAGCTGCAGTCCCGCGAAGTGACGCTCCGGACCGAGGGCATCGTGCTGCGCGAAGTGCAGCCGGACTGGCGCACGGAACTGCTGCAGCTCATCACCAACCCGAACGTGGCGTACCTGCTGATGCTGATCGGCATCTACGGCCTGCTGCTCGAGGGCTACAACCCGGGCAGCGTGCTGCCCGGTGTCGTCGGCGCGATCAGCCTGCTGCTCGCGTTGTTTGCGTTCCAGGTGCTCTCGGTCAACTACGCCGGGCTTGCGCTCATTGCGCTCGGCGTCTTGCTGATCGTCGCGGAATCGTTCGTGCCCTCGTTCGGCACGCTCGGCCTCGGCGGCATCGTCGCGTTCGTGATCGGCTCGGTCATGCTGCTCGACAGCGACGTGCCGGGCTTCCGCGTCGCCTGGCAGCTGATCGCGACGATGGGTTTCGCCGGCAGCCTGCTGCTGCTAGGCATCGTGTCGTTCGCAGTGCGGGCACGTCGCCGACCCGTCATGAGCGGGCGCGAGGCACTGTTGCGTGAACCGGCCGAAGCCGTCGAAGGGTTCGAGCGCCACGGGCTGGTGCGCGTGCGCGGCGAGCTCTGGAACGCGGTCAGCCACGCGCCCGTGCGGAGCGGGCAGCGGCTGCGCATCGTGCGCGTCGACGGCCTCACGCTCGAGGTCGAACCGGCCTCCGAGTGACCTGGGGGCCCTGGCCGATGAATGGGACGATCGTCGGGCTGGCCGCACCACCACGTTCGTCCGGACGACTGTCTTCCTGACTGACCGATCGACTTCCGGGAGCTCGCAACGATGTTCAGCATCACCACCCTCGCCGTCCTCGTCGTCATCGCCATCGCGCTCGCGACGCAGATCTTCAAGATCCTCAACGAGTACGAGCGTGGCGTCATCTTCACTTTCGGACGCTTCACGGGCGTGAAGGGGCCGGGTCTGATCATCCTGATCCCGCTGATCCAGCGCATGGTCAAGGTCGATCTGCGCGTGATCGTGCTCGACGTGCCGACGCAGGACGTCATCTCGCGCGACAACGTCTCGGTCAAGGTCAACGCGGTCATCTACTTCCGCATCGTCGAGCCGGACCGCGCGATCATCCAGGTTGCGAGCCCGTTCGAGGCGACGAGCCAGCTCGCGCAGACGACGCTGCGCTCGGTGCTCGGCCAGCACGAACTCGACGAGATGCTGTCGCAGCGCGAGAAGCTCAACGTCGACATCCAGCGCATCCTCGACGCCGCGACCGACGCCTGGGGCATCAAGGTCTCGAACGTCGAGATCAAGCACGTCGACCTCGACGAAAGCATGATCCGCGCGATCGCCAAGCAGGCCGAGGCCGAGCGCACGCGGCGCGCCAAGATCATCCATGCCGAAGGTGAGCAGCAGGCGGCGCAGATGCTCGTGCAGGCCGCGCGGACGCTCGGCGAGGAGCCGCGGGCCTTGCAGTTGCGCTATCTGCAGACGCTCGCGGACATCTCGAGCGAGAAGACCTCGACGATCGTGTTTCCGCTGCCGATCGACCTGCTGAGGCCGTTCGTGAAATAGGCCCGCAATCCGGTGGCACGACCCTGCCATGTCGGGACCCTCGCGGGTCACCCCGGCGACCGCGTACCCGAAGCGTGGGATCACCAGGAGAGTCTGGAGTCGTTCGTCCAATCAGTCCTGATACAGCGCATCGATGAGTCTCGCGCGATCGGCAACGTGCAGTCGTTGGTTGATCTCGAGACGCTGCAGGATCCGCAAAGCCGGCCTGAGCTCATGCCCACCCCGGCGGAGCCTGTCGATGATCTCCTGCTGCCGGGCCAGCCTTGTGTCGCCCTCCGCAATGTGTTGCTCGGCGACCGCCAGGGCTTCGACCCTCAGGCTCGTTGCCCAGCGTTCCAACTCGGTTCGCATGTTCGCAGCGGCGATTCGTGCGCCGCAGACGAGGCAGATGAATCCGGCGCTTTTCACGCCGAAGACTCCGGCATCGTCACGCGGCAAAGCATCGCTGCACAGATCGTGCCGTGCACGGTCCGGTGTTTGGGGGTTCATGAGGCGGTCCCGGTGCGCTTCCGCGTGGCGAAAAGCTGCTGGCGGACCGTCTAGTTACAGCGAGCGCCCCGCCGGGCGTGCCAGTGGTCAGCAGACGTGACTCAATTCGATGAGTTGCTGAAACCTTGCGCGCCAGACGCAAGGATAACAAGGCATTCTGGTAGTCGAACGCTGTAGGTTAGTGGATGACGGCGCCCGGTGCCCGCACCTGCGGACACCGGGCGTCACGGACAAACGCCGAGTCGGTTTACTTGCCGAGGTACGCGGCGACGTCGGCGATCTCCGCCGCCGTGAGCTTGATCGGCTTCTTGTGCTTCACGTGGCCGGCGGCCATGTGGGTGAGCTTGTCGCCGAGGTCCTTGGCCGAGGTACCTTCGAAGTCGCCCGCTTCGTGGCACTCCGCGCACTGCGCCTCGAACTTCGCCTTGCCGGCGGCGGCATCGGCGAGCGCCGCACCGCTCATGGCCGTCATCGACATCGTCACCAGGGCCACCGCTACGATTTTCGCTTTCATCGTCTACCGCTCCTCGGGAGGGTTCTCTCCCATGTGCCCGCATTAACGGCCGACCGGGCGTCCGGTAGACAGTCCTGCGGCAAGTACCTACCGGTGTTTTGTCCTGGCCGTTCGGACGGTCCAACACAGCCCATGGTCGCCAGCGAAACGGTCAGGGTGGTACCAAGGTTGTTGCTACAGAAATCCCGCAGCTGTATCCTTTCTCCCGCAAGGAGATTCGACATGTTACGAGCGCAACCGCCCGATGCCGCCCGCTCCCGGCCGGAGCCCGCGGTCGTGCTGTCCAAAGCCGTGACTCGTGCCGCCGAGCGCCTGGAAATCCCGCGCGCCCAGCTCGCGCGTGTCCTGGGGCTGAGTGCCGCCAGCGTGACCCGGCTGTACCAGGGCGGTTACCGCCTGGATCCGCAGCGCAAGGAATGGGAGCTCGCTGCGCTGTTCGTGCGCCTGTTCCGTTCGCTCGACTCGCTGGTGGGCGACGAGCCAACCGCGAGGGCCTGGCTGAGGAGCGAAAACCTCGCCCTGCACGCACGTCCGATCGATCTGATCGCGAACACCGAGGGGCTGGTTCGTGTCGTCCAGTACCTGGACGCCGCACGCGGTCGCGTCTGAGGCGCGGCCGTTCGCCGGCACTGTCTGGCGAATCGTGGAATCGCAGTACGTCGCCTCGACGATGAAGATCGTCGACGATTTCGACGACCAGGCGGTGCTCGAGCAGATCCTCGACGACCACAAGCCACGCGTCCCGCGCGCGGCCGCCCACCTCGACTACCTGCTGGCAACGCCGTTCCGCTACTGGCCACAACCCCCCGGCTCGCGCTTTCGCGCCGTGGGCGACCCGGGAGTCTATTACGGCGCGCAGGACGTGTTTACCGCAGCGGCCGAGGCAGGCTACTGGCGCTGGCGCTTCCTCAAGGACGCGGTAGCGCTCGAGCGCCTGAATCCCGTGCCACACACCGCCTTCAGCGCCGACGTCGCGACGCAGTTCGTCGACCTCCGAGAGCAGCCATTCAGTCGTGACGCATCGCGCTGGACGGACCCGGGCGACTACACGCACACGCAGGCGTTTGCGACGGTTGCCCGCGAAGCCGCACTCGGCGCCATCCAGTACCTTTCCGTGCGTGCGCTCGGGCCCGCCTGGTGCCTGGCCGTGCTCGAACCCGCGGCCTTCGCGAAACCCAAGGCGAATCCCGTGACCGAGACTTGGTACCTGGCCGTCGCGCGCGAGCAGGTCACCTGGCGCTCGCGATCGGGCGCCATGCTCTTTCCGATGACGCGCTGGCTCGCGTGAACTAACCACCACCGACGGTCGCTGCAGCCGGGGAGGTGCCGGCGTTCACAGGCGCCGACCCTCGCTCCCGCTGGCGCCGTCACCGAGCCAGCGGCAACGCCCCGCGCGCCTCGCGCTGCGCGAGCTGCAACTGCTCGTCGAGCCGCTTGGCGGACACGGGCATCAGCGTGCGCAAGTCCTGCGCGAACAGCGACAAGCGGAACTCCTCGATCATCCAGCGCAGGCGCTCGCGCTCGATCGACGGCATGTCGGCTGCCGCGGCCGC
>DATMIB010000069.1:0-1500 GCA_035554635.1 Steroidobacteraceae bacterium | reverse complement strand
GTGAGGACCCGTCGGCAGGGTTTCTTCGTCTCGTTCATTTCGTGGATCTCGATGGCCGGGGTCTGTCTCGGCGTCGCGGCACTGATCACGATCATCTCGGTCATGAACGGATTCGAGGGCGAGCTGCGCAACCGGCTCGTCTCCCTGACCGCGCACGCCACGGTCACCGGCGCGCCCGAGCGGCTGGCCGACTGGCGCGCGCTCGAAGGGCGCTTGCGCGGCGTGCCGGGCGTCGTGGGTGTCGCGCCGTTCGTCGACGTCCAGGCGATGATCGGCCGCGCCGGCACGCTCGAACCCGTGCTGTTGCACGGCATCGACGTGGCCGCGGAGTCGCGGGTGTCGTCGATCGAGGACCACCTGCTGCAGGGCCGCGTCGCCGACCTGCAGCCGGGGTCGCGCGCGATGATCATCGGCCGTGTGCTCGCCTGGCAGATCGGCGCCGAGGTCGGCGACGAGCTCACCGTGCTGGTGCCCGGACGCGACATGCTCGCGGCAGGTGGGCGACCGACGCTGCAGACGTTCACGGTGACCGGCATCTTCGAGGTGGGACTGCAGGACACCGACGCCACGCTCGCACTGGTGTCGCTTGCCGACGCTGCGGCGCTCACGAGCGGGGGTGCCGCGACGCCGGCCGGGCTTCGCGTGCGCTTCGCGGACGTGATGACCGCGCCGGCGCGCACGCCCGAGTTGCAGGCGGCGGCGGGCGAAGGCGTGCAGGTGCGCGACTGGAGCCAGGAGCACTCGGCGTACTTCCGCGCGATCCGCATCGAAAAGACGATGATGAGCCTGATCCTGCTGCTCGTCGTCGCGGTCGCGGCGTTCAACATCGTCGCGGCGCTCGTGATGGTCGTGAACGAAAAGCGCGCCGACATCGCCATCCTGCGCACGCTCGGACTCACGCCGCGCGGGATCGTGGGCGTGTTCCTGACCCAGGGCCTCGTGATCGGCACGATCGGCACGCTGCTCGGGCTGGTGCTCGGCGTGCTCGTGGCGGCCAACGTCGGCACGATCGTGCCGTTCCTCGAGGGGCTGTTCGGGTTTCACGTGATGGACCCGTCCGTGTACTACATCACGCGCATCCCCTCGGAGCTGCGTGGTTCGCAGATCGCCACGATCACGCTGGTCGCGTTCGTGCTCACGGTCGTCGCGACGATCTACCCCGCGGTGCGCGGCGCGGCGACCGAGCCTGCCGAAGCGTTGCGGTACGAGTGAGGCGCGCGATGCCCGACGCACCGTTCGAACTGCGGATCGGCCGGCGCTACCTGCGCTCGACCGGCAACCGCTTCCTGTCGTTCATCTCGACGATCTCGATGGTCGGCGTCGCGATCGGCGTCGCGGTGCTGATCGTCGTGCTGTCGGTCATGAACGGGTTCGAGCACGAGTTGCGCGCGCGGATCCTGAGCCTGACCTCCCACGCGACGATCACGGCGTTCGGCGAAGGCCTGGCCGACTGGCGTTCGGTCCGCGAGACGGCGCTCACCAATCCGCGCGTGGCCGCGG
>DATMIB010000068.1:0-2174 GCA_035554635.1 Steroidobacteraceae bacterium | reverse complement strand
CGCGAGCCGGCTCGCACGCTGGTCGCGGGCGGTGGACCGCTCGCGCGACTGGCACGTCGAGGCCTAGGATGCCCGTGATGACCCGCGTGACGCACCGCATGTGCAGCCGGCTTGGGACTCGCTGATGAGTATGCAGCGCATGTGCAGCCGGCTTGGGGCCCGCTGATGGGCATGCAGCGCATGTGCATCCCGCCCGGGGATCACTGATGGGCAAGGCCATCGCCATCGCGACGCCGTTCTTTTTCCTGCTGATCGCGCTGGAGGGGTGGATCGCGCGTCGGCGCGGGCTCGCGGGCGCGTACCGGCTCAACGACTCGGTCAACAGCCTGAGCCTCGGCGTGATGAGCCAGGTGACCAACCTGTTCGTCAAGGCGCTGACGATCGGCCTCTACGCCTGGGTGTTCGACCACGTGGCACTCGCGCTGTGGCCCAAGGACCAGTGGTGGGCCTGGGCTGCGGCGATCGTGTTCTACGACTTCTGCTACTACTGGAACCACCGGCTCGGCCACGAAAGCGCCGTGTTCTGGGCTTCGCACGTCGTGCACCACCAGAGCCAGCGCTACAACCTCTCGACCGCGCTGCGCCAGACCAGCAGCGGTGCGCTGCTCGGGTGGATCTTTTACCTGCCGATGGCGATCGCGGGCGTGCCGCCGGAGATGTTCGCGGTCGCGGCGATCGTCGACCTGCTGTACCAGTACTGGATCCACACCGAGGTGATCGGCAAGCTCGGCTGGTACGACCGCTGGTTCGCCTCGCCGTCGAACCACCGCGTGCACCACGCCGTGAACGACCGCTACCTCGACCGCAACTACGGCGGCATCTTCATGACCTGGGATCGCCTCTTCGGCACCTTCGTCGAGGAGACCGAACGCTGCGTCTACGGCACGCGCGCACCGCTCGAGTCGTGGGACCCGCTCTGGGCCAACCTCGAGGTCTACGCCGACCTCGCCCGCAAGAGCCGCCACGCCGACCGTTGGCGCGACAAGCTGCTGGTGTGGTTCAGGCCGCCGGGCTGGCAGCCGGCCTATGCAAATGGCGCCGTGTGGCACAAGCCCGCGTTCGAACTCTCCCAGGTCCGCACCTACGATCCGCCGATGTCGCCGACAGTGCGGCGCTTCGCGCTGGCACAACTCACCACCGTGATCGTCGGCACGACGCCGCTGCTCTGGTACTCGGAGACGCTGCCGCGCATCACGCTGGTCGCGGCCTCGCTCGCCGTCGTCGCGCTGTTGTGGTTCACCGGCGCCGTGATGCAGGGCCGTCTGCGACTGCAGGCAGCGCTGGTGGCGGAAGCCGCCACGCTGGCCGTCCTCGGCAGCGTCGTGTACGCGACCTCCGCCGCGGGGCTGGCCTAGAGCTCTCGACGCCGCGCGAGCGAAGGGTGTAGAAGCCTGCGGTATCTGAAGCCGGACTGGTGTAACAAACCTGCAGCGTGCGACCCGGACCGCTACACTTGCGCCGCCGACCCACCCGCACCGACACCATGACGACGAAGAAACTCCCGAAGCCGAAGTACGATTGCTCGAAGTGCCCGGGCTATTGCTGCAGCTATTCGCGCATCGCCATCAGCGACTTCGACATCGAGCGGCTCGCGCGTCACTTCGGCATCAGCAAGGCGGCGGCGAAGAAGAAGTTCACCTACCACTACAAGACCAAGGAACTCGACGAGCAGCTGCTGCGGCACAAGAAGGACCACATCTACAAGTCCACGTGCCAGTTCTTCGACCAGGACAAGCGACGCTGCACGGTGTACGAGGCGCGGCCGTCGGTGTGTCGCATCTATCCCGAGGACCGGGTCTGCGGCTACTACCAGTTCCTGCAGTTCGAGCGTTCACAGCAGGGCGACGACAAGTTCATTCCGTCGGCCTGAGCGCGACATAGTCACGGCGCGCGTGATCTGACGCGCCCCATCGGGCGTGAGCCAACCGGTCCTCTGTGAGCGTGAGCGGCCACGGGGTCAGCGAAAGCGGTACCCCACCGAGAGCCCGAGCATCAGCGTGTCGGCCGTGACCGGGCCGAAATCCGAGCGCAGCGCCGCCGCATCGTCGTCGAGGTCGGCCCAGCGCACGGCCGCGTTGACCAGCATTCGCTCCGAGATGCGCAGGTCGGCGCCGATTTCGGCTGCCGCGCCCATCGAGCTGTGACGGTTGCGGCGCGTAAGCAGCGTCGGGCCC
>DATMIB010000067.1:0-64778 GCA_035554635.1 Steroidobacteraceae bacterium | reverse complement strand
GTCAGCAGTCGCTGCATGCCGGGTTCGTCGGCGAGGTTCAGGAACATCGCGGTGTGCCCGAGTGCACCGCTCGACTCCATCGCGAGCCGGAACTGCTCGGCCGTGTCGTGCGGCACGCCGATGCCCGCGAAGACGACCGCGAAGCTCTCGTCGCCGGCCGCACCGCGCAGCCGCGCGCGCTGCGCGATCTCGGCCGCGAGCCGGTCGTGCGGCAGGCCACCGGCCGAGAACAGCGGCAGCTTCTGCCCGCGCACGAGGCTGTTCATGACGTCGATCGTGGCGACGCCGGTTTCGATGAAGTCGCGCGGCAGTGCGCGCCAGGCCGGGTTGATCGACAGGCCCTCGATGCGCCGCCGCGTGCGCGCCGCGACCGGCGGGCCGCCGTCGAGCGGCCGCCCGACGCTGTCGAACACGCGTCCGAGCAGGTTCGGGCCGACGCCGAACAGCAGCGGCTCTGGGTGCAGGCGCAGTCGCGTACTCTGCAGCTGCAGGCTGGCGGTCTCCTCGAGCACCTCGAAGACCATGCTCGCGTCGTCGAGCGCGGCGACGCGTCCGAGCCGCGCGGGCCGGCCCTGCTGCAACACCTCGACGGCGCAGTTGAGGCCGATGTGCGCCTCGCGTCGCGCGAACAGCAGCGGCCCCTCGATGCGGGTGACGACGTCGTGCAGCAGCAGGTCAGCGCGCATGGGCCGTCTCCGGTGCGGGCTGGCGATCGAACTGCAGGTCGATCTCGCGCGGCAGCTCGCGGAGCCGCGGCAGGTCGGTCTCGCCGAGTTCCTCGCCGAGCCGTTGCAGCGTGCGCAGCAGCGGGATTTCCGCGATGCGCGCCGGTTCGACGCCTGCGGCCACCGCCGCCTCGGCGCGGTCCATGAAGTGCAGCAGCGCGGCGAGCATCGCCACCTGGCGCGCCGGCGAGCAGTAGCGGTCGACCGGCGAGAACGAGGACTGCCGCAGGAAGCCCTCGTTGAGCAGGTCGGCGCAGAGCAGCTTCACCTGCTGTTGCGACGGCAGCGCGTCGCGACCCACGATGCGTGCCATGCGCTCGAGGTGGGCCTGTGCCTCGAGCAGTTCGAGCGCGCGTCGTCGCTGCGTCATCCAGTCGGGATTGCCCGCGGCCTTCCACCAGTCGGCAAGTTCGCCCGTGTCGGCGCCGTAGGACAGCAACGGGTGCACGGCCGGATAGAAGCGGGCCTGCGCACGCTGCCGGTCGAGCGCCCAGAAGCAGCGCACGTAGCGCTTGGTGTGCAGCGTCACCGGTTCGGAGAAATCGCCGGCGGGCGGGCTGATTGCACCGATGATCGTCACCGAGCCTTCCTGGCCGCCGAGCGTCGTCACGCGCGCGGCGCGCTCGTAGAACTCCGCGAGCCGCGAGCTCAGGTACGCCGGGTACCCTGCCTCGCCCGGCAACTCGCCGAGCCGTCCCGACACTTCGCGCAGGGCTTCGGCCCAGCGGCTGGTCGAGTCCGCCATCAGCGCGACGTGCAGCCCCTGGTCGCGGAAGTATTCGGCGACCGTGATTGCCGTGTAGATGCTGGCCTCGCGCGCGGCCACCGGCATGTTCGAGGTATTGGCGATGATCACGGTGCGTTCGGCGAGCGGCCGCCCCGTGCGCGGGTCCTCCAGCTGCGGGAACTCGTCGAGCACTTCGGCCATTTCGTTGCCGCGCTCGCCACAACCGACGTAAACGATCACGTCGGCGTCGCACCATTTCGCCAGTGCTTCCTGCAGCACGGTCTTGCCGGTGCCGAAGCCGCCGGGCAGCGCCGCGCGCCCGCCGCGCGCGACCGGGAACAGCGTGTCGAGGATGCGCTGCCCCGTGATCATCGGGGCGTGCGCACCCAGCCGCTCACGGACGGGACGCGGCCTGCGCACCGGCCAGTCGTGGTGCAGCTTGAGCCCGTGACGCGTGCCGTCGTCCGCGACCAGCAAGAGCAGCACCTCGTCGCTGCCATGCACGCCGTCCGCGGCAACCTCGTGCACGACCCCACGCGCGTCCGGCGGCACCAGCAACCACTGCTGGCGCGCCCCCGCGGCGTGCACCTCGGCGTAGGCGGTGCCGGGCTCGAGTCGATCACCCGGCTGCACGCCGAAGCGAACCTCGCATTGCACGTCGAGTCGGGCCTGTGCGCCGGGCAGCACCTGGAAGTCGTCGGTGCCCGTCAACGGTCGCAGCAAGCCGTCGAAGATGCCGCCGAGCAGGCCGGGCCCGAGCGGCACCGACAGCGGTCGCGCGAGCCCGGTGACCGTCATGCCCGGTTCGAGCCCGGTCGTGTCCTCGTAGACCTGGGCGACGAGTTCGTCCGAGCGCAACTGGATCACTTCGCCGAGCAGGCCGCGTGTGCCGATCGCGACCGCCTCGAAGATGCCGAACGAGCCCTCGGTGCGGGCGCGCAGCACCGGCCCGCCGATCCAGGTGATGCGTGCCGTGCTCATGCGGGGGTGCTCTGCCCGGCATCATGCACGGGTTCGATGGCCGTCTCGATTTCCGCCAGCAACGCGGCCGTGATGCGTTCGCGCGCCGCCAGCAGGCCGGCGAGCGTGGCGTCGACCTGGGCGCGGCCGCCCGTGATCGTGAGCCCGGCGCCGAGGCCCGCGACCGGCACGACGTCGAGCGTGCCGTTCCCGGTGGCCGGCAAGCTGCGCTCGACGACCGGGCGCAATTCTTCCTGCCAGCGCGGATCGATCCGGACCACGAGCCTGTCGCCGTGCACGAGGCTCTGCACCGCCTGGCGACAGGCGGCGCGGCACCAGGCTTCGCGCTGCGTGCGGTCGAGCCAGCGCGTCTCGAGGGCGCTGGGCAGCCGCTGCCAGGCGTCCTCGAGCCAGCGTCGCAGCGCGGCCTGGTGCTCGCGTCGGCGTTGCGTGTCGAGTGCCGCGCGACGGCGCTGCAACGCGGTCGCGTGCTCGCGTCGAGTCTGCTGCACGGCCTCGTGGATGCGCTCGCGCGCCTCGGTGCGCGCATGCCGCACGATGTCGCGTGCCTGTGCCGCGGCCTCGTCGCGCAGCCGTTGCGTCCGGGCAGCCTGTTCCCTGGCCAGCCGCTCGAGCAGCGCCCGGGTCTGTGTTTCGAGCACGGTGACGGCGTTCATGCCTCGAGCCCCAGCGCGTCGCGCACCTCCGCCGCGAGGTCCGGCAGGCGCTCCTCGCTGCGCACGTCCGGCACGACGGCCAGCAATGGCGACCCGCATCGCAGCGCGTCCTGCAGTCGTGGCGCAGGAATGCACGGCACCAGCGCGGCGGACAGCAGCACGCAGTCGCAGTCGTCTTCGAGCGTTTCGCGCAGTGTCTCGGCCACCGCGTTGCCCGGGGCGACCACGAGCGTATCGACGCCGGCGAGCCGCAGGCCCGCGGCGGTCACTTCGTCGCCGAGATAGAGGACGCGTGCCATGTCAGCCGAGCCGGTTCAGGATCAGGATCGAAACGATCAGGCCGTAGATGGCGATGCCCTCGGCGAGGCCGACCAGCACGAGCACGCGGCCGAACAGGTCGGGCTTCTCGGCGAGCGTGCCGAGTGCCGCCGTGCCGACCTGCGCGACCGCATACCCCGCGCCGAGGGCCGCGAGGCCGGCGGCGAGCGCCGCCGCGGCGAAGCCCCAGCGCACGACTTCGGGCGCGACGATGCGCGGCTCGACCGACTGGGCCAGCGCCGGCCACGCCAGCACCAGGGCCAGCGTGGCGACGACGAGGGTCGTGGCGGTGACGAGCGTCAGGGCGAAGGTCCAGCGCGGGCGCGAAGCGTTCATGTAGTGCCTCCGGGCAGGGCGGGCGGCGGCGCGAGCGGCTCGAACGGACGGCCGCGCGCCGTGAGGAAACGAATGAAGAATTCGAACAGCACCAGGCGCGTGGTCTGGATGCTCACGACCAGGCCCTCGAGCGCGATGATCGCGACGTTGCCGAGCACCAGCACGGGCCAGTACCCCGCGCCTGCGATCTCGGCGATGCCGACCACGGCCGCGGACAGGCCGGCGTGGGCGAGCGCGAAGGCGCCGACGCGCACGAACGACAGCGTGTTGACCGCTAGCTGCAGCAGCCGCTCGAGCGTCGTGCCGGCCGCCTGCACGACCGCACTCGCGCGTGCTTCCGGCCGCGCTGTCGCGGCGCCGAGCAGCGTCCAGCCGATGCCGAGCGGCAGGGCCCACAGCGCGCGTGCGTCGACCAGTGCGCCGACGCTGCCAAGGTAGGCGAGCACGAGGCCCGCGTCGGTCGCGAGCCATCGCCGCAGGCCGCCTTGCCACGAGCGTTGCAACGCATCGAGCCCGAGACCGAGCAGCAGCGTCGCCGCGCCGAAGCACAGCGCCACGACGAGCACGGGCAAGGGTTGCTCGAGCGGGTGCAGCCACAACGGAGCGACGAGGTCCTCACGCGCGAAGGCACTGCCAAAGACGAAGCCGAACACGATCGCCACGAGGCCGCCGGGCACCAGCAGCCGCAGTGCCGGCACACGGGCGCCGAGCCAGGCGCCGAGCAGCGCGATGATCGCGCCCTGTACGACGTCGCCGAACATGTAGCCGAACATCAGCGGCGCGATGATCGCGACGATCACGCTCGGGTCGGCTTCGCCGCTGGCCGGCAGGCCCATCATCGCCGTCATGCCCTCGAACGGCCGTACCCAGCGGGGATTGCGCAGCACGGAGGGCGGCGTGACGCCGGACGGCGCAGCGGGTGTGTGCAACAGGTAGTGCAGACCGCGCGCGTCGAGTGCGGCACGCAGCCCCGCATCGTCCGCGTCGGCGCACCAGCCCGTGATCCAGGCGAAGTGCTCGGTCACGGGCAGTTCCGGCACGGCGGCGACGAGCCATGCCGTACGGGCGAGGTCGCCGAGCGCCGGTGCCAGCGCGTGCAGTTCGTCCAGGCGCCGCAGTGCCGTCTGGGCGTGCGCGACGCGCGCCTGCAGCCGAGCGGCCCGGTCCGCGATCGCGGCAGGCAACTCCGTCCGCCCGCCGGGCAGGTTCGTCGGCAGCGGGATCCGTCGGCCCCGGCGCGCCGAAATCGCAGCGTCGAGACCGGGCAGGTCCTCCTGCGGTCCGACGACGAGCAGGAAGGTCTCCTCGGCCTGCAGGCCGGCACAGCACTGTGCCAGCGCGGCCGGCGGCAACGGCGGCACGCCGGTGCCGCGCGGCAGCAGGTACAGCCGGCTCGCGAGCACCGGGCCCGCCGTCGCAACGCGGTCGAGGCGCGGCAAGGCGGCGGGGGAGTCGGCGCAGAGCCGGGCGAGCGCGGCGAGGTCTTCCTGTTCGACCGCGAGCGCTTCGAGTTCCGCGACGACCGGCTCGGCGGCGCGTGCCCACGCCTGCACGGAGTCGAGGGCCGCGCGCGGCGTCTCGAGAAGCACCCGTCCGGGGCCGGCTGCACGGAACTGCGGCGTGGGCCACCAGCGCGCGTGACGTCGTGCGAGGGTTTCGTAACGCGACAACAGCTCACGCAGGTCCTGGAGCGGCAGCCGCGTCGTCGCCTCGCTGTGCGACTGCAGCTGCACCGAGCGGGTCCGCGCCAGTGTCTCCAGCGCCGCACCGAGTTCCTCGCGCGAGGTGAGCAGCTCGAACCAGCGCGCCGTGTCGGCCCGCAGCATCATGCTGGTATCGCCGGCAGCGCCGCGCGCACGGCAGCGGCGCCGCGCAGTTCCAGCAGGTCGAGCGCGACGAGACCCAGGTACGCGACGGCCGCCGTCGCGCTGAGCGGATGGCGACGGAACGACCGGCGCAACGCGTGCGCGTACGACCGTAGTGCAAGCTCGGTCGCGTTGCCGGCGTCGTCGCTCGCGAGCAGCCGGACGGCGCGACGCGTCGAGGCGACCAGTCCCTCGAGTCCGGCGTGTTCGTCGGCGTCGGCGGTCCAGAGGCCACGCCAATGCGCAAGCCACGCGGCAACGACGTCGCCGTGGCCGGCGACCGCCTGCCGCAGCGGGTACAACGGCGTGGCTTCGAGCCGCTCGGCACGCGTCTCGCGCGTGGCGGCGACGATGCGCGCGAGGACCTCGTCCTCGCGGGTCCAGGCCGGTGTGCGGCCGCCGCGCGCGAGTTTCTGCAACGCCGGCAGCCACGGCAGCCAGCCGAGCCAGCGCACGGCAGCTTGCCATTCGCGTGGCTGCCAGCGCGCAACTTCCTCGACCGCCGAGTGCCACTCCTCGCGGAGCCGCCGTTCGAGGTCGTGGGCATCCATGTCCGGTGCGAGACGCGCGACGTGCCGCGACCAGGGCGAGCTGCGCACCTGCTGCAGGTACGCGACGAGGGTGCGTGCCTCGCGCATCTGCACCAGGCCGGGCACGCCCGCCTGCCGGCCGAGCCGGGCCTGCATGCGCGATTGCGCGTAACCGAAAGTGCCGTGGACGCCGGTCATGCCGGCTCTTCCGTCGTGAGTTGCGCGGCGATGCGGTCGATCGCGGTCGTCACGCTTGCGGCGAGCTCGCCGCGGTCGCGGACCTGCGCCGTAGCGGCGGCGCCGTCGAGTTCGCTCAGGCGACGTGCAAGCAGCGCCTGCGCGCGTTCGTGCATGCGCACGCTGCGCCGGCGGGCGGTCTCGAGCAGGGTGCGGCGCGTTTCGCGCGCGGCGGCGATCGTGGCGGCGGCGGATTCTTCGGCTGCGTGGATCGCCTCGGCCGTCGCTTGCTCGGCCTGCAGGACGCGATCGATCGCGTCGGCGACTGTGCTGTCTGGCGTCCGCGGTGCCATCGGCGCATCCGCGCCGCACGGCACGAGGCGGGTCGCCTGGTCGTGCAGCGCGTCTCCTGAGCGGACATTAGGCCCGGCGCAGGTGCCCCGAATCCGCAGAACTGCCTAGGACGGCTGCGGGATCCGCGAGTCGCCCGCGTCGCGGACGCGGGCGGTCAGCTGGCGTGGTTCTGCATCATCAGCCCGGTGCCGCCGCGCGAGACGTGCGCGACGATGGCCGTGCGTCGATGCAGCTTGGTCACGGTGCCGAGGCTGATGGCGAAGGCGAGTTCGACCGTCTGTCCCTTGCGCAGGCCCATGTCGCCGGTCTCGACGAAGACGCCCGTGGCGCTCAGGTTGCGGGCGCGGCAGAGACGATGGCGCCGGCCCGGCAGCAGCACGTAGACGCTGGTGCGGGCCCGGTGACGCGTCGTGAGTCTTCTCTCCACGTGCAGCTCTTCTCGTTCTGAGGTGGGTGGCTGTTCCGCGCCATTATGCACCTCGCGTTGCGGGAGTGAAGGGCCTGCAAACACGCCGGCACGCGTTATGTCGCGCGATGCGTGCGGTATGCTGCGCGCCCGTCGGGAAACCTTACATGCAGACACCAGCAGCGACGTATTTGCCGCGCGCCGACGCCCCGATCGGCGTGTTCGATTCCGGCGTCGGCGGGCTCACGGTCCTCAGGGCGCTGCTCGAGCGACTGCCGCACGAGGATTTCGTTTACCTGGGCGACACGGCCCGGCTGCCCTACGGCACCAAGAGCCCCGGTTCGATCCGCCAGTACTCGCTGCAGGCGGCGCGCCGGCTGCACGAGCGCGGCGTCAAGTGCCTGGTGGTCGCGTGCAACACGGCCTCAGCCGCAGCGCTCGACGTGCTCACGGCCGAGTTCGCGCCCGTGCCCGTGCTCGGCGTACTCGAACCCGGCGCGGCCGCGGCCTGTCGCGCCACGCGCAACGAACGCATTGCCGTGCTCGCGACCGAGAGCACCGTGCGCGGCGGTGCCTACCAGGCGGCGATCGTACGACGCCTCCCGCACGCCGTCGTCAGCGCACAGGCCTGTCCGCTGTTCGTCGCCCTGGCCGAGGAAGGCTGGACGGACGGCCCCGTCGTCGAGGGCGTCATGCACCGTTACCTCGACGACCTGTTCGTCGCGGGCGCGGAAGCGACGCACCCCGACACGCTGCTGCTCGGCTGCACCCATTTCCCGGTGTTCGCGTCGACACTCGCGCGCGTGCTGGGGCCGGGCATCGCCATCGTCGATTCGGCCGCGACCACCGCAAGTTCGCTCGCCGAAGTGCTCGCGTCGCGCGGCCTGTGCCGGGCGCCCGGCCCGGGTCACGGTCGCCTGACCCTGCTCGCCACCGACGGGGCGGAACGCTTCGCCCGCGTCGGCGCGGTGTTTCTCGGGCGGCCGCTTGCGCCCGCCGACGTCGAGATCGTCGACCTGGCGCCGGCACCCATGGCCACGGCGGCAGCGACCTGACGCGTCCCGCTCCGCGTCGCCACGGACGCGGCAGCGGCAGCCATCTCGCGACTCAGGGCGGCGGCAGTTCCGCGCGGCCGTCGCGGCGGGCCGCGACGCTGACCAGCATCGAGACGGCGAGCAGTGCGCCGATGATGCCGAGCGACCACGAGATCGGGAACTTGCCGCCGAACGCCTCGTTGAGCCACACCATCTTGAGGCCCACGAACACCAGGATCACGCCGAGCGCGTACTTGAGGTACTGGAAGTACTGCACCGCGCTCGCGAGCAGGAAGTACATCGCGCGCAGGCCGAGGATCGCAAAGATGTTCGAGGTGAAGACGATCAGCGGCTCGTTGGTGAGCGCGAAGATCGCCGGCACCGAGTCGATCGCGAAGATGATGTCGGAGAACTCGATGAACACGAGCGCCACCAGCAGCGGCGTCGCGTAGAGGATGCCTTCGTGGCGGATCCAGAAGCGGTCGCCCTCGAGCTGCGGCCAGATCGGCACGAAGCGCTTCACGAGGCGGATGATCGGGTTCTTTCCCGGCTCGACCGGCTTTTCCGGCAGGAACAGGATCTTGATGCCGGTGAAGATCAGGAACGCGCCGAAGACCATCACGATCCACTTGTACTGCATCAGCACCGAACCGAGCGAGATGAACAGCGCGCGGAACACCAGCGCGCCGAGGATGCCGTAGAACAGCACGCGATGCTGGTAGCGCAGCGGTACCGCGAAGTAGCTGAACACGGCGACGAAGATGAAGATGTTGTCGACCGCGAGCGCTTTCTCGACGACGTAACCGGCCAGGAACTCGAGCGCTGAATCGCGTGCGAGCGCTACGTGGTCCAGGCCGGCGAGCGCCGGCTGCTCCGGGAAGTGCCCGAGCATGTACCGATAAAACAGGTAATTGAATGCAAGTGCGAGTGCGACCCAGACCACGCTCCAGGCCGCCGCCTCGCGCGCCGAGACCTCGTGGGCCTCGCGGTGGAACACGCCGAGGTCGAGCGCGAGCACGCCGAGCACGAACAGCATGAAGGCGCCGTAGAACCACCAGTACTCGGCGAACGGAAACAGCAGCAGATCGTGGGGCATCGGTGTTGACGTCGTGGTCGCGGGTGGGTGGTCAGTGGCGCTGGCCGCGGTCGAGGAAGGCGAGCGAGGCGGCCGGGTAACGTTCGCCGGCCGTCGCGCCCGGTGCGAACACCTGCTCGAGCAGGAACTGGTCGCAGGACGCCAGCCGCACGGACGTCGCCGCGAGGTTCTCGCGCAGACGGGCGCGGCGGGTCGTGCCGAAGATCGGCACCACGTCCGGGCCTTGCGCGAGCAGCCAGGCCAGTGCGACCTGGCCGGGGGTTGCACGGTTGCGCGCGGCGACCTCCTCGAGCTTCGCGAGCAGTCGCAGGTTGGCCTCGTAGTTGGCCGCCTCGAAACGCGGATGGCTGCGGCGCGCGTCACCTTCGGGGAAATCGCCGGCCTGCGCGCGCTGGCCCGCCAGGAAGCCGCGGCCGAGCGGCGAATAGGCCACGAAGCCGATGCCGAGCTCGCGACAGGTGGGCAGCACCGCCTGCTCGACGCCGCGTTCCCAGAGCGAGTACTCGGACTGCAAGGCGCTGATCGGGTGCACGGCGTGCGCACGCCGCAACGTGTCGGGACTCGCCTCGGACAGGCCCAGGTAGCGCACCTTGCCGGCGCGCACGAGGTCTGCCATGACGCCGACGACCTCCTCGATCGGCACCGCGGGGTCGACGCGGTGCTGGTAGAGCAGGTCGATCCGGTCGGTGCCGAGCCGTCCGAGGGATTCGTCCACGACCTGGCGGACGTGCGCGGGCCGGCTGTTGAGCCCCCACGGCTGGGTCGGGTTCGCGCAGTCGAAGCCGAACTTGGTCGCGAGGATGGCCCGGTCGCGGCGCGCTCCGGTCAGGACGCCACCGACCAGTTGCTCGTTCGTGTACGGCCCGTAGACCTCGGCGGTGTCGAACAGGGTGACCCCGGAGTCGAGTGCCTCGATCAGCGTGGCCTCGCATTCGGCCCGGTCGGCACCGGTCCGGTAGAAGGAGGACATGCCCATGCAGCCGAGACCCAAGGCGGACACTTCGAGGCCCTGGCGGCCGAGCGGACGGGTTTGCAAGACGATTTCTCCAGGCTAAGACGGGGCGGTGGACCGGATCGGATTGACACGGCCCGTCCGGCCCCCGAGAATACGCGGCTCTCTGTAGGGAGGGGTACCCAAGCGGCCAACGGGAGCAGACTGTAAATCTGCCGGCTTATGCCTTCGAAGGTTCGAATCCTTCCCCCTCCACCAGAACCACAGAGACTAGCGGAGAGGCGTGGGTCTCGCGAGGAAAGGCCGACGCGGGGCACCGGACCGGCGGCGCTGCGGGTGTAGTTCAATGGTAGAACCTCAGCCTTCCAAGCTGTTGACGTGGGTTCGATTCCCATCACCCGCTCCAACCGCAGGAAGCCCGCCGGGGACGAAAAGGTTTTTTGAGAGGCGGCCCACGTAGCTCAGTCGGTAGAGCACGTCCTTGGTAAGGACGAGGTCAGCGGTTCGATCCCGCTCGTGGGCTCCAGTTCGAGGAAGTGGTTAGTGGCTAGTGGTCAGTGGCTAGTGAAGAACCGGACGCCGGGGTTCTCGCTGCCGCTGTGCGCTAACCACTAACCACTGGTCACTAGTCACTTGTTCTAGAGGTATTGGGTCGTGGCTAAGGAAAAATTCGCACGCACGAAGCCGCACGTGAACGTGGGCACGATTGGTCACGTTGACCATGGCAAGACGACGCTGACGGCGGCGTTGACGAAGGTCATGGCCGAGACGCACGGCGGCAGCTTCATGGCGTACGACCAGATCGACAAGGCGCCGGAAGAGAAGGCGCGCGGCATCACGATCTCGACGGCGCACGTGGAGTACCAGTCGACGAACCGCCACTACGCGCACGTCGACTGCCCGGGGCACGCCGACTACGTGAAGAACATGATCACGGGCGCGGCGCAGATGGACGGTGCGATCCTGGTGGTGTCGGCGGCCGACGGCCCGATGCCGCAGACGCGCGAGCACATCCTGCTGGCGCGCCAGGTGGGCGTGCCGTACATCGTGGTGTTCCTGAACAAGGCCGACATGGTCGACGACGCGGAGCTCTTGGAGCTGGTCGAGATGGAGGTGCGTGAACTCCTCTCGAAGTACGAGTTCCCGGGCGACGTGACCCCGATCGTGAAGGGTTCGGCGCTGAAGGCGCTCGAAGGCGACACCAGCCCGATCGGCGTGCCGGCGGTGGTGCAGCTGGTCGAGGAGATGGACAAGTACATCCCGGTGCCGGAGCGCGCGGTGGACGGCGCGTTCCTGATGCCGGTGGAAGACGTGTTCTCGATCTCGGGTCGTGGCACGGTGGTGACCGGGCGCATCGAGCGCGGCATCGTCAAGGTGAACGACGAAGTGGAGATCGTGGGTCTGAAAGAGACCCAGAAGACGATCTGCACGGGTGTCGAGATGTTCCGCAAGCTGCTCGACCAGGGTCAGGCGGGCGACAACGTGGGCGTGCTGCTGCGCGGCACCAAGCGTGAGGACGTCGAGCGCGGCCAGGTGCTGTGCAAGCCGGGCTCGATCAAGCCGCACACGAAGTTCGAGGGCGAGGTGTACGTGCTGACGAAGGAAGAGGGCGGCCGTCACACGCCGTTCTTCAAGGGCTATCGTCCGCAGTTCTACTTCCGCACGACGGACGTGACGGGGTCGGTGGAGTTGCCGGAAGGCGTCGAGATGGTGATGCCGGGCGACAACATCAAGATGACGATCGAGCTGATCGTGCCGATCGCGATGGAGGAAGGCCTGCGCTTCGCCATCCGCGAGGGCGGCCGCACCGTCGGCGCCGGCGTCGTCGCGAAGATCCTCAAGTAAGCAATCAATCAAGTGGTTAGTGGTTAGTGGTCAGTGGTTAGTGAGCGCGCACCGCGCGCTCCTCTCCCACTGACCACCGGCCACTGACCACTAACCGCTAGGATTCAACAATGGCTCGCCAGAACATCCGCATCCGCCTCAAGGCGTTCGACCACCGGCTCATCGACAACTCGGCCCGCGAGATCGTCGAGACGGCCAAGCGCACGGGCGCCACGGTGCGCGGCCCGGTGCCGCTGCCGGTCAAGATGGAGCGCTTCACGGTGCTGATCTCGCCGCACGCCGACAAGGACGCGCGCGACCAGTACGAGATGCGCACGCACAAGCGCCTGATGGACATCCTGAACCCGACCGACAAGACGGTGGACGCGCTGATGAAGCTCGAACTGCCGGCCGGCGTGGACGTCCAGATCAAGCTGAACTGACCATAGGAAGTGGCTAGAGTCTAGTGGTTAGAGTCTAGTCGGATTCGGAGGCCGCCCCTCGGCGGCCGCCGCGCAGCGCTCCGACTAGACTCTGAACTCTAAACTCTAGCCACTTTCTTGTTGCATTCCTTTTTCGGCTCGCTATAATCGCGGGCTCTCTCGCCGAGGCCTGGCCGGTATTGCCGGTACCGCTCGAGCGGCGCGACCGCCTCCTGGCAGGTCGCTCCTCTCAGCAACAGTTCTTGACGAGCCCTGCGCCGGTTTTTTGCGGCTGCAGGGACGAATTCGTTCGGTTTGCAGCCCGGGCCAATCGCAGCACGGGCGGTGTACGAGGACACAACGATGACGATCGGTCTGATTGGCCGCAAGGCCGGCATGACGCGCGTCTTCACGGACGCGGGCGAGTCGATCCCGGTGACGGTGATCGAGGCTCTGCCCAACCGCGTCACCCAGGTCAAGGGTGTCGAGGGTGACGGCTATCGCGCCGTCCAGGTCACCTATGGCAGCAAGAAGCCTTCCCGCCTCTCGCGCTCCGTCGCCGGGCATTACGCCAAGGCGAAGGTCGAGCCGGGCGAGTCGTTGGTCGAGTTCCGCCTCGCCGACGGCGAAGGCGCCGAGCTCGCCACGGGCTCCGAGCTCAAGGTCGACATCTTCGCCAAGGGGCAGATGGTCGACGTGACCGGCACCACCGTCGGCAAGGGCTTTGCCGGCACGATGAAGCGCCACAACTTCGCGGGCGGCCCGGCCTCGCACGGTGCGTCGGTGTTCCACCGCGCCCCGGGCTCGATCGGCCAGCGCCAGACCCCGGGACGCGTGTTCCAGGGCAAGCGCATGTCCGGTCACATGGGCGACGTGCGCCGCACGATCGAGAAGCTGCTGGTCGTCGACGTCGACACCGCGCGCAACCTGATCCTGATCCGTGGCGCCGTTCCGGGCGCCCCGGGCGGTGAAGTCGTCGTTCGCCCGTCGCTGAAGGCCGCGCGTCTCGCCAAGCGCAAGACGCTGGCGCCGAAGCAGCCCGCCGCGAAGACGAAGAAGTAACCGCCCCGGAGAGTCACATGGCAACCCAACTGAAGCTCCAGCAGGGCGGCAGCACGATCGAAGCCTCAGAGCAGGCTTTCGGCCGCGAATTCAACGAGGCGCTGGTCCACCAGGTCGTCACGGCTTACATGGCCGCCGGCCGCGCGGGCACCAAGCGCCAGCTCAGCAAGGCCGAAGTCCGCGGCGGCGGCATCAAGCCGTGGAAGCAGAAGGGCGGCGGTCGCGCCCGCGCCGGCTCGATCCGCAGCCCGATCTGGGTCGGCGGCGGCCGTGCCTTCGCTGCGCGTCCGCGCGACTACTCGCAGAAGGTCAACCGCAAGATGTACCGCGGCGCGATCACCGCGCTGCTGTCCGAGCTCGTGCGTCTCGACCGCCTCACCGTCGTCGAGTCGTTCACGCTCGAGGCGCCGAAGACCAAGCTGCTCGCGACCCGCCTCAAGGAGATGGGCCTCAACGACGTGCTGATCGTCGTCGAGGCGTACGACGAGAAGCTCGAGCTTGCCTCGCGCAACCTGCTCGGCGTCACCGTGCTGCCGGTCACGGCGGTCGATCCCGTCAGCCTGATCCGCCACGAGCGCGTGCTCGCGACGGTCGCTGCGGTCCGCATGCTCGAGGAGAAGCTGGCATGAGCAGCAAAGAGCGTTTGATGCAGGTGCTGGTCGCGCCGCACGTCTCCGAAAAGAGCGCGCGCGTCGCCGAAGCCGGCAACCAGGTCGTGTTCCGCGTCGTCCGCGACGCGTCGAAGCCCGAGATCAAGGCCGCGGTCGAACTGATGTTCGAAGTCAAGGTCGACGCGGTGCAGGTCGTGAACGTGGGCGGCAAGACGAAGCGCTTCGGCGGTCGTCCCGGCAAGCGCTCCGACTGGAAGAAGGCCTACGTGAAGCTCGCGCAGGGCCAGACGATCGATTTCGCCGGCGTCGAAAAGTAATCGGCACCGGCAAAGCAGACGGAAGCTAACCAATGGCTCTCATCAAGACCAAACCGACGTCGCCGGGCCGCCGCTTCGTCGTGAAGGCCGACCGCTCGCACCTGCACAAGGGCGAGCCGGTGCACGGCCTCACGTCCAGCCAGAAGCGCACGGGCGCCCGCAACAACATGGGCCGCCAGACGACGCGCCACAAGGGCGGCGGCCATCGCCACCGCTATCGCGTCGTCGACTTCGTCCGCAACAAGGACGGCGTGCCGGGCAAGGTCGAACGACTCGAGTACGACCCGAACCGCAACGCCTACCTCGCGCTGGTGCTCTACGCCGACGGCGAGCGTCGCTACATCCTGGCGCCGAAGGGCGTCACGGCCGGCGATGCGATCGTCTCGGGCGTCGATGCCCCGATCAAGGCGGGCAACGCGCTGCCGCTGCGCAACATCCCGATCGGCTCGCTCGTGCACAACGTCGAGCTGAAGCCGGGCCGTGGCGGCCAGCTCGGCCGCAGCGCCGGTGCCTCGGTGCAGCTGGTCGCGCGCGAAGGCCTCTACGCGACGATCCGCCTGCGCTCGACCGAGATGCGCAAGGTGCACGTCGACTGCCGCGCCACGATCGGCGAGGTGGGCAACGAAGAGAACAACCTGATCGTCTACGGCAAGGCCGGCGCGAAGCGCTGGCGCGGCATCCGTCCGACGGTCCGCGGCGTCGTCATGAACCCGGTCGACCACCCGCACGGCGGTGGCGAGGGCAAGTCCGGCCAGGGCAACCCGCACCCGGTTTCGCCTTGGGGCTGGAAGACCAAGGGCAAGAAGACCCGCACCAACAAGCGCACTGCCGGCCTCATCGTCCGGCGCCGCAACTGAGCCTGAGAGGAGCTGCCACAGTGCCCCGTTCAGTCAAGAAAGGCCCGTTCATCGACGCGCACCTCGCCAAGAAGGTGCAGGTCGCTGCGGAGAAGAACGACCGTCGCCCGATCAAGACCTGGTCGCGCCGCTCGATGGTCCTGCCCGACATGGTCGGCCTGACGATTGCCGTGCACAACGGCAAGCAGCACGTGCCCGTGCTCGTCTCGGAGAACATGGTCGGCCACAAGCTCGGCGAGTTCGCCCCGACCCGCACGTTCCGCGGTCACTCGGGCGACCGGAAGGCGTCCTCGGAGTAAGCCATGCAAGTCGCTGCAAAGCTCAAGTACGCGCGCATCTCGCCGCAGAAGTGCCGCCTCGTCGCCGACATGGTCCGCGGCAAGCCCGTGGGCCTGGCGCTCTCGACGCTGCGCTTCACCCCGAAGAAGGGCGCGGACCTGGTCCGCAAGGTGCTCGAGTCGGCCATCGCCAACGCCGAGAACAACCACAACGCGGACATCGACACGCTGAAGGTCGACGTCATCGACATCGGTGAGGCGCCGCGCTTCAAGCGGTTCCACGCCCGCGCCAAGGGCCGCGGCAACCGCATCGTCAAGCGCAACAGCCACATCACGATCCTCGTCGGCGACGGCCGCAAGGACTGAGGGAGCAGGGCTCATGGGTCAGAAGGTCAATCCGGTCGGCATCCGTCTCGGCATCACCCGTGACTGGACGTCGAAGTGGTATGCGAACAAGCGCAACTTCCCCAGCTTCCTGCTGCAGGACTGGCAGGTGCGCGAGTTCCTGAAGAAGAAGCTGTCCGAGGCTTCGGTCAGCCGCATCCACATCGAGCGTGCCGCCCGCAAGGCGAACATCACGATCCACACGGCCCGCCCGGGCGTGGTGATCGGCAAGAAGGGCGAGGACATCGAGCGCCTGCGCGGCGAAGTCGCGCGTCGCATGAAGATGGGCGTCAACGACGTCCGCCTCAACATCGCCGAGATCCGCAAGCCCGAGGTCGACGCGCAGCTCGTCGCCGAAGGCATCGCGCAGCAGGTCGAGCGCCGCGTCATGTTCCGCCGCGCGATGAAGCGCGCCGTGATGAACACGATGCGCAGCGGCGCCCTGGGCGTGAAGGTGCGCCTGTCGGGCCGCCTGAACGGTTCGGAGATCGCGCGCACCGAGTGGACGCGCGAAGGCCGCATTCCGCTGCACACGTTCCGTGCGGACATCGACTACGGCACTGCCGAAGCGCGCACGACCTACGGCGTGATCGGCGTGAAGGTGTGGATTTTCAAGGGCGAGGTGTTCGACCAGCCGGTGTCCCAGCAGGGCGCCGAGGCCGAGGCCGCCCCTGCCGCGGAGCAGACGGCCTGAGGCCGCTGACCCGGACGGAGTGACCAAGCCATGATGCAACCCAAGCGAACCAAGTATCGCAAGCAGTTCAAGGGCCGCAACGGCGGCCTGGCCCAGCGCGGCTCGAGCGTCGCGTTCGGCGACTTCGGACTGAAGGCGACCAGCCGCGCCCGCATGACGGCGCGCGAGATCGAAGCCGCCCGTCGCGCGATGACGCGCTACGTCAAGCGCGGCGGCCAGGTGTGGATCCGGGTGTTCCCGGACGTGCCGGTCAGCAAGAAGCCCCTCGAAGTCCGCATGGGCTCGGGCAAGGGCAACGTCGAGTACTACGTCGCGCGCGTGCAGCCCGGCAAGGTGCTCTTCGAGATGGAAGGCGTGACCGAGGACATCGCGCGCGAGGCGTTCCGCCTGGCCGCGTCGAAGCTCTCGGTCGAGACGATGTTCGTCAAGCGACAGGTGCGCTGATGAAGGCGAAAGATCTCCGTAGCAAGAGCCCGTCGGACCTGCGCGAGGAACTCCTCAAGCTGCGCCGCGAGCAGTTCAACCTGCGCATGGCGCAGGCGTCCGGCCAGGCCGCGAAGCCTGACCAGTTCGGCAAGGTGCGCCGCAACGTGGCGCGCGTGAAGACGATCCTCGGCGAGCAGGCGCGCGCCGCGGTCGCGAACAAGGGTGGCAAGTGATGAGCGAGCAGCAGCAGGCCCAGCAGCAGGCGTCCGAGCGCACGCTGACCGGCACGGTCGTCAGCGCGAAGGCGCAGAAGACGGTCGCCGTGACGGTCGAGCGCCTCGTCAAGCACGAGCGCTACGGCAAGTACGTGCGTCGCACGACCAAGCTCCTCGCCCACGACGAGGCCTCGGAGTGCAAGGAAGGCGACGTCGTCGACATCGTCGAGTGCCGCCGCCTTTCGGCCCGCAAGTCCTGGAAGGTCGTGCGCGTCGTCAAGCCCGCCGGCGCCGTCTGAGCCGCAGCAGCAAGAGCAGAGGACTCCAGCAATGATCCAGATGCGTACCATGCTCGCGGCCGCCGACAACAGCGGCGCCAAGCGTCTCATGTGCATCAAGGTGCTCGGCGGCTCCAAGCGCCGCTATGCCACCGTCGGTGACGTGATCAAGGTCAGCGTCAAGGACGCGATACCGCGCGGCAAGGTCAAGAAGGGTGAGGTCTACGACGCCGTCGTCGTCCGCACCGCCTTCGGCGTGCGCCGCCCCGACGGTTCGCTGATCCGCTTCGACGGCAACGCCGCGGTGCTGCTCACGAACAAGCTCGAGCCGATCGGCACCCGTATCTTCGGACCGGTCACCCGCGAACTGCGCACGGCGCAGTTCATGAAGATCATCTCGCTCGCGCCGGAAGTGCTCTGAGCGCGCAGGGATCGAGGAACAGGACATGAACAAGATCCGCAAGGGCGACGAGGTCGTCGTCATCACCGGCCGCGACAAGGGCCGGCGCGGCACCGTCATCAAGGTGCTCGGCGAGAAGGTGCTCGTCGAGAACATCAACATGGTCAAGCGCCACACGCGTCCGAACCCGCAGAAGGGCACGCAGGGCGGCATCGTCGAGAAGGAGGCTGCCCTCCAGCTCTCGAACGTGCAGCTCTGGAACCCGGTCGCGAAGAAGGGCGATCGCGTCGGCATCCGCACGCTCGCCGACGGCCGTCGCGTGCGCTACTTCAAGTCCAACGACGAAGTCGTGGACGCCTGATCCGAGGTCATCTGAGATGGCAAGGCTGCAGCAGATTTACCGCGAGAAGGTCGTGCCCGAGCTCAAGCAGAGCCTCGGCGTCGCGAACACGATGCAGGTGCCCAGGATCACCAAGATCACGGTGAACATGGGCGTGGGCGAGGCCGTGGCCGACAAGAAGGCCATGGACGGAGCCGTGTCGGACCTGACCGCGCTCACCGGCCAGAAGCCGGTCGTGACCAAGTCGCGCATGGCGATCGCGTCGTTCAAGCTGCGCGCGGGCGTGCCGGTCGGCGCGCGCGTGACGCTGCGCGGCGCCCGCATGTACGAGTTCCTCGACCGCCTCATCAACGTGGCGATGCCGCGCATCCGCGACTTCCGCGGCGTGTCGGCCCGCTCGTTCGACGGCCGTGGCAACTACACGTTCGGCGTCAAGGAACAGATCATCTTCCCCGAGATCGCCTACGACCAGGTCGACGCGATCCGCGGGATGGACATCACGATCACGACTTCGGCACGCGACGACCGTGAAGGTCGCGCGCTGCTCGAGTCCTTCAACTTCCCGTTCCGCAAGTAGGACAGGAACAAAGAGATGGCGAAGACCAGCATGATCGAGCGCGAGAAGCGCCGTGAGAAGCTCGTGAAGCAGCACGCTGCCAAGCGCGCCCAGCTCAAGGAGACCATCCGCAGCCCGAAGTCGACCGACTCCGAGCGGGAAGAGGCGCAGCGCAAGCTCAACGCCCTGCCGCGCGATTCGGCGGCCTCGCGCGTGCGCAAGCGCTGCGCGATCACCGGCCGCTCCCGTGGCGTCTACCGCAAGTTCGGTCTCGGGCGGCAGAAGCTGCGCGAAGCGACGATGCGCGGCGACATCCCGGGCCTCGGCAAGGCCAGCTGGTAAGCCGGGTACTGGAGCAACAGCATGAGCATGACGGACCCCATCGCGGACTTCCTGACCCGCATCCGCAACGGCCAGCTCTCGGGCAAGCCCGAGATCGCCGCGCCCTCGTCGCGGATCAAGCTGGCCCTGGCGAAGGTGCTTAAGGACGAAGGTTACATCGAGGACTTCGCCGTCGACGACGGCGAGGCGAAGCCGACCGTCCGCGTACGCCTGAAGTACTACCAGGGCCGCCCGGTCATCGACCGCCTCGAGCGCGTCAGCCGCCCCGGCCTGCGTGTCTACAAGGCGAAGGACGAGCTGCCGAAGATCCTCGGCGGCATGGGCGTGGCGATCATCTCGACCTCCAAGGGCGTGATGACGGACCGCGAAGCCCGTGCAGCCGGCCACGGCGGCGAAGTGCTCTGCATCGTGTCGTAAGGCACGGGCACGGATACAGGACACAAGACCATGTCACGAGTTGCTAAGAGGCCGGTCGAACTGCCGAAGGGCGTGACCGCCACGGTCGACGGCGGCGCCGTCACCGTCAAGGGTGCCAAGGGCGCCCTCAAGCTCCCGCTGCGCGCGGGCCTGAGCCTGGTGCAGGAAGGGCAGAGCGTGCGCGTCGAGATCGCCGAGCGCACCAAGGAAGCGCTGATGCACGCCGGTTCGCTGCGCGCGCACATCGCCAACTGCGCCGAGGGCGTGTCGAAGGGCTACGAGAAGAAGCTCGAGCTCGTCGGCGTCGGCTACCGCGCCGCCGCGGCCGGCAAGAAGCTGAACCTCACGCTCGGCTTCTCGCACCCGGTCGAGTACGACGTGCCGGAAGGCATCACGATCGAGACGCCCACGCAGACGGAAATTCTCGTCAAGGGCGCCGACAAGCAGCAGGTCGGCCAGGTGGCCGCGGAAATCCGCGCCTATCGTGCCCCGGAGCCCTACAAGGGCAAGGGCGTTCGTTATTCCGGTGAGCGCATCGAGCTCAAGGAAACGAAGAAGAAGTAATGGGTGCAGCGACCATGCAAAAGAAAGTCAGCCGTCTGAAGCGCGCCCGCCCGGCGCGCGCCAAGATCCACGAGCTGCGCGCGATGCGCCTCTCGGTGCACCGCACCGCGCAGCACATCTACGCGCAGGTGTTCGACCCGGAGTCGAACGTGGTCGCGAGCGCGTCGACCCTGCAGAAGGACGTCGCCGAGGGCCTCAAGGGCACCGGCAACATCGAGGCCGCCAAGGCCGTGGGCCGGGTCATCGCCGAACGGGCGAAGGCCAAGGGCGTCACGCAGGTCGCGTTCGACCGTTCGGGCTTCAAGTACCACGGGCGCATCAAGGCGCTCGCCGATGCCGCGCGTGAAGCCGGTCTCGAGTTCTGAGCCGCAAGGTTCCAGGAGCAGCAATGGCTAGGATCGAAAAAGTCGCGGCCCAGGACGAGTTCATCGAGAAGCTCGTGACCGTCAACCGCGTGTCCAAGACCGTGAAGGGCGGCAAGCAGTTCGGCTTCACGGCGCTGACCGTCGTCGGCGACGGCAACGGCCGCGTCGGCTTCGGCTACGGCAAGGCTCGTGAAGTGCCGGTCGCCATCCAGAAGGCGATGCAGCAGGCGCGCAAGAACCTCGTCAACGTGAGCCTGCGCAATGCCACGCTGCACTTCGCGGTCGTCGGCAAGCACGGCACCTCGAAGGTGTACATGCAGCCGGCCGCCGACGGTACGGGCGTCATCGCGGGCGGCAGCATGCGCGCGGTGTTCGAGTGCGCCGGCGTGCGCAACGTGCTCGCGAAGTCGTACGGCTCGCGCAATCCGATCAACGTGGTGCGCGCGACGATGAACGCGCTCACGAACGTGCCGTCGCCCGATCGCATTGCCGCCAAGCGCGGCAAGTCGATCGCCGAAATCACTGGTTGAGTGACACCGACATGGCCAACGAAAGCGTCAAGAGCGTCAAGGTGACGCTCGTGAAGAGCCCCTACGGTCAGATCGCCCGCCACCGCGCCACGGTGCGTGGCCTCGGTCTGCGCCGCATGAACCAGACGGTGACCGTTCCGGACACCAAGGAAATCCGCGGCATGCTGAATGCGTCGCGGCACCTGTTCCGCGTCGAAGAGGCGTGATCGAACCATGAAACTGAACAGCATCGGCCCGGCCCCGGGCAGCAAGAAGGCGCGCACCCGCGTCGGCCGCGGCGCGTCCGCCGGCCAGGGCAAGACCTGCGGCCGCGGCGTCAAGGGCCAGCGCGCGCGCAAGGGCGGCTATCACAAGGTCGGCTTCGAAGGCGGCCAGATGCCCCTGCAGCGCCGCCTGCCGAAGATCGGCTTCCGCTCGGCGCTGGGCCGCCGGACGGCCGAAGTGCGTCTCTCCGAGCTGCACAAGGTCGAGGGCGGCAACGTCGACCTCGCCACGCTCAAGGCCGCGAACCTCGTTCCGGCCGACACGCTGCACGCCAAGATCGTCCTCTCGGGCGACGTGAAGGCGGCGTACACGGTGAGCGGCGTCGGCGTGACCAAGGGCGCCAAGGCAGCGATCGAAGCGGCCGGCGGCAAGGTCGTGGAAGTGGCGGCGGCCTGAGCCTTCGCCCCTCGCAACCGAACTCAACCAGGACTCACGCGTGGCCAACCCGATCTCCAACAACCCGGTCGCCGCCTTTGGCGAGGCGACCCGGTTGACCGAGCTCAGGAGGAGATTCTTCTTCCTGATCGGCGGCCTGATCGTCTATCGCATCGGCACGTTCATCCCCGTGCCGGGCATCGATCCGGTCGCGCTCGCGCGTTTCTTCCAGGACCAGGCCGGCACCATCCTGAGCATGTTCAACATGTTCTCGGGTGGCGCGCTGCAGCGCCTGTCGATCTTCGCGCTCGGCGTGATGCCGTACATCTCGGCCTCGATCATCGTGCAGATGATGGCCGTGGTCGTGCCGCAGCTGCAGGCGCTGCGCAAGGAAGGCGAGGCGGGCCGGCGCAAGCTCACGAGCTACACGCGCATGGGCACCGTCGCGCTCGCGGCGTTCCAGGGCGCCGGTGCGGCCGTCGCGTTCCAGAACCAGGGCGTGGTGATCGCCCCGGGCCCGCAGTTCGTGTTCCTGGCGACGATCACGCTCGTCGCGGGCACCATGTTCCTGATGTGGCTCGGCGAGCAGATCACCGAGCGCGGCCTCGGCAACGGCATCTCGATGATCATCCTCGCGGGCATCGTCGCGGGCCTGCCGGCGGCGATCGGCGGCACGCTCGAGCTGGTCCGCAACGGCGAGATCAACCCGGCGCTCGCGCTGCTGCTGATCCTGATGATCGCGGCGGTCACGTACTTCGTCGTGTTCGTCGAGCGCGGCCAGCGTCGCATCCCGGTCAACTACGCCAAGCGCCAGCAGGGCCGCCGCGTGTTCGCCGGCACCACGACGCACCTGCCGTTCAAGCTCAACATGTCGGGCGTGATCCCGCCGATCTTCGCCTCGAGCCTGCTGCTGTTCCCGGCGACGATCGCGAGCTGGTTCGGCACCAACGAGAACTTCGCCTGGCTGCAGAACGTGGCCGCGAGCCTCGGCATCGGCCAGCCGGTGCACATGGTGCTGTACGCGGGCCTGATCATCTTTTTCTGCTTCTTCTACACCGCGCTCGTGTTCAACTCGCGCGAGACGTCGGAGAACCTGAAGAAGTCGGGCGCGTTCATCCCCGGGATCCGTCCGGGCCAGCAGACGGCCGAGTACATCGACAAGGTCCTCACCCGCCTGACGGTGTGGGGCGCGCTGTACGTGACGCTCGTCTGCCTGATCCCCGAGATCCTGATTTCCCAGTTCAAGGTGCCGTTCTACTTCGGCGGCACCTCGCTCATGATCATCGTCGTGGTGATCATGGACTTCATGTCCCAGCTGCAGGCGCACCTGATGTCGCACCAGTACGAGGGGCTCATGAAGAAGGCCAACCTGCGCGGCTACGGCCGGCCCGGCCAGGTGCGCTGAGACGCGCCGGCTGCAACGGAGAGTGAATCCATGAAAGTTCGTCCCTCGGTCAAGCGTATCTGCAAGAACTGCAAGGTGGTCCGGCGTCGCGGCGTGGTCTACGTGATCTGCAGCGACAAGCGTCACAAGCAGCGGCAGGGCTGATGGCCCGGCTTTTGCATTGATCGTCCCTGGTTTTTTTGATACTATCGCGCGCTTTTCGCGCCCCGGAGTGAGCCAAAAATGGCCCGTATAGCCGGCATCAACATCCCGATGAACAAGCACGTCGTCATCGGGCTGACCGCTATCTATGGCGTCGGTCGCACCCAGGCCAAGCTGGCCTGCGAGGCGGCTGGCGTGAAGCCCGACACCAAGGTGAAGGACCTGACCGAGGCCGAGGTGGCCGCGCTGCGTTCGCAGGTCGCGAAGCTCCCGGTCGAGGGCGACCTCCGCCGCGAAGTGGCGATGAACATCAAGCGCCTCATGGACCTCGGTTCGTACCGTGGCCTGCGGCACCGCAAGGGCCTGCCCATGCGTGGCCAGCGCACGCGCACCAATGCGCGCACGCGCAAGGGCCCGCGCAAGGCCGCGGTCAAGCTGAACGCACCTCCGGGCAAGGCGTAATCCGCCTCCGGCCGGCACTGATCACGACAAGGTTGTACTCGAATGGCTGACGACAAGAAGTCTGGCGCAGCGAAGCCCCGCAAGAAGGTCAAGCGCGTGGTGACCGACGCGGTGGCGCACGTCCACGCGTCGTTCAACAACACGATCATCACGATCACCGACCGCCAGGGCAACACGCTCTCGTGGGCGACCTCGGGCGGCTGCGGCTTCCGCGGCTCGCGCAAGAGCACGCCGTTCGCGGCGCAGGTCGCTGCCGAGAAGGCCGGCGTGGCCGCGCAGGAATACGGCGTCCGCACCGTCGACGTGAAGGTCCGTGGCCCGGGCCCGGGTCGCGAATCGGCCGTGCGCGCGCTGAACGCCGCTGGCCTCAAGGTCACCAGCATCGAGGACGTGACGCCGATCCCGCACAACGGGTGCCGTCCGCCCAAGAAGCGCCGCGTCTGACGCGCGCTCCGGTCGAGGAAAAGTAAATGGCAAGGTATCTGGGTCCCAAGTGCAAGCTCTCGCGTCGCGAGGGCACCGACCTCTTCCTCAAGAGCGGCGTCAAGTCGCTCGAGGCGAAGTGCAAGCTCGAAGTGCCGCCGGGCGGCATCAAGGGTGAGCGCCGCGCCCGTGTCTCGGGCTATGGCCTGCAGCTGCGCGAAAAGCAGAAGCTGCGCCGCATGTACGGCGTGCTCGAGCGCCAGTTCCACCGCTACTACCAGCAGGCGTCCGGCCGTCCGGGCGCCACGGGTGAGACGCTGCTGCAGATCCTCGAGTCGCGCCTCGACAACGTCGTCTACCGCATGGGCTTCGCCGCCACGCGCAGCGAGGCTCGCCAGCTCGTGTCGCACGGCGCCGTCGTCGTGAACGGCGAGCGCGTCAACATCGCTTCGTACCAGTGCAAGGCCGGCGACGTCGTCGGCCTCGGCGAGAAGGCGCAGAAGCAGGCCCGCGTCGCGCAGGCCCTGCAGATCCGCGCGCAGACCGGCTTCCCGGACTGGGTCGAAGTCGACGAGAAGAAGTTCTCGGGTGTCCTGAAGTCGCTGCCCGAGCGCGGCGACATCCTGCCGGACATCAACGAGAGCCTCGTCGTCGAGTTGTACTCGAAGTAATCCATTCCCCGGCCCGGTCGGCCACCGCCGACCGGGCCTCGAAAATTCAAGGCCACCAGGCAAGGTGACTTACATGCAGTCAGCCGTTGCGGAATTCCTCCGTCCGCGCGTGGTGAAGGTGACCCCGTCGTCGCCGCGTCACGCCAAGATCACGATCGAGCCGTTCGAGCGGGGCTTCGGCCACACGCTCGGCAACGCGCTGCGTCGCGTGCTGCTCTCGTCGATGCCCGGCAGCGCCATCACGGAAGTCGAGATCGACGGCGTGCTCCACGAGTACACCAGCATCGAGGGCGTCCAGGAGGACGTCGTCGACATCCTGCTGAACCTCAAGCTCGTCGCGATCCGCCTGAACGCGCGCGAGGAGTCGGAACTGCGCCTGTCGAAGAAGGGCCCGGGCCCGGTCCGCGCCGGCGACATCCAGGCCGACCACGACGTCGAGATCCTGAACCCCGAGCTCGTGATCGCCAACCTGACCAAGGCCGGCGAACTCAACATGACGCTCAAGGTCGAGAAGGGCCGCGGTTACCGCCCGGCCGGCCAGCGCCTCGCGTTCGAGGAGGCGAGCCGCCCGATCGGCCGCCTGCTGCTCGACGCGTCGTTCAGCCCGATCCGCAAGGTCACCTACAACGTCGAAGCCGCGCGCGTCGAACAGCGCACCGACCTCGACAAGCTGATCATCGACATCGAGACCAACGGCACGATCGACGCCGAAGAGGCGATCCGTCGCGCCGGCTCCATCCTCAAGGACCAGCTGTCGGTTTTCGTCGACCTGCAGGGCCAGGACGAGGAGAAGTCGCGTCCGGCCGATCACCACTTCGACCCGTTGCTGCTGCGTCCGGTCGACGAGCTCGAGCTCACGGTCCGCAGCGCGAACTGCCTCAAGGCCGAGAACATCCACTACATCGGCGACCTCGTGCAGAAGACCGAAGTCGAGCTGCTGCGCACGCCGAACCTCGGCAAGAAGTCGCTCACCGAGATCAAGGAAGTGCTCGAGAGCCACGGCCTCACGCTCGGCATGCGTCTCGACAACTGGCCGCCCACGGGCCTCAAGCGCGACGACGACCGCGACATCCTCTAAGAATCGATCAGTGACTAGTGGCCAGTGGCTAGTCGGAAAAGAGAACAGACATGAGACACGGACTGACGGGGCGGCAGCTGAGCCGCAATTCGACGCACCGCGCGGCGATGCTGCGCAACATGGCGGCCTCGCTGCTGCGTCACGAGACCATCAAGACGACGATCCCGAAGGCGAAGGAACTGCGTCGGTTCGTCGAGCCGCTGATCACGCTCGGCAAGAAGGACAGCGAAGCAAACCGCCGGCTCGCGTTTTCGCGGCTGCGTGACGCGGACGTCGTCACCAAGCTGTTCGACGAGCTCGGCCCGCGCTTCAAGGCGCGCCCGGGCGGCTACACGCGCATCCTGCACATGGCGAACCGTGCGGGCGACAACGCCGACATGGCGCTGATGGCGCTGGTCGACCGTGCTGCCCCGGCCGCCGTCGAGGCCCCGGCCCCGGCTCCGGCCGCCGACGAAGGCGAGAAGGCCAAGCCGAAGGCGCGCAAGAAGAAGGCGGCCCCGGAAGCGGCGCCGGCCGATGAGGCCGCTGCTCCTGCCGCCGAGGCGCCGGCCAAGAAGAAGACCGTGCGCAAGAAGAAGGCTGCGGCGTCCACCGACGAAGCCTGATGACGCCGGGCGTCTGACGACGCCAGGCCCATCGAAGAAAAAGCCGGGCATTGCCCGGCTTTTTCGTTTGCGGGCGGCACGCGCGGCCGCCCCGTAGAACGGCGGGCCCGCCACGTGCCGCGATGCAGTCCGATTCCACCCACCGCCGCTGGGGACGCCGTCCGACGCCGGTGTACGAAAGCACCGAGCAGTCGACGTGCGTGGCGGGGTCGCGTAGCCGCCGCTGCACCGGCTGGGGTGGCACGGCTGTCGCGTTATAAGCGGGGCGAACCGTAGCCGCTGTCCGCAAGCTCGCGGCTCCGGACCTGCGGGGGAGCCCACCCAGATGAAGCGACACGACCGTGCCTTGCCGGGCCGCCTGGCCGTCTTTCTGGCCGCGACCGCGCTGCTGAGCGCCTGCGGCGGCGACGGCGAGGACAACAAGCGCTATCACGTCGGCGGCACCGTCGCCGGGCTGGCGGGCACCGTCGTCCTGCAGAACCAGGGGGTGGACGACCTCGTGGTCACCTCGCCCGGGCGGTTCACGTTCGCCACGCCGATCAAGGTCGGCAGGCCGTATGCGGTCACGGTGGCAACCCAGCCGGCCGGCCAGGTCTGCAACGTCGTGCACGGGACCGGCAACGTGAGCGGCGAGGTCACCGACGTCGTCGTGACATGCTTCGACAACGCGACGCACGAGCTGCGGGGCACCGTGTCCGGGCTTGCCGGCACCGTGATCCTGCGCAACGGCACGGAGACACTGTCGGTCGCCGCGGACGGCGGGTTCGTCTTCATCAATCGAATTCCCGAAGGCGCCGCGTACGCCGTGAGCGTCGCGGCACAACCCGCCGGGCAGACGTGCAGCGTCGCCAACGGCAGCGGCACGATGCCCGCGGCCGACGTCACCAACGTCGCCGTCACGTGTACGAACGACCCGCCGCCGCCCGCAACGAGCTACGCAGTCGGCGGCACCGTGAGCGGACTCGGGTCCGGCAAGACGCTGCAACTCGGCCTGCGTCATTCCGGCGACGTCACGCGAGCCATCAGCGTCACCGCGAACGGCGCCTTCAACTTCGACCCCGAGCGTGTCGCGACGGGCCAGCCGTACGCCGTGAGCGTCGTGACGCAGCCGGCGGGCCAGACCTGCAGCGTCGCCAACGGCAGCGGCACCATGCCGGGCGCCGCAGTGACGAACGTGGCCGTCACGTGCGCAGACGATCCGACGCCGGTCGTCACGTACTCGATCGGCGGCACCGTCGCGGGGCTCGCGACAGGCGCGACGCTGCAACTCCGCCTGCAGCACGCGGGCAGCTCGGGCAGCACGATCGATGTGACCGCGAACGGGCAGTTCTCGTTCGGCGCCGACAGGGTCGACGCCGGGGACAGCTATGTCGTCAGCATCCTGACGCAGCCATCCGGCCAGACCTGTTCGATCACCAACGGCAGCGGCACCGCAACCGCAAACGTGACCAACGTGTCGGTCGCCTGCGCGACGACGACCGTGACGTACGCGGTCGGCGGCACGATCTCGGGCCTCGGCGGGGCAGGGCTCAGGCTCGAGGGTGGCCCCGCCGGTGCGGTGACGCCCGAAGCCGGCGCGACGGGCTTCACGTTGCCGGAGGAACTCGAGAACGGCGCCGCCTACGACGTCGGCATCGCGACGCAACCGGTCGGGCAGACGTGTCTGATCACGCGTTCGCAGGGCGCTGTCGCAAGCGCGGACGTGGCGGACATCCGCGTCACCTGTGTCGACAACGTGACCAGCCCGCTGAGCGGCACCTACACGGTGCCCGCAGCGTCCGCGTCCGACACGCGTTACGTGTACCTGACATTCTTCCCCGACGGCGTATTCATCTACGCGGGCATCGAGAACACGAACGGGTGTGGCAACTCGCCCGACGGCAACGGCATCGAATACGGCGTCTACGACTACGACGCCGCCACCGGTGCGTTCTCGATCAAGGATGTCGTGGTCGACACCAACGGCGGCTGTGGCGTCTGGCACAACAACTCGCGCTTCGACGGCACGCTGGTCGTGAGCGGTGCCGGCCAGGGTACGGTCCTGAGCCTGACCCTCTCCAGTGGCGGCGACGTCTTGTTCCTGGTGCCGGTGCTGTCGATCCCGGGTCAGTTGTTCGGCAGCTTCGCCGATGCGTACCACCGCAACTTCTGGCTGTTCCTGCAGGCGAGTGGCGGTGGCGTCAATTTCCTGAACACGGAGACGCAAGCCGACCCGGGCGCGACGTCGCTCGATCGCGTCGCGGGCCTCGAGTACGCGTGCGGTGCGCTCGCGGGCAGCCCCGCCGGCGGCACGTTGTCACCCGACTTCAGCGCCACCTGTCTCGCGCCGGCTCCCGGGGCCGACGGTCCCGTCGATACCAACGGCACGGCTGGCCTGTCGAATCACGCCGGTGCGTGGGAGTTCAGCGTCGTGGGCGATGCGCTGACGAGCAGCACGTTCAACGGCACGCGCATCGTCCCGGACTGAGCGACACGAGGCCCGTCGCTTCTCTTTTGGCACGACGTGAAATATCGTCGCCGGCGGGACGCGTCGTCGTGCGCAGGCGCGACGCTGCGAGATGCAGAACAACCAGGCCGCCAGTCGATCCGGCAGCGGCGAAGGGGCAAGCGACATGAGCCTGATCAAGGAATTCAAGGAATTCGCCATGAAGGGCAACGTGCTCGACATGGCGGTCGGCGTCGTGATCGGCGCAGCCTTCGGCAAGATCGTGTCGTCGCTCGTGGCGGACGTCGTGACGCCTGCACTCGGCAAGCTGATCGGCGGCGTGAACTTCAAGGACCTCGCGTGGAGCTTGGGCAACGATCCGGCCGGCACGCCGATCCTCGTCAAGTACGGCGTGTTCCTGCAGAACGTGTTCGACTTCCTCGTGATCGCCGCGGCGATCTTCATGGCGCTCAAGGTCATCAACAAGCTCAAGACGCCGCCACCGCCGGCGGCCGACCCGGCGCCGGCCCCGGACGTGGTGCTGCTGACCGAAATCCGCGACCTGCTGAAGCACCCGCGTTGACCGACGCGGGGTCTTCTCAGTCGAGCGACGCGAACGCGTCGCGCGTGAGGTTCTCCGGCTCCGCCTGGGTGCACGCGACGTCGTCCTCGACGCGGATGCCGCCGTAAGGCCGCAAGCGCTGCACCGTGTCCCAGTGGATGTGGCGGCCGAGGCCGTTGGTCCGCGCCGCGTCGAGCAGCAGGTCGATGAAGTAGAGTCCCGGCTCGATCGTGACTACGAAACCGGGCTCGAGCGTGCGCGTGAGTCGCAGGTACGGGTGCCCGGCCGGACGCGGGATCTGTTCGCGGCCGTGCTCGTCCGCCGCGAGGCCCGCGACGTCGTGCACCTGCAGGCCGAGCAGGTGGCCGATGCCGTGCGGGAAAAAGACGTTCGACAGCCCGCTGCTCACCGCGGCGTCCGCATCGCAGCCGACGATGACGCCCGCGCGAATCAACGCCTCGGCGATCAGCCGGTGGGCAAGCAGGTGGATGTCGCGGTAATCGACACCGGGACGCACGGCGGCACAGATCTGCAGTTGCAGCGTCTCCATCGCCGCGAGCAGTTCGACGAACTGCGCGTCGACGCCCGCGCGTGCGACGTGCGTGCGCGTGATGTCGCTCGCGTAGCCGCGGCACTGCGCGCCGGCATCGATCAGGAACGTCGGGCGCGGCACGTCGCGACGGCGACCCAGCGCCGTGTAGTGCAGGATGGCGGCCCCTTCGCCGAACGCGACGATGTTGCCGTACGGCAGTTCCTGTTCGCGCAGCCCGACCGCGGAACAGTAGGCCTGGTGCACCTCGAACTCCGATGCGCCCGCATGGTAGGCCGCGGTCGCGGCGACGTGGCCCCGTGCGCCGAGCCGCGAGGCCTCGCGCATGCAGGCAAGTTCGTAGGGGGTCTTCGCCGCGCGGTGATAGTGCAGGTATGCGAGCAGCGCGGGCGGGTTCGTCGCGCCGAAGCCCCAGTCCTCGAAGCCGGGCGCGGGTTCACCGACGAACGCCAGGCGCCGGTTGCCGGCCTGCAGCAGTTCGCGCGCCTGCGACGGCTCGCGGATCACCTTGATCTCGAATTCGCGCGTCCACTCGCCGGCGGGCAGTTCCGGCGGCTTGTGCCAGTAGTCGGCCGGCTGGTGGAACACGAGTTCGGGCCGCTGCCCCGGCAGGTAGCGCACGAAACTGTCGGGCGCTTCGAGCAGGGGCGCCCAGTGCAGGAAATGCGGGTTGGCCTTGAACGGCGGCCCATGGTCGTCGAGGAAATGCAGTCCCGGGTGCCCCGAATACACGACGAGGCCGTCGCAGCCCGCAAGTTCGAGCGCGCGGTCAGCGAGCGCGCGGACGTGTGCGATGTGGGCCGGAAACGTCAGGTCGAGGGAATCGGTCATGGTCGGCTGCTCGCAGTCGTGAACGCAGCCGCGATGATAGGAGATGCGAGGCCCGGCGCGGGATCCGGCTGCACACGTTGGCTGGAGCCAGTCTCGTGCGCGGATGCCCTGCTCGAGCAACAGCGGAACGCGCTGTCGCCATTCAGAGACAGTTTCGACGGTTCCCCCCTGTAGGCGTCGCCCTAGAATCCCCTCCGCGCATCCGGCTGGCACGGCTCCGCCGACACCAGCCCCAGATGGCCAATGATCGACATCACTTACCGAACGACTGTATTGGGGTATTCATCCATGAACGCGAAGATCGCCCTCGCCGCCGCCCTCGCCGCCCTCGCCCTCGCCGGCTGCGCCAAGAAGGAAGAGCCGGTTGAAGCCGCTGCCGACGCCGCTGCTGAAGCCGCTGCCGCTGCCGACCAGGCCGCCACGGACGCCGCCGCTGCCGCCACGGACGCCGCTGCTGCCGTCGACGCCGCCGTCGCCCCGGTCGACCCGGCTGCCCCGGTCGACCCGGCCGCTGCCCCGGCCGACGCCGCTGCTGCCCCGGCCGAAGGCACTGCCCCGGCCGCGAACTAATCTCCAAGGTTAGTTTGTAGTCTCGGGTGGAGCGGATCCCGGCTGGGGTCCGCTCCATCCTGACCCTGCGGGAGTCACGGCTCCCGACCAGCCCCCGGGGGAGTCCGTCGCCACCGCGACGCCCGACCCCGCACGATCTGCCGCTGGAGGCGAGTGGGTCACCAGTGTCCGTCTCGATTCGCGACGCACGCAACGCACCTCAGGACCGCGAATGGATTCGCGCGGTTTATCGTGGCTATCTCGCCGATCTCTCGACCTCCCGGACCGGCCTGTTCCCGGTGCTCGGCGAATGGGACGCGCGCGAGGACGAATTCCTCTCCAGCTGGTTCAGCGACACCGGCTCGCACCCGTTCGTGATCCTGGTCAACGGCGAGCGCGCAGGGTTTGCGCGCGTAGCGCGGCCACCGCTGTTCCCGCGCGTGCCGTACGACTACCGCATGTCGGAATTCTTCGTCGAACCCGCGGCGCGTCGGCGCGGTGTCGGTGCCAGCGCCGCGGCGCTGCTGTTCCACCGGTTTTCGGGTGACTGGGAAGTCATCGAGGACGAGCACAACCGTCCCGCGCTGCAGTTCTGGCGTCGCGTGATCGCGGTGCAGACGGGTGGGCGTTACACCGAGACTCGCGCCGGCGGCGAGATCCGCCACCGCTTCCGCACCGAAGTCCGCCCACACCTCTCCCGCTCGCCGGAGAGGTCGCCGCAGAGCGGCGGCTGAGGATTCTTCACCTCTCCCGTTCGCGGGAGAGGTCGCCGCGCAGCGGCGGGTGAGGGCTCTTCACCTCTCCCACGCGTGGGAGAGGTGACGATCAGCCGAGCACGCGTGTCAGGTATTCGCCCGTGTGCGAGGCGGGCATGCGCGCGACGTCCTCCGGCGAACCCTCGGCGACGACCGTACCACCGCCGTCACCACCCTCGGGACCCATGTCGACGATCCAGTCGGCCGTCTTGATCACGTCGAGGTTGTGCTCGATCACGACGATCGTGTTGCCGTCGTCGCGCAGCCGCGTGAGCACGCCGAGCAGCTGCTCGATGTCGTGGAAGTGCAGCCCCGTGGTCGGCTCGTCGAGGATGTAGAGCGTGCGGCCTGTCGAGCGCTTGGCGAGTTCGCGCGCGAGCTTGATGCGCTGCGCCTCGCCGCCCGAGAGCGTCGTCGCGTTCTGCCCGAGCCGCACGTACGAGAGGCCCACGTCGAGCAGCGTCTGCAGCTTGCCCTGCACGGCCGGCACGCTGCGGAAGAACGTCGCCGCGTCCTCGATCGTCATCTCGAGCACTTCGTGGATGTTGCGGCCCTTGTAGCGGATCTCGAGTGTCTCGCGGTTGTAGCGCATGCCGCGACAGGCGTCGCACATGACGTAGGCGTCGGGCAGGAAGTGCATCTCAACGCGGATCACGCCGTCGCCTTCGCACGCCTCGCAGCGGCCGCCGCGCACGTTGAAGCTGAAGCGTCCGGGGTCGTAGCCACGCGCGCGCGCCTCGGGCACCTCGGCGAACAGCTCGCGCACCGGTCCGAAGATCCCGGTGTAGGTCGCGGGGTTCGAGCGTGGCGTGCGGCCGATCGGGCTCTGGTCGATGTCGATCACGCGGTCGATCTGGTCGAGACCCTCGATCGCGCTGCACGGTGCAGGCTCGCCGCCGCTCGACTCCTGTAGCGCGCCCGCCGCGTGCCGGTAGAGCGTGTCGATCACGAGCGTCGACTTGCCCGAGCCCGACACGCCGGTCACGCAGGTCATGAGTCCGAGCGGAAAGCTCGCGGTCACGCCCTGCAGGTTGTTGCCGGTCGCCCCGACGATGCGGATGCGCTTCTCGGGATCCGGCGTGCGCCGCTGTCGTGGCACCGCGATCCGGCGACGACCGCTCAGGAACGCGCCGGTCAGCGACGCCGGGTCGGCCGCGACGGCGGCGGGCGTGCCCTGCGACACGACGAGACCACCGTGCGAACCGGCGCCGGGGCCCAGGTCGACGACGTAGTCGGACTGGCGGATCGCGTCCTCGTCGTGCTCGACCACGAGCACGGTGTTGCCGAGGTCGCGCAGCCGCACGAGCGTGTCGAGCAGGCGCTGGTTGTCGCGCTGGTGCAGCCCGATCGACGGTTCGTCGAGGATGTACATGACGCCGACGAGCCCCGAGCCGATCTGGCTCGCGAGCCGGATGCGCTGTGCCTCGCCACCCGAGAGCGTCTCTGCGCTGCGGTCGAGCGACAGGTAGTCGAGCCCGACGTCGCTCAGGAACGTCAGCCGGTCGGCGACTTCACGCACGAGTCGCGCCGCGATCTCGCCACGCCAGCCCTCGATCTGTACGCTGCCGAAGAACCGACGCGCCTCTGCGATCGACAACGCCGCAACGTCCGGCAGATTGCGTCCCGCGACGAACACGTTGCGAGCCGCCGTGTTGAGCCGGCTGCCGCCGCAGTCGACGCAGGCGCGCATGCCGCGGTACTTCGACAACTCCTCGCGCACGGTCGCCGATTCGGTCTCGCGGTAGCGTCGCTCGAGGTTGGGCAGGATGCCTTCCCAGGCGTGCACGCGCTTGGTCGCGGCGCCCTTGGCATCGAAATAGCGGAACGGGATCTTCTCCTCGCCGCTGCCCCAGAGCAGCGCGTGCCGCACGGCCTCGGGCAGTTCCTGCCACGGTGCCTCGATGTCGAAGCGGAAGTGCCGCGAGAGCGACTGGATCAGCTGGAAGTAATAGGCGTTGCGCCTGTCCCAGCCGCGGATCGCACCTCCGGCGAGCGACAACCCGGGGTTGACCACCACGCGCGCGGGGTCGAAGAACTCCTGCACGCCGAGGCCGCCGCAGGTGCCGCAGGCGCCGTTCGGGTTGTTGAACGAAAAGAGCCGCGGCTCGAGTTCGGTGAGGCTGTAGCCGCACACGGTGCAGGCAAAGCGGTTCGAGAACTGCAACGGCTCGCGGTCCGGCTCGTCGTGGAACGCAAGCCTGGCCGAGCCCTGCGCGAGCGCGAGCGCGGTTTCGAACGATTCGGCGAGCCGTTGCGCCGCATCTGGCCGCACCTTGAGGCGGTCGATCACCGCCTCGATCGTGTGGCGTCGACGCGCGTCGAGCGCCGGTCGCTCCTCGAGTTCGACCAGCTTGCCGTCGATGCGGGCACGCACGTACCCCTGGCTGCGCAGGTGGTCGAACACTTCGGCATGCTCGCCCTTGCGGTCCTGCACGACCGGCGCGAGCAGCAGCACGCCCGTGCCTTCGGGCAGCGCGAGCACCTGGTCGACCATCTGCGTCACGGTCTGCGCCGCGAGCTCCTGGCCGTGCTCGGGGCAGCGCGGCACGCCGGCGCGCGCATACAGCACGCGCAGGTAGTCGTAGATTTCGGTGACCGTGCCGACGGTCGAGCGCGGGTTGTGCGAGGTCGCCTTCTGCTCGATGGCGATCGCAGGGGAGAGGCCCTCGATGTGGTCGACGTCGGGTTTTTCCATGACCGACAGGAACTGCCGTGCGTAGGCCGACAGCGACTCGACGTAGCGACGCTGGCCTTCGGCGTAGATCGTGTCGAACGCGAGCGAGGATTTGCCGGACCCCGACAGTCCGGTGATCACGATCAGCTTGTCGCGCGGCAGGTCGAGGTCGATGCCGCGCAGGTTGTGCGTGCGGGCGCCGCGAATACGAATCACGTCCATGCGGGAGTCAGCTCTGCGTTCGTGCGTGGGGCCGCTGGGGGCAGCCTGCTAATATAGGCAGCGCTCCCGTTTCGAGGCAAAGACCATCCGACCCCGCGATCCTGTCCAGAGGCCGGCGATGACTCCTGTCGAACGCCGGTCGGTCGGCGCATTGGCTGCGATCTACGCGTCGCGCATGCTCGGCATGTTCCTGCTGTTGCCCGTGCTGGCGCTGTACGCGCACACGCTGCCGGACTACTCGCCGCAGTTGCTCGGCATCGCGATGGGTGCCTACGGCCTGACCCAGGCCGTGCTGCAGATCCCGTTCGGCCGCTGGTCCGACCGCTACGGTCGCAAGCCCTTGATCACGCTGGGATTGCTGTTCTTCGTGGCCGGCTCGGTCCTCGGCATGGTCGCCGACAGCCTCGTGATGCTCGCGATCGCGCGTGGTGTGCAGGGCGCGGGCGCGGTGTCGGCCTCGGTCAGCGCGCTGCTCGCCGACCTGACGCGCACCGAAGTCCGTACCCGCGCGATGGCGATCATCGGCATCAGCATCGGGGCGTCGTTCATCGTCGCGCTGGTGGCGGCGCCTGCGCTCGACGCCGCGATCGGCGTGCCCGGAATCTTCGGCATCATGCTGGCGATGGCGCTGCTCGGGCTGGTGCTGCTGCATTTCGCCGTGCCGGCCGAGCCGCCGCGCCACGGCGGCGCCGAGAGCAGGCGACTGTCGGGCATGCTGGAGCTCGTGAACCGGCCGCAGCTGCGGCCGCTGTATTTCGGCATGTTCGCGCTGCACTCGATCATGACGGCCACGTTCCTGTCGGTGCCGCAGGTGCTCGAAACCCACCTCGGGATCGCGAGCGCGGACCACTGGATGGTCTACCTGGGCGTGTTCGTGGCGTCGATCGCCGGCACCTTGCCGCTCGTGCTGCGGACGGAGCGAGGCGGGCGGGCAGGGTTCCTGTTCGTGCTGGCTGTCGCGCTGACCGGGCTCGCCCAAGCCGTCCTCGGACTCGACCATCACCACCTCTGGGTGGTGCTGGCGGCGCTGACACTGTTTTTCGCGGTGTTCAACTTCCTCGAGGCCCGGTTGCCCGCGTTGCTGACCCAGGCGGCGCCCACCGCGGACCGGGGCGCCGCGCTCGGCGTATTCGCGACCGCGCAGTTCCTGGGCGCGTTCGCCGGCGGCGCGATCGGCGGCGTCCTGCTGGGCCAGTTCGGCCTCGTGGGCGTCTTCTGGGGCTGCGCCGTGCTGGCCTTCGGCTGGGCCCTGCTGGCTGGCCGCTCGGGCGAACCGGTCAGCGAGCCCGTTTCGGGCTGAACCCGGCCATTAACGCCCGGCGGCAGGCGCCGGCTTGCCGTAAAATCCCCCACCTTTCCCTGCAGAAACACGGACTCCCCTCACATGGCACGCGGCGTCAACAAAGTCATCCTCGTCGGCAACCTGGGCAAGGACCCCGAGACCCGCTACATGCCGAACGGCAAGGCGGTCACGAACTTCAGCATCGCCACGAGCGAGTCCTGGAAGGACAAGCAGACCGGCGAGCAGCGCGAGCAGACGGAGTGGCACAACATCGTCATGTACGACCGCCTCGCCGAGATCGCCGCCGAGTACCTCAAGAAGGGTTCGCAGGTGTACATCGAGGGCAAGCTGCGCACGCGCAAGTGGCAGGACAAGGAAGGCCGGGACCGCTACACGACCGAGATCAACGCCAACGAGATGCAGATGCTCGGCGGCCGCCCGGGTGGCGGCGGCATGGGCGGTGGCGGCGGTGGCGACTACGGCGGCGGCGAGTCGCGGTCGCGCCAGGCACCTGCGTCGGCTGGCGGCAGTCGTGCGCCGGTCAGCGACTCGGGCCCGACCGAGTTCGACGACGACATCCCGTTCTGAAGTCCATATCTGCAGGACTGACTGCCCAGTTTCTGATTCCAGAAAGCCCCCGGTTTCGGGGGCTTTCTGCTTGCGGCGCCGTATAGGCCGCTGACGCCCAGGTCGGCTTCGTGCGGCGTACCATGAGGGCCCGATCGCCCTTCGCTACGGAGGCCGCATGCGTCTCGGCGATTTCATCCTGCGCGACATGGAGGCCATCCTGCAGCGGTGGGAGGCGTTCGCGACGACACGCTTGCCGGCGGCCGAGCACATGTCTTCGCGCTCGCTGCGCGACCACGGCCCGGAGATCCTGCAGGCGATCGTCGCCGACCTCGCGACCGCCCAGAGCCCGGACGAACAAACGGCGAAGTCGATGGGCCTCGCTCCGGCGGTCAGCGGCGCCTCCAGGACGGCGGCCCAGACGCACGCAATCCTGCGGGCGGAAAGCGGCTTCAACATCGACCAGCTTGCCTCCGAATATCGCGCGCTGCGGGCCAGCGTGCTGAAGAGCTGGATGGAGGCATGTTTGCCCGAGCCGCCGGGCATCGACGACCTCATACGGTTCAACGAGGCGATCGACCAGGCGCTGGCGGAGTCCATCGCGTCGTTCACCGTGCACGTGACACGCGCGCGCAACCTGCTGCTCGGCATGCTGAGCCACGACCTGCGCAGCCCGCTGCATGCCATCCAGATGACGGCCAGGCATTTGCAGGCCATGGCAGCCGACGACGACCTCGGGCGCGCCACGGAACGCATCGTCCGCAGTGGTGCACGCATGCAGAAGCTCCTCGACGACCTTGTCGACTTCAATCGCACCGAACTCGGCCTGGGAATCCGGGTGACGCCCCGCGAAGTCGACCTGGGCAAGGTCTGTGCGGAGGAAGTCGAGCAGTTCCAGGCGACCTACCCGCAACGCGCCGTGGAGCTGGAAGTCTCCGGGAATTGCACTGGTTCGTGGGACCCCGACCGCGTGCAGCAGGTGCTCGACAACCTCATCCTGAACGCGCTGCACTACGGCGCGCCCGACGGGACGATCCGTGTCGCGCTGCATGGAGCTGAAACCGGCGTCCGCCTGACCGTCGCCAACACCGGCGAAACGATCGAAGACGAAGCGCTCGCGCACCTGTTCGAGCCCCTGCGTCGGGGGCACGGCGGCCCGACCAGCAACGAGGCCGGGTTGGGCCTGGGCCTGTATATCGCGAGCGAGATCGCGAAGGCGCACGGCGGCACGATCGCTGCCACATCCAAAGACCGCCAGACCGTGTTCACGGTGACCCTGCCCAGGCGATCGATTGCCGCGACGGGTCGGTAGGCCAAGCCCTATAGCCGTGGTTCCTCGACCTTTGCCGACCAGTGAGCCGGCTGGCGACCGTCGCGAGGGCCGCGCTGATGTCGTGGCGCAAACACGACCCGCACGCTGCACGGTACGACGTCCCATGCCCCATGCCCACCGAAACGCCGCCGCTCGATTTGCTGCCCCGCGAGGTCACCCCTGATGCCTGAACCCGTCCCGGGCATCGAGCAGCGCCTCGCCGCCGCCGAAGCGACGATCGAAGCGCTCCATCGTGGCGACGCCGATTCCGTCGCCGACGCAGCGGAGGCTGCGCTCGCTTCCTTGCAGAACACGGCGGCCGCTTTGCGGGCGAGCGTCAGCCGGTACGACACGCTGCTGCGTTTCATCGACCGCGGGTTCTGCGTGGTCGAGATGATCTTCGACGCGTCAGGCGAGGCCGTCGACTACCGCTTTCTCGAGACGAACCCCGCGTTCGAGGCGCAGACGGGCATCGTCGGCGCGGCCGGCCGGCGCATGCGGGAGATCGCGCCCGAGCACGAACCGATCTGGTTCGAGCGCTACGGCCGCGTGGCCCGCACGGGCGAACCCGCACAGTTCGAGAGCGTGGCAAAGGCCCTCGGTCGCGTGTACGAGGTGTACGCGTACCGCGTCGACGAGCCGGCCCAGGCCCACGTCGCGATCCTGTTCAAGGACATCACCGAGAGGGCGCGCGACGCCGAGCGTCGTCGCCAGTCGGCCGATGCGCTGCAGCGCAGCGAGGAGCGCTGGAACGCCGCGCTGGAGCATTTCGGCGAGGGCGCGATCATCGCCGACGATCACGACGAACTGATCTACTGGAATCCCGCGGCGCGTCGCATCCACTGCATGACCGAGGTCGCCGACGGCCTCGGGCCGCTCGCGTCGATGCCGTTCGAGCTGTGGAGTGCCGACGGCGCACGACGGCTCGAACGCAGCGAGTGGCCGATTCCGCGCATCCGCCGTGGCGAGACGATCGACCGGCTCGAGTTGCGGCTGCGTCCCGCTGCACAGCATTGGGAGCGCATCGTGTCGTATTCCGGCGCGCGCGTGTCGATGCCGAGCGGCGAGGGACTGGTGTTCCTTTCCGTTCACGACCTGACCGAGCAGCGCATGGCGGAAGGCGCGCTGCGCGACAGCGAAATGCGGTTTCGCCGGCTCGCCGATGCGATGCCGCAACTCGTCTGGACCGCGACGGCCGACGGCACGGTGGATTACTACAACACGCAGGTGACGCGTTACACCGGCTTGAGTGAGAACGACGACGGCACCTGGAACTGGCATCCGAGCCTGCACCCGGACGACGAGGACCGGACCGTCCGCGCCTGGCGACACGCGGTGGCGAACGGCGGGACCTACGAGTGCGAGCATCGAATGCGCATGAGTGACGGCCACTTCCGCTGGCACCTGAGTCGCGCACACCGGGTCGGACCGGCCGGCGCGCGACAGTGGTTCGGGACGGCCACCGACGTCCACGACCTCAAGATCGCGCAGGAGCGCCTGACTGCCGCAGACCGGCGCAAGGACGACTTCCTCGCCGTGCTGGCACACGAGCTGCGCAATCCGCTCGCGCCGCTGCGCAACGGCCTCGAAGTGCTGCGTCGCGACCCGTCGGGCAACGAACGCGCGCGGCGGACACGCGAAATGATGCAGCGCCAGGTCGACCAGATGGTCCGGCTGCTCGACGACCTGCTCGACACCTCGCGGATCTCGCGCGGCAAGCTCGAGTTGCACCGGGAGCCGGTGGACCTGGCCGAAGTGGTGCGCAACGCGCTCGAGACCAGCCGGCCGCTCCTCGACGCCGGCAACCACGAAGTCCAGGTCGACCTGCCGGCGCGCCCGCTGCTGGTGCACGTCGACCCGATACGCGTGACCCAGGTGCTGACCAACCTGCTCAACAACGCCGCGCACTACAACGCGCCGGCCGGCCGTATCGGCGTGTCCCTGCGCGGGGAGGCGGGGGGCGAGGCGATCATCGTCGTCGAAGACGAGGGTTTCGGCATCCCGCCCGACATGCTCGAGCATGTCTTCGAGCCGTTCGTGCAGCTCGAGCCGGTCGCGCGACGCGGGCGCTACGGGGGCCTCGGCCTCGGCCTGGCCCTCGCGCGCAGCATCGTCGAACTGCACGGCGGCTCGATCCGCGCCTCGGCCGGGCGCAGCGGGCGCGGCAGCGCGCTGGAGGTCAGGCTGCCCATCGGACCGAAGGCCGTGGCCGCCGACGCGTCGCAGGCTGTCCCTCGCCGCGCCGCCGCCGCCCGGCGGGTGCTGGTGGTCGACGACAACCGCGACGCGGGCGAATCCCTCGGCGCACTGCTGCAGCTTCTGGGTCACCAGGTCCGGCTCGCGCACGACGGTGCCGCAGCGCTCGAGGCCGTGGCGCGCGACGCGCCGGACATCGTGCTGCTCGACCTCGGCATGCCCGGCATGGATGGCTACGAAGTGGCGCGCCGCATCGGGGCGCTGCCGGGGCGCGCCGCCCTGAGCGTGGTCGCGCTGAGCGGTTTCGGCCAGGCCGCCGACCGGTGCCGGTCGGCCCAGGGCGGATTCGACGCGCACCTGGTCAAGCCCGTCGAAATCGAGGTCCTGGAGGCCCTGCTGGCCCACCCCCCGCGGAAGTCTACCGAAGCGCACTGAAGGCCCGGTCCCGCCCGCCCCGGGACGCGAGCAGGTACAATCGGCACCCCGTCGGCCCGGTCGGCCGCCCCCCTCGAAACGAACAGCCGCCTCCGGGCAAGTCGATGCCACGCGTCTACCTCAAGACTTTCGGTTGCCAGATGAACGAGTACGACTCCGCCCGCATGGCGGACGTGCTGCGTGCAGCGGGCGGCTACGAGCCGACCGACGACCCCGAGCAGGCCGACCTGCTGCTGCTCAACACCTGCTCGGTGCGTGAGAAGGCGCAGGAGAAGGTGTTCTCGCAGCTCGGGCACTGGCGCGCGCTCAAGGGCCGCCGGCCCGAGGTCATCATCGGCGTCGGCGGGTGCGTCGCGAGCCAGGAGGGCGAAGGCATCACCGACCGGGCGCCGTTCGTCGACCTCGTCTTCGGGCCGCAGACGATCCACCGGCTGCCCGAGATGATCGCGCAGCTGAAGGGCAATGGCCGCTCGGTCGTCGACGTGAGCTTCCCCGAGATCGAGAAGTTCGACCGGCTGCCGGAGCCGCGCGCCGAAGGCGCCACCGCGTTCGTCTCGATCATGGAAGGCTGCAGCAAGTACTGCACGTTCTGCGTCGTGCCGTACACGCGCGGCGAGGAAGTCAGCCGTCCGCTCGAACAGGTCATGGCCGAGGTGCGCGTGCTCGCGCAGCAGGGCGTCTCCGAGGTCACGCTGCTCGGCCAGAACGTCAATGCCTATCGCGGCGCGATGGCGGACGGCGGGCATGCCGACCTCGCCGCGCTGATCTACTTCGTCGCGGCGGTGCCCGGCGTCGAGCGCATCCGTTTCACGACCTCGCACCCGGTCGAGTTCCGCGAGAGCCTCGTCGAGGCTTATCGCGACGTACCCAAGCTCGCGAACTACCTGCACCTGCCGGTGCAGAGCGGCTCCGACCGGGTGCTCGCGCTGATGAAGCGCGGCCACACCGTGCTCGAGTACAAGCAGAAGCTCCGCAAGCTGCGCCAGGCGCGGCCCGACATCTGCATCTCGACCGACCTGATCGTGGGCTTCCCGGGCGAGACGGAACGTGACTTCCAGGCGACGCTCGACCTCGTGCGCGATGTCGGCTTCGACCAGAGCTACAGCTTCATCTACAGCGCGCGTCCCGGCACGCCGGCGGCCTCGCTGCCCGACGACGTGACGCTCGAGGAAAAGCACGCACGGCTCGAACGGCTGCAGGCGCAGTTGCAGCAGCAGGCCGAGGCGATCAGTCAAGCGATGGTCGGCACCGTGCAGCGCGTGCTCGTGGAGCGGCCGGCGAAAAAGGACGCGCGCCAGCTCGCAGGTCGCACCGAGAACAACCGCTGGGTCAATTTCGACGGCCCGGCATCGCTGATCAACCGTTTCGTCGACGTGCAGGTCACCGAGGCGCTGCGCAACTCGCTGCGCGGCCGGCTCGTCGGCGGCGCGAGCACGGAACTGGAGTCGACGCGCGACACCGGCGTCGACACGGCAAGGAGAGTGGCTGGATGAGCGTGCCGATCGAGGCGCGCGAGGTTTCGCTCGAGGGCGCGGACAACCAGCGCCTCGCGAATTTCGCGGGGCCGATGGAACAGAACCTGCGCCATGTCGAGGAACGCCTCGGCGTCGAGGTGCGTCGTCGCGGCCACCAGTTGCAGGTGCTCGGCCCAGCCGAACCGGTCGCCAACGCCGAAGCGGTGCTCAGGCACATGTTCGACCTGTCGGCGAGCGAGACGCTCTCGCCCGACCGCGTGCACCTCGTCGTGCAGGAATACGGCTTTCCGCCGGTCGCCGTCGCCGACGCCTCGACCGACGTCGCGTCCGGCACTGCGACCGGTGAGCGCGACGTCGTCGTGCAGACGCAGCGTGGCGGCATCCGCGGTCGCGGCCCGAACCAGCGGCTCTATCTCGAGCAGATCCGCCTCAACGACCTCACGTTCGGCATCGGACCCGCCGGCACCGGCAAAACCTACCTCGCGGTCGCGAGCGCGGTCGAGGCGCTGCAGTCCGGCAGCGTGCGCCGCATCGTGCTGGTGCGGCCCGCGGTCGAGGCCGGCGAGCGCCTCGGTTTCCTGCCGGGCGACATGGCGCAGAAGGTCGACCCGTACCTGCGACCGATGTACGACGCGCTCTACGAAATGATGGGTTTCGACCGCGTCGCGCGGAACATCGAGCGACAGGTGATCGAGGTGGCGCCGCTCGCGTTCATGCGCGGCCGCTCGCTCAACGACTCGTTCATCATCCTCGACGAGGCGCAGAACACCTCGGTCGAGCAGATGAAGATGTTCCTGACGCGTCTCGGCTTCGGCTCGAAGGCGGTCGTCACGGGCGACATCACGCAGGTCGACCTGCCGCGGCAGCAGCGCTCGGGCCTGCGCCACGCGATCGAGGTCTTGCGCGGCGTCGACGGCGTCGCGTTCACGTTCTTCAACGCGCGCGACGTCGTGCGGCATCCGCTCGTGCAGCGCATCGTGCAGGCGTACGAGCGCAACACCGACGCCGGCGCGGACGCGCAGGACCGCTGATGCGCAAGGGCACCGAGTCGCGTTCCGCCGAACCTCCCCCTGCGCGCAGGCCGACGTCGTCGCGCGCGACGGCGCGTGCCGCGACCGCCGATCGCAGCGGTGCGGACCTGCGGGTCGACGTGCAGTACGCGCGGCGGCCGGCCGGAGTGCCGGGCCCGGTGCTGTTGCGTCGCTGGGCGCGCGCGGCCTGGGACGCGGGTTCGACCGCGCTGCCACGCAGTCGCAAGCGTGCCCGCGCACCGGATCAGGGCGTCGCGCCGACAGTCTGCGTGCGAGTCGTCGGCAACACCGAAAGTCATCGACTGAACGAAGGGTTCCGCGGCAAGCCCAAACCGACCAACGTGCTTTCATTCCCCGCATCGACGGAGGAATGCCGCTACGAAGGCGCGCTTGGCGACCTGGTCGTCTGCGCGCCGGTCGTCGCGCGCGAGGCGCGCGAGCAGGGCAAGCCGCTGTCGGCGCACTGGGCGCACATGGTCGTGCACGGCACGCTGCACCTGCTCGGTTACGACCACGAGCAGCCGCGCGCCGCGGGCAAGATGGAAAAGCTCGAAGTGGAAATCCTGCAGCGATTGGGGTTTGATGACCCGTACCAGGGTCACCACGGCAAGGTATGAGTAATAACGGGCATACGGGTTCGTCGTCCTCGGGCGGCGGTTGGTTGCGGCGCCTCGCCGAGACGCTGACGGGCGAGCCGCGGGATCTCGAGCAGCTGGGCGACGTGCTCGCCGACGCGCGCGAGCGCGGGCTGATCGACGGCGACGTGCTCGAGATGCTCGAGTCCGTGCTGCAGGTCTCCGAGATCCAGGTCCGGGACGTGATGGTGGCACGCTCGCAGATGGTCGTGATCCACCGCGAGGACCCGCCCGAAAAGATCCTGCCGGTGGTGATCGAGTCCGGCCACTCGCGCTTCCCGGTCGTCGGCGAGGACCGCGACGAGGTCGTCGGCATCCTGCTCGCGAAGGACCTGCTGCGGTTCTTCGTCGAGGAAAGCCGCGACCATTTCGACATCCGCGAGTGCCTGCGCCCGGCCGTGTTCATCCCCGAGAGCAAGCGCCTCAACGTGCTGCTCAAGGAATTCCGCGTGAGCCACAACCACATGGCGATCGTCGTCGACGAGTACGGCGGCGTCTCCGGGTTGCTCACGATCGAGGACGTGCTCGAGCAGATCGTCGGCGACATCGGCGACGAGTACGACGTCGACGAAGGCGAGGGCATCCGCAAGGAGGCCGACCGCGCCTGGACCGTGCCCGCGCTCACGCGCATCGAGGAATTCAACGAAGCCTTCGGCACGCGGTTCTCCGACGAGGAGGCCGACACGATCGGCGGTCTCGTGCTGCACGAACTCGGCCGCATGCCGCGACGCGGCGAGGCGATCCAGATCGGCGGCCTCGAGCTCAAGGTGACGCGGGCGGATCGCCGCCGCATCGAGACGCTGCGGGTGACGACGCCGGACGTGCGTCCTGCGCCGGATGGCCGTTGAGGCCGTGAGCCGGCCCGCGTCGCTGCGCGGCGTCCTCGCCTGGGGACGCTGGCTCGCGCTGCCGCTCGGCCTGCTGCTCGCGCTGGCATTCGCGCCGACGGCCTGGCAGCCACTCGCCGTGGCCTGCCCGGCGGCACTGTTCGTGCTCTGGCACGGCGTCGGCCCGCGCGAAGCCGCGTGGCGTGGCTTCCTGTTCACCGGCGGCACGTTCCTCGCGGCCACCTACTGGCTCTACCACAGCATCCACCTCGTCGGTCAGGCGCCGGTGTGGATCGCGTTGTTCCTGATGCTCGGGCTCGTGGCGATCATGGGGGCCTACAGCGCACTGGTCGGCTACGTCGTCGCGCGCTGGGCACCGGCCGTGGGGCTGACGCGTTGGCTGCTCGTGCTGCCGTCGCTGTGGGTGCTGTCCGAGTGGCTGCGCGGCTGGCTCATGAGCGGCTTCCCGTGGCTCGCGCTCGGCTACACGCAACTCGCGACGTCGTTGCGCGGTTATGCGCCGGTGCTTGGTGTCTACGGCGTGAGCCTCGCGGTCGCGATCACGGCCGGCGCGCTGGCGGCGTTGGTGCTCGCCACGACACGCCGCGAGCGCATCGCGGCGGGCGGCACCGCCGTCGCCCTGTGGGTGGTCGGCGCATTGCTCGTGGTCGTGCCGTGGACACGCCCCGTGGACGGCCCTGTGCAGGTGGCGCTCGTGCAGGGCGCCGTGCCGCAGGCAATGAAGTGGGAAGCGTCGCAGCGCGAGCGCACGATGCAGCTCTACGTCGACCTCACCGCGCCGCACCTCGGCGCCGACATCATCGTGTGGCCGGAATCGGCGGTGCCGTCGCTCGAGGAGTACATCCGGCCGTACCTCGCGCAGGTGTCGGGTGCGGCGCTCGCGAGCGGCTCGTCGCTGGTGATGGGGCTGATCCGTCGCGACGCGACGAACGGTGCCCACTACAACTCGATCGCGGGCTGGACGCACGACTCGCGGCCGCAACCGCAGTGGTACGACAAGCGGCGGCTGGTGCCGTTCGGGGAGTTCTTCCCCGTGCCGGCACGCGTCCGCGAGTGGATGCGGCTGATGAACCTGCCGTACTCGGACTTCCAGTCGGGCAGCGAGCAGCAGGCGCCGCTGCGCGCGGCCGCGCAGACGCTCGCACCGACCGTCTGTTACGAGGATGCCTACGGCTCGGAGCAACTGCGGCTCGTGCGCGAGTCGACGCTGCTGGTCAACGTCACCAACGACGCGTGGTTCGGCGATTCGACCGCGCCGCACCAGCACCTCGACATCAGCCGCATGCGTTCGCTCGAAAGCGGGCGCGACATGCTGCGCGCGACCAACGACGGCATGACCGCGCTGATCGCCGCCGACGGTGCCTTGCGCGCGACGTTGCCGCAGTTCCAGCCGGGCGTGCTCCGCGGCGAGGTGCAGCCGCGCACCGGGCTCACGCCCTACGTGCGTTGGGGCAACGTGCCGGTCGTGCTGCTGGCGTTCGGCCTGGTGCTCGGCGTGTTCGCCAGGCAGCGCAGGGCACGGCAGGCGGCCGTCGCATGACCCGCGCAGACCGCGACAAGATCACCGCCGAGGGCGAGCTCTATCCCTCGCCGCGGCACGCGCTCGACTACCTCGAGCTGCCGCCGCCGGAGCCGGCGCACGCCATGGCGATCGACGTGGGCCTCGTGTGGGCCCGCATCCCGCTGCCGATGGAGCTCAACCACATCAACGTGTGGCTGATGCCGGAAGCCGACGGCTGGCTGCTCGTGGACACGGGTCTCGCGGAAGAGGTCTGTCGCGCGGCGTGGGAAACGCTCGAAACAGGCGTGCTGCAGGGCCGGCCCTTGCGTCGCATCGTCGTCACGCACGACCACCCCGACCACATGGGCCTGTCGCGCTGGCTGCACGAACGCCACGGCGCGCCGGTGTGGATGTCCCCGATCGGTCACGCTTCGACCGCCGAGTACCTGGCGATGACCGGCGAAGCCGTGCACGCGCGGCGCTTCGCATTCGTCGCCGCGCACGGCATGGACGTCTCGGCCGAGGCGCAGCAGCGTTCCGCCGGCGACGAGCACGGACGGTGGTATGGCGGCTTGCCACCGCTCGGGCGGCCGACCGCGGGCGGCGACGTGCTCGAGGCGGGCGGACGCAACTGGCAGGTCATCGAGACCAGTGGGCACTGCCGCGGACACCTGTGCCTGTACGACGCCGAGCACGAAGTGCTGATCAGCGGCGACCAGGTGCTGCCGACGATCTCACCGAACGTCAGCGTGCTGGCCTCGCGTCCGGATGCGAACCCGCTGGCCGAGTACCTGGAGTCGCTCGGACGGCTTGCGCAACACTGTGCCCGCGGCACGCTCGTGCTGCCGTCGCACGGCCGGCCGTTTCGCGGACTGCACCGTCGCATCGAAGTGCTGCGTTCGCACCACCTGCAGCAGCTCGAGGCCCTGCGCGAGGCCTGTCGCGACCAGCCCCGCAGTGCCTACGAACTGCTGGCCGTGATGTACGGCCGGCCACTGCGCGGCTTCCACCGCTTCCTTGCGGTGGGGGAGACGGTCGCGCACCTGAACTGCCTCTGGCATGCGGGCGACCTCGAGCGGCAGGTCGACGCGCAGGGGCGCATTCGCTTCCTGCGGAAATAGGGGACACTCTCCAATTCCGGAAATTGGAGAGTGTCCCCATTTCCGGGGACGGGACGGCCGGGTGAAATTCGCACCGGTTTCGGCGCTCTTCGCGGCCAGTCGCAAATGGAGAGTGTTCCCGCCGCCGTAAATTGGAGAGTGTCCCCAATTTCCCAGTATCCTGTGCAATCCGCTTCACGCCCCCCGACCGGTCGCTCCATGCAGGAACGTTACGAACCGTCCGTCCTCGAATCCGCCGCCCAGAAGTACTGGGACGACAACGGCAGCTTCGCCGTCGCCGAGGACCCCTCGCGCCCGAAGTACTACTGCCTCTGCATGTTCCCGTACCCGAGCGGGCGCCTGCACATGGGCCACGTGCGCAATTACACGATCGGCGACGTGCTGACGCGCTTCATGCGCATGCAGGGCCACAACGTGCTGCAGCCGATGGGCTGGGACGCGTTCGGCCTGCCCGCCGAGAACGCTGCGATGGCGAACGGCGTGCCGCCCGCGAAGTGGACCTACGACAACATCGCGTACATGAAGAAGCAGCTGAAGTCGCTCGGCTTCGGCATCGACTGGTCGCGTGAGGTCACGACCTGCAAGCCCGACTACTACCGCTGGAACCAGTGGCTGTTCCTGCGCATGCTCGAGAAGGGCATCGCCTACCGCACGACAGGCGTCGTCAACTGGGACCCGGTCGACCAGACCGTGCTCGCCAACGAGCAGGTGATCGACGGCCGTGGCTGGCGCACCGGCGCGCTGGTCGAGAAGCGCGAGATCCCGATGTACTACCTCGGCATCACGCGGTACGCCGACGACCTGCTCGGCGCCCTGGGCGGCCTGCCGGGCTGGCCCGAGCGCGTCAAGCTGATGCAGGAGAACTGGATCGGCCGCAGCGAGGGCCTCGAGCTCGAGTTCGACGTCGAGGACGGCGGCACGCTCGCGATCTACACGACACGCCCCGACACGCTGTGCGGCGTGACGTACATGGCCGTGGCGGCCGAGCACCCGCTCGCGGTCAAGGCCGCGGCGAACAATCCCGACCTGCAGGCGTTCCTGGCCGAGTGCCAGCGCAACGGCGTGACCGAAGCCGCGCTCGAGACCATGGAAAAGCGCGGCATGCCGACCGGCCTGCACGCGATCCACCCGATCACGGGCGCACGCGTCCCGATCTGGGTCGCCAACTTCGTGCTCATGGGCTACGGCACCGGCGCCGTCATGGCGGTGCCCGCGCACGACCAGCGCGACTACGAGTTCGCGCGTCGGTACGGCCTGCGCATCCACCAGGTGATCGCGCCGGCCGACGGCTCGCTCGCGAAGCTCGACGAGGAGGCCTACGTCGAGCACGGTCGCCTGATCAACTCGGGCCAGTTCGACGGGCTCGACTTCGACGAGGCGTTCGACGCCTACGCGAAGCTGTTCGAGGCGCAGGGCCGCGGCAAGCGTCGCGTCAACTTCCGACTGCGCGACTGGGGCATTTCGCGCCAGCGCTACTGGGGTTGCCCGATCCCGCTGATCCACTGCGCCGATTGCGGCGTGCAGCCGGTGCCGGACGAGCAACTGCCGGTCGTGCTGCCGGAGGACCTCGTGCCGGACGGCAGCGGCAACCCGCTCAACCGCCATGCGAAGTTCCTCGAGTGCACGTGCCCGAAGTGCGGCAAGGCCGCGCGCCGCGAGACGGACACGATGGACACGTTCGTCGACTCGAGCTGGTATTTCTTCCGCTACGCCAGCGCGGGGAACGACTGCGCGATGGTCGACGAGCGCGCGAAGTACTGGTTGCCGGTCGACCAGTACATCGGCGGCATCGAGCACGCGATCCTGCACCTGCTCTATTCGCGGTTCTGGACGCGCGTGATGCGCGACCTGGGGCTCACCGAAGTCGCGGAGCCGTTCTCGAACCTGCTGACGCAGGGCATGGTCCTCAACGAGATCTACTTCCGCAAGCCGGCCGAAGGCCGCGTCGTCTACTACAACCCGGCCGACGTCGACGTGCAGCTCGACGACAAGGGTGCGCGCATCGGCGCCACGTTGCGCGCCGACGGCCAGCCGGTCGAGTGCGGCGGCATCGGCACGATGTCGAAATCGAAGAACAACGGCGTCGACCCGCAGGCGCTGGTCGAGCAATACGGCGCCGACACGGCTCGGCTGTTCATGATGTTCGCGGCCCCGCCCGAGCAGACGCTCGAATGGAGCGACGAGGGCGTCGAAGGCGCCTTCCGCTTCATGAAGCGACTCTGGAAAGCCGTGCATACCCACGTGCAGGGCGGCCCGGTGAGCGAGCCGCTCGACCGGCACGCGCTGTCGCCGGCGCAGCGCGACCTGCGCCGGCAGGTGCACGAGGCCTTGCGCAAGATCACCCACGACCTCGGTGTGCGGCGCACGTTCAACACCGCCATTGCGGCCGTGATGGAACTCACGAATGCGCTGGCGAAGTTCGACGATCACAGCGCGCAGGGACGTGCGGTGATGCAGGAGGCGCTCGAGATCGTGGTGCTCGGATTGTCGCCGGTCGTGCCGCACGCCTGTCACGCACTCTGGCGCGAGCTCGGGCATTCTGGCGCCGTCATCGACGAGCCCTGGCCGCGGGTCGACGACACGGCGCTCGTGCGCGATTCGATCGAGGTCGTCGTGCAGGTCAACGGCAAGCTGCGCGGCCGTGTCACCGTGCCGGCCAGCGCGGACGAAGCGCTCGTGCGCGAAGCGGCGCTCGCCGACGAGGGCGTGCAGAAGTACGTCGACGGCAAGCCGCTGAAGAAGTTCGTCTACGTGCGCGGCAAGCTCGCGAACGTCGTCGTCTGAGGCCGTCGCCGTCATGAACCTGCGCTCCGGTCTCGCGCGGCTCGTCGTGGTCGCGACCCTCGCCGCGACGCTCGGCGGCTGCGGGTTCCAGCTCCGTGGCGGCGTCGCGCTGCCCGAGGGCGCGCGCAACCTCTACGTCGCCACTTCCGACGAGGTGACGCCGTTCGCGGTCGAGTTGCGTCGCGCGATCGAACAGTCGGGTGGCACGATCGCGCGCAGCTCCGGTGCGGCGGACACCGTCGTGCGCATCCAGCGCGACCGCAGCGGTCGTCGCGTACTGTCGGTCTCGGCGCGCAACACGCCGCAGGAATACGAGGTGTTCTACGCCGTCGAGTACACGGTCGAGCGTGCCGGCCGCGAGATCGTCGAGCGCCAGCCGCTCGAGCTGATCCGCAACCTGAGCTTCGAGGAGTCGCAGCTGCTCGCCAAGAATCGCGAGGAAGCGATCCTGCGCGAGGCCATGGCGCGCGACCTCGCGCTGCTGGTCGTGCGCAGGCTCGAGTCGTTGCCGGTCGAGGCGCCGTCCGCCGTCGCGCCTCCGGCCGGGCAACCATAGTCCTGACAAGTCCCAAAAACCGGATTCTCCAAACCAGGGGTCGTCCATGCGTGGCTGGTGCGTCGCTCTCGGCATCGTTCTCGGTTCCACACAGGCCCAGGCCGCCGACAATGCGGCCCGGCAGGCTGCCGAACGCGAGTTGTTCCGGCAGGTGGTGGAGATTCCCACCGTCGCCGGTCGTGGCGAGATGCCACGCCTGGTCAAGCTGCTGTCGGCGCAGTTCCGCAAGGCAGGGATCCGTGACATCACGGTGAAGCCTTACGACGACACCGAGGACATGATCGTGCGCTGGCCGGCGGCGAAGCCGTCCGGCAAGAAGCCGATGCTGCTCATGGCGCACATGGACGTCGTCGAGGCGCGGCGTGCGGACTGGACCCACGACCCGTTCACGTTCCGCGAGGCCGACGGCTACTACTGGGCGCGCGGTGCGAGCGACAACAAGGCGGGCATGGTCGCGATCGTGTCGAGCCTCGTACGGCTGAAACAGGCCGGGTTCGAGCCGTCGCGCGACATCGTCGTGTTGTTCACCGGAGACGAGGAGACTGCCGGCAACGGCTCGCGTCTCGCGGCCCGGGACTGGAAGTCGCTGATCGACGCCGAGTTCGCGCTCAATTCCGACGCGGGCGGCGGCAGCGTGTACAAGGACGGCCGCGTCGAATCCTTCAGCATCCAGGTGGCCGAGAAGACCTACGCGGACTTCCGCTTCGTCGCCACCAATCGCGGCGGGCACAGCTCGGCACCGCGCGCGGACAACGCGATCTACCAGCTGGCCGGCGCGCTCAAGGCGCTCGAGGAATACCGGTTTGCGCCGATGCTCAACGACGCGACGCGCGCCTATTTCGAACTGGTGGCCGCGAAGGACCAGGGCGCCTACGGCGAGCTGGTCAAGGCGTGGCTCGACGACCCGACCAATCTCGAAAAGGCCGACAGCGTCGAGATGAACGAGCCGGGCTACACGCGCACGCGCTGTGTCGCGACCGAACTCTCCGGCGGCCACGCGCCCAACGCGCTGCCGCAACGCGCCGAGGCCAACGTCAACTGCCGCATCTTCCCCGGCGTGAAGCCGACCGACGTGCTGCAGGAACTGCAGGCGATCGCGGGCAAGGACGTCAAGGTCGAGATCGCCATGGGCGGCGACTGGTCGGCGCCGAGCCCGTTGCGCGACGACGTGCTCACGGCATATCGCAACGCCGTGACGCAGCGCTTCCCCGATGCGCCGATCGTGCCCGGCATGTCGGCCGGGGCGACCGACGCCGTCTACATCCGCGGCGCCGGCATCCCGACGTACGGCGTCAGCGGCCTCTGGAGTTTCGTCGGCGAGACGTCGGGCGCACACGGCCTGAACGAACGGGTCGGCGTGCAGGCGTTCCACGACCAGATCGACATCTGGGAGCGCATGCTGCGCGAACTCGCGCGCTGACCACGTTGACCACGTTGACCGCGCTGACCCGCTGGCACGCGCTGGCACGCGCGACGCCGGCGATTCCGACGCTGCCGCGCGCTGCGCAGCGGGCGCCCCATGTCCGACTTCGACGTGCGGATCGACCGAGGCGAGTCAGCGGTTCCGCAACAGCCGCGCAGGACCGCGCCTGACGCCAACGTTGCGGGATCGGTGCTGTTTCCTTGCGGGCGCCCGTTGCTACGGTGACCCGATCTTGCAAGGAGCGCACGCACATGGCACGAGCGAAGACCCGAACCACGACCCGGACCAAGACAGCAACGCGCAAGGCTGCAGCGCGAAGGACTCGGAGCACGAGCGCCACAGGCGCGCGCGCAAAGAGCACACGTGGAACCAGCACGCGCCGTCGAGGCAGCCAGGCGCGCAATGACGCGATCTCTCTGCTGAAGGCCGATCACCGCGAGGTGGAGGGGCTGTTCCAGCAGTTCGAGAAGGCGCGTACCAGCGACCGCAAGCGTGACCTCGCGACGAAGGTCTGCGACGCGCTGCGCGTCCACACGCAGATCGAGGAGGAGATCTTCTACCCGGCGTTCTACGAAGCGTCGGGCGACGAGGAGATCCACCACGAGGCGATCGTCGAACACGACGGCGCGAAGAAACTGATCGCCGAGATCGAGTCCTCGGGCCCGGACGACGAGTACTACGACGCGCGCGTGACCGTGTTGTCGGAAATGATCAAGCACCACGTCAAGGAAGAGGAGCAGCGCGACGGCATGTTCGCCAAGGCGCGCAGCTCCGGCATGGACCTCGTCACCCTCGGCGAGCGGCTCGCGGAGCGCAAGGCGGAGATCGAGTCCTCCCCTGAACTGCTCAAGAGCCTCGGGCGTGCGAAGGACGCGGGCAAGGGCCTCATTGCGCGGTTGACCTCCTCCACGGAGCACTGAGCCAACCGGGGCGACCGGCCCGACGCGCGAACACCTTGGCGTGCTTGCGCTGGCCTCGCGGTGTCGAGGCTAGCGCATGCACGCAGTGACCTCCGGTCCTAGCGCGTCGCGAACCGGTCCGTCGCCGACACCAGTTCGTGCGTGTTGCCGGCCTCGAGCGCGGAATGGCCCGCGTCGGGCACGATGCGCAGGTCGGCCTCCGGCCAGGCGCGGTGCAGGTCCCAGGCGCTGCGCATCGGGCAGACGACGTCGTAGCGGCCCTGCACGATCACCGCGGGAATCTTGCGGATCCTGCGCACGCCGCGCAGCAGCTGGTCGTCGGTCTCGAAAAAGCCGTGGTTGACGAAGTAGTGGCATTCGATGCGGGCCACGGCGATCGCGAAGTCGTCGACGTTCCAGTTGTCGATGTTCTTTTCGTTGACGTGCAGGTAGCTGGTCGAGCCTTCCCACACCGCCCAGGCCTTGGCGGCCTTGAGCTGTGTCGCGCGGTTGCGGCTCGTGAGCCGCTTGTAGAACGCCTGCACGAGGTCGTCGCGCTCGGCCTTCGGGATCGCCGCGATGTAGTGCTCCCAGCGGTCGGGGAAGATCGCGTGGGCGCCGTGCTGGTAGAACCAGTGGATCTCCCAGTCCCGCAGCATGAAGATGCCGCGCAGCACGAGCTCGGTGACGCGCTTCGGGTGCGTCTGCGAGTAGGCGAGTGCGAGCGTCGAGCCCCACGAGCCGCCGAAGACCAGCCAGCGCTCGATGCCGAGGAACTTGCGCAACTGCTCCATGTCGGCGACCAGGTGCCAGGTCGTGTTGTCCTCGAGGCTCGCGTGCGGGCGGCTGCGGCCACAGCCGCGCTGGTCGAACACGACGATCCGGTACTTGCGCGGGTCGAAGAAGCGCCGCGAGCGGGCGTCGGCGCCGGCGCCCGGGCCGCCGTGCACGAACACGGCCGGCTTGCCTCGAGGGTTGCCGCATTCCTCCCAGTAGATCTCGTGCGTCGGCGAGACCTGCAACCAGCCGCTGCGATAGGGCTCGATCTCGGGGTAGAGCTCGCGGCGGGTAGCCGCGGGGACGGGAGCGTTCGGTCGGGGTTTTTGCTTGGCCATGCGCGATTGTAGCGTGACGCACCGGACACCTCTCCCGTTCGCGGAGAGGAGTCGGCATAATCGGCCGCACATGCGCCACCGCCATCCACAGGGCCCCCGTTGCACGCGGGCCCGGACCCCAGGTCGAACCTCCCGGTGAGGACGACCCCGGATGCGCTTCCGGCGACCCTCGCCAAGGGGCCGCTGCCACGGTCGTGCCTCGTGACCGGCGCCGAGCCGCTGCTGATCGACGAAGCCTGCACGCTCGTGCGTGCGAAAGCGCGCGAGGCCGGTTACGGCGACCGCGAAGTGCATTTCCTCGAAAAGGGCTTCGACTGGGACGCGCTGATGATGGACGCGGCGAGCCTGTCGCTGTTCGCCAACCTGCGTCTCATCGAGCTCAAGTTCCGCAGTGCGCCCGACGCCGCGGCCGCGAAGAACCTCGCCAGGCTTGCGGCGGAGCCGCCGCAGGACACGCTGCTGCTCGTGAGCGGCGAACTCGAGCCCAAGTCGTGGAAGTCGGCGTGGGTCAACGAGTTCGAGCGCCAGGGGCTCGTGGTCGTCGCGGCCGAGCTCACACGCGATCGCCTGCCCGAGTGGATCACGCAACGCCTGCGGCAGCATGACGTCGCGATCGAACGCGAGGCGGCCGAACTGCTGGCCGACCGCGTCGAAGGCAACCTGCTCGCGGCGCGCCAGGAAATCGACCGCATCGCGCTGCTGAAGCCCGGTGCGCGTCTCGACGCGGACGCGGTGGCCGAACTCGTTGCCGACAACGCGCGCTACGACGTTTTCGAACTGGCGAGCGCCGCGTTCTCGGGCAATGGCCCGCGCGCCCTGCGCATCCTCGACGGCCTGCGCGGCGAAGGCCGCGAGCCGCCGTTGATCCTGTGGGCGCTGCTCAACGACCTGCGCGCGCTCTCGCGCGTGCTGCAGCACGAACCCGACGAGCGCAACCTCGACGGAATCTTCCGCGCGGAGCAGGTCTGGGGCAGCCGGCAGGGGCCGCTGCGCACGGCGGTGCGGCGGCTGCGACGCGCGGACGTCGACGCGCTGATCGCCGCGGCCGCGCGTGCCGACCGCGTCGCCAAGGGCAGCCTGCGTGGCGATGCCTGGGTCGAACTGACCGGTCTCGTGGCGCGCATCGCCGGCGTGCCACTGGCTGCCGCATGACAGCACCGGGTCACGGCGCGGCGATCGGGGTCTTCGGCGGCACGTTCGATCCTGTCCACTTCGGGCACCTGCGCACCGCGTACGAGATGCTGCAGGCGCTACGCCTCGCCGAAGTGCGGTTCGTGCCGGCCGGTGACCCGCCGCACCGCGCGCCGCCGCAGGTCGATGCCACGCGCCGGCTCGAACTCGTGCGCGCCGCCGTCGCCGACCAGCCGGGGTTCACGGTCGACGACCGCGAGGTGCGACGCGCTGGGCCTTCCTACAGCGTGCTCACCCTTGGCGAACTGCGTCGCGAACTGCGGGCCACGCCGCTGTGCCTGATCGTCGGCATGGACGCGTTCCTCGGCCTGCCGACCTGGCATCGCTGGCAGGAACTGCTCGAGCTCGCGCACGTCGTCGTCGCGCCGCGTCCGGGCTGGGTCGCCCCCGCGGACGGCGTGCTCGGCGACCTGCTGGCCGCACGTCGCGCCGCCAGCCCCGACGCGCTGCATCGCGCAAGCGCCGGAAGCATCTATATCCAGCCGGTCACGCAGCTGGAAATCTCCTCGACCGATTTGCGTGCGTTGCTGGCCGCCGGCCGCGACCCGCGCTACCTGGTGCCCGATGCCGTCCGCGACGTCCTGCGGCGGACGGGTTGCTATTCTGTTTCACGACCCACGAGGTGAGCATGGCAGTCAAGCGATCGTCGCAAGCAACGTCGAAGTCCGCGAAATCCCGCCCGGCGTCCGCCCGGCCCGCCCAGCGCCCGGTCGCGAAGGGTCATGGCGTCGCCACCAAGGCCAAGGCACCGGCCAGGGCCGCGTCGAAGGCGCCGTCGAAGGGCAGGGCGCCCGCTAGCAGCGCTGCACCGGCCAAGACGCCGCGCAAGGTCGCCGGGGCCGCGGCGAAGCCCGCGCATGCGGTAGCGCGCAAGACCGCCAAGGCGACGAAGACGCGAGCGCAGCCGACGCTCCGACAGGTCGTGCTCGACGCGCTCGCCGACATGAAGGCGGTCGACGTCAAGGCGCTCGACGTGCGCGGCATCACCGACATCACCGACACCATGGTCGTCGCGAGCGGCACCTCGGACCGCCACGTCAAGTCGATTGCCGACCGTGTGGTGCAGCGTTGCAAGGAAGCGGGCTTCCGGCCGTACGGCCTCGAAGGCGAACGCGACGGCGAATGGGTGCTGCTCGACCTCAACGACCTCGTGCTGCACGTGATGCTGCCGCGCGTGCGCGAGTTCTACGCGCTCGAGAAGCTCTGGGAAGGCAGCGGCGCGGCCGCGGCGGCCCGACGCGCCTGAGGGCCGTCACCGGACGGACATCACGCGCATGCGCATGCGACTGCTGGCGGCGGGCACCCGCATGCCCGCCTGGGTCGAGGCCGGTTTCGACGACTACGCCGGCCGCCTGCGCGGCGATTACCGGCTCGAACTGACCGAGATCGCGCTGGGCGAGCGCGGCGGCGGCGACGTGCGCCGTGCCGTGGAGACGGAAGGCAAACGCATGCTCGCGGCGGCCGGCGAGCGCTGTCACCTCGTGGCGCTCCAGGTCGGCGGGCGCGCGCTGACGACCGAGCAGCTGGCCCAGTGGCTCGCGACGCGCGCGGCCGAGGGCGACCAGCCGGTGTTCTGCATCGGCGGCCCGGACGGGCTGGCACCCGAGGTCGATGCGCGCGCGCGGTTGCGCTGGTCGCTGTCGGCCCTGACGTTGCCGCACGCTTTGGCGCGCGTGGTCGTCGCCGAGGCGCTTTACCGCGCGGTCAGCCTGATCAAGGGGTTACCGTACCATCGCGCGTGATCGGGCCTGAGCAATCCGTCATGGACAGGACCGGGCACGCCACGTTTCAATGCCCGTTTGGATGCTGTCCGCGCGAGGCCCCGCATGCACCCGTACCCGCACCATTACATCGTCCACGCCCGGTCGGAAACGACGGGTGACGTCGAAGTCGCCGCCGAAGGCCTGCCGACGCTGCGCACCGCGCCGCCGGCGGAGTTCGACGGCCCCGGTGACCGCTGGTCGCCGGAGACGCTGCTCTGCGCCGCGGTCGCCGACTGCTTCATCCTGAGCTTCCGCGCCGTCGCACGCGCGTCGCGGCTCGACTGGCTGGCGCTCGAGGCGCGTGTCGAGGGCAAGCTCGACAAGGTCGACGGCAAGACGCACTTCACGCAGCTGGTCGTGCACGCGACGCTGCGCGTGCCGTCGGGTGTCGACCAGGATCGCGCGACCAAGCTGCTCGAGAAAGCCGAGCAGGTCTGCCTGATCACCAATTCGCTGGTCGCCGAATCGCGGCTGGACCCCACGGTCGTCGTAGGCTGACCGGCGCGCGCGATGGCACGGCCGCCGATCCTGCTCGCTTCCGCCTCGCCACGACGCAGTGCGCTGCTGCGGCAGATCGACGTCGACCACGACGTTCGTCCCGTCGACATCGACGAGGCGCCGCGCACCGGGGAGCGTCCGGCCCAGTACGCGTTGCGGCTCGCCGAGGAAAAGGCCCGGGCGTTGTGGCAGCGGCTCGAGCCGACCGAACGGCGGCCCGTGCTCGCGGCCGACACGACCGTGGCGCTCGGGCTGGAGATCCTTGGCAAGCCGCTGGACCGCGACGACGCGGCACGCATCCTCGCGCGATTGTCGGGGCGCGAACACGAAGTGCACACGGCCGTCGCGCTGCTGCACGAGGGCGGCGCCGATGCGCGGGTCAGCACGAGCACGGTGACGTTCCGTGAACTGACCGAGGCGGAGATCGAGTGGTACTGGCGCACCGGCGAACCGGCCGACAAGGCCGGGGCGTACGCAGTGCAGGGCCACGGCGCGATCTTCATCCGGCACCTCGCCGGCAGTTATTCGGGCGTGATGGGATTGCCCCTGTACGAGACGTGGGAACTGCTCGCCCCGCTGCTCGGTCTCAACGGACGGGAAGGCGCGGCATGACCACGGAAATGATCGTCAACGTGAGCCCGCGCGAGACGCGCGCTGCACTGCTCGAGAACGGCGTCCTGCAGGAACTGTTCGTCGAACGCGCGAGTCGCATGGGCCTCACCGGCAATCTCTACAAGGGTCGCGTCTCGCGCGTGCTGCCGGGCATGCAGGCCGCGTTCATCGACATCGGGCTCGAGCGGACCGCGTTCCTGCACGTCTCCGACATCGTGCAGCCCGCCGACGCCGAGAGTTCCGGCGATGCGCCCCGCACGGAAAACATCCGCGAGCTCGTCAACGAAGGCGGGGACATCCTCGTTCAGGTGCTGAAGGACCCGCTCGGCACGAAGGGCGCCCGCCTGACCACGTTCATCACGATCCCGTCGCGTTTCCTGGTCTACATGCCGTTCGGGCACGGCGTGGGCATCTCGGCGCGCATCGAGGCCGAGGAGGAGCGCACGCGGCTGCGCGAGCTCATGCAGTCGTTCGTCTCGCCGGGCGAGCCGGGCGGCTATATCGTCCGCACCGCCGCCGAAGGCGCGGAGGGCGAAGCGCTGCGGGCCGACATGCTGTTCCTGCGCAAGCTCTGGGAAGTGCTCTCGAAAAAAGCCGCGGGCGCGCGCGCCGGCACGCTGGTGCACGAAGACCTGCCGCTGCCGCTGCGCCTGATGCGCGACCTCGTCGGCGAGGGCGTCGACCGCGTGCTCGTCGACCACGAGCGCACCTGCGAGCGCATGCAGGAGTTCGCGACGACGTTCATGCCGGCGCTCGGTGCGCGCGTCGAACGCTACACCGGCAGCCGCCCGATCTTCGACCTGCACGCGGTCGAAGAGGAGATCCAGCGTTCGCTCGACCGCAAGGTGCCGCTCAAGTCCGGTGGCTACCTGATCATCGACCAGACCGAGGCGTTGACGACGATCGACGTCAACACGGGCGCCTACGTCGGCCACCGCAACCTCGAGGAGACGATCTACCGCACCAACCTCGAGGCGGCGGTCGCGATCGCGCGGCAGCTGCGGCTGCGCAACCTCGGCGGCATCATCATCATCGACTTCATCGACATGGAAGAGGAGGAGCACCGCAAGCAGGTGCTCCAGGCGCTCGAGAAGGCGCTGTCCAAGGATCACGCCAAGACCCACGTCTCGGCCGTCTCGCCGCTCGGCCTCGTCGAGATGACGCGCAAGCGCACGCGCGAAAGCCTCGCGCACCAGCTGTGCCAGCCGTGCCCGGCCTGCGAGGGTCGCGGCTTCGCCAAGACGCCCGAGACGGTCTGCTACGAGATCTTCCGCGAGGTGCTGCGCCAGGCCGGGCAGTTCGACTTCCAGCAGCTCATGGTGCTGGCGCATTCCGACGTCATCGAACGGCTGCTCGACGAGGAGTCCGCCGCGCTCGGCGAACTCGAGGTGCTCGTCGGCAAGCCGATCCGCCTGCAGACCGAGTCGCTGTACCTGCACGACCAGTACGACGTGGTGCTCATGTGACACTCCCGACGGGAGAGGGCGGGGCGCCTGCCCCCTCTCCTGCGCCAGCGGGAGGGGGTCGAGGTTCTGCGGCCACTCCCGCCGCGGCGGGAGAGGGTTGGGGTCCTGCTCCCTCGCCCACGTCCGTGGGAGAGGGTGGGGGTGAGGGAAGAGTGCGCAAGCGCTCGTTCCGCCTCTGGCGCATCGTCGCGGGCACGTTCGCGGGGCTGCTGGTCATGGCCGCGCTGCTGATCACGGCGCTGCGCATCGCGATCGCTTACCTGCCGCAACACGCCGACACGCTGCGCGCCTGGGTCGAAGCGCAGACCGAAATGCGCTTCCAGTACAGCCGTCTCGATGCACGGTTGCGCTGGTTCGGGCCCGAACTCGTGCTGCGTGAACTCCGGGTCATGGCCGACGACGGCTCGCAGACACTGTTCACGGCGCGCGAGGGCAGCGTCGGTCTCGACCTCTGGAATTTCTTCCGTACCGGGCAGCTGATCGCCGGTCGCGTGCACATCGACCGGCCGCGCGTCACGCTCGTGCGGTTGCCGGACGGCCGCATCCGCCTGCTCGGCCTCGGCGAGCGTCCGGCCGATCGTCCGCCGTTCGACCTGGACCGGCTGCCGGCCGGCCGGCTGGAACTCGAGGGCGCGACGGTCGTGTTCCGCGACCTGCGGCATCCGGAGCAGCCACCGCTGGAACTCAAGGACCTCGACGGCGTGCTGCGTCGTGACCGCGACCAGGTGCTGATCGAAGGCGATGCGCGCCTGCCGGAGGCGCTGGGGTCGCGCGCGAGTTTCGAAGTCCGGCTCAAGGGCTCGCTCGACGAGCGCGAGCACCTCGACGCGCGCTTCGAGCTGCGTGCGGACTCGCTGCGGCTGGCGGGGCTCCAGGACTTCCTGCCGCCGCAAACCGCCCGGCCGCGGTCGGGGCGCGGCCCGGTGCACGTGATCGTCGCGCTTACTCAAGGACAGTTGTCGAACGCGCGGGTGGAAATCGACCTGCGCAACGTGACGCTCGACCTGCCGGCCCGGTCGGTGCCGCCCGTCGAGGCCGTGCGCGTGGACAACCCACGGCTCGAACGCGCGGCCGGAAATTTCATTGCGCACCCGACCATCACGAAGACGATGCTCATGCGGCCTGCCGCGCCGCTGCCGCAGCAGGTGCACTACGACACGCTCGCGGGTGACCTGCGCCTGCGCCGCGAGGGTGACAAGTGGACCTTCCGCGCGGAAGAGTTGCGCACGCAGCCACGTGTCGCTCGCTCCGGTGAACCCACGCGCATCGCGGGCTCCTGGTGGGGCCGACCCGTGTCGCGCTTCGGGCTCACGCTTGAGGTCGACCACGCCGGGGTCGAACAGCTGTGGCCGCTGGCGCTCGCGTTTGCGCCGCGCACGTTCGATCGCTGGGCCGGTCTCGCGCCGCGGGGGCAGGTCACGGCGTTGCGGTTGCAGGCAGTGCGGGAGCGCGCAGGCCTCGTGCCCGACTTCACCGTGACCGCGGACGTCAAGGGGCTGGGCCTCGCGCCGCACGACCGGCTCCCCGGCGTGACGGGCATCACCGCCTCGCTGGCCGGCAACCAGCAGGGCGGCAAGCTCGAACTGCGCGCCCGCGACGGCGCGCTCGACTGGCCGCGGATGTTCGCGCAACCGATCCGCATCGTGCGCACGGACGCCGACGTGACCTGGCGGCGTGACGGCGAGGACTGGGTGATCGCGACGCGCGGCGCGCGCGTCGAGCACCCGCAGGGGCGCGGCTCGGCCAACGCCGAACTGCGCCTGTTCCGCAAGCCGGGCGTGTCGCCGTACCTGGTGGTCGAGGCGCAGGTGGACTCGGCCGAGGTCGCCTCGGTGCCGCAGTTCGTCCCCTACGGCCGGCTGCACGAACGCACGATCGCCTGGCTCGATCGCGCGTTCATTGCGGGGCAGGTGCTCGACGGCAAACTGTCGTACCGCGGCCCGGTGCGCAAGTTCCCGTTCCGCGACGGCGAAGGGGACTTCAGGGCCACCGCGCGTGCGCATGACGCGACGATCGATTACTACCCCGGTTTCGCGCCGCTCACGCACGCCTCGGGAACCGTCACGTTCCACAACGAGTCGATCGTCGCCGACCTCGAAGGCGGCGACGTCGGCGGTCTCAAGCTCGGTCGCACGCATTTCGAGTTGAGCGACTACTGGGCACCGCTGCTCACGATCGACGCCAGCGCCGCCGGCAACCTGGACAAGGCGCTCGCGTACGTGCAGGCGAGCCCTCTCGGGCCGCGCATCGGCAGCCAGTTCATGGCGCTGCACGGCAACGGCCGCGCGCACTACGAGGTGAAGCTGCTGCTGCCGGCGATGTCGGAGCAGACGCTGCAGGGCCTCGAGACGCCGGCGCCCAAGCTCGACTACTTCGTTCGGGCGCGGCTCGACGGCGCCACGGTCGCCTTGCCTGCCTTGCGCGCACCGGTGCAGCGGCTCGTCGGCACGTTCGAGTTGCACAACGAGCAGGTCACCGTGCCGGCGCTGCAGGGCACCTTGCTCGACGGGCCGTTCGAACTCAAGGCGAGCCCGGGCCGACTGTCACGCGAGGTCTCCGCGGCCGTGGACCTCACCGCCCGCGGCCGACTCGCCGGTGCGAGGCTGCCGGCTTACATCGGCCTGCCCTCGACGATCCGCATGGGCGGATCGGCCGCCTGGGAACTGCGCGGTCGCATCGAGCATCGCGGCGAGGGCGAATGGCCGCTCGTGTTCGACGTCACGAGCAACCTCGTCGGCCTGCAGATCGATGCACCGGCGCCGTTCACGAAGGCGCCGCCCGAACCGCGCGCGACGCACGTGCGGCTCGAGATTCCCGGCGCGCTGGCCAGCGACGTCACGATCGGTTCGGGGCCTGCGCGCGCGAAACTGCGGTTCGACGAGCGCGATGGCCGCTGGCAGCTCGAGCGCGGCACCGCACGCTTCGACGGCGCGCCGGCCGAGCTCACCGCACAACCGGGCCTGCTCGTGACCGGCGACTGGCCGCAGTTCGACCTGGCTGAATGGCTCGCACTCGGCGACACATCGACGGACGCGCCGTCGGCCGCCGGCGGGCAGGGCCCGCGGCTCAAGGACTGGCTCGGCCCGATCGACGTCCACCTCGCGCGCGCGACGGTCTTCGGCTTCGAATTCACCAACATCGTGGCGAAGCTCCGCGGCGAGGCCGACGGCTGGCGCGTCGAGGTCAGCGGGCCGGGCGCGGCGGGGCGCGTGACCGTGCCCGACGACTTCTCGCGCGGCGAACCGATCGTGCTCGACATGCAGCGGCTGCTGCTGCACACGGCCGCTGCCACGCCCGGTGCCGCGCCGCCGGAGTCGACGCCGGCGACCGACCCACGCAAGTTGCCCGCGCTGACCGTGCGCGCCCAGGAGTTCGCGTGGGAACAACGCCGGCTCGGGCGTCTCGAAGCCGTCGTCGTGCGCGACCCGCTCGGGCTCCGGTTCGAGACGCTCAGTGCCGTCGCGCCGGCGTTCGAGATCCACGGCAGCGGCAGCTGGCTCGCGGAGCCGGCCGGCACGCGCACGCGGCTGCGGGCGAAGCTCGACAGCACCGACTTTGCGGCCACGACCGGCGCGCTGGCTTACCGCGCGGCGGTCGACGCCAAGAAGGCTCACATCGAAGCCGACGTCTGGTGGCCCGGCGGGCCGTCCGGTGACGCGATGAAGACCCTGAACGGCACGATGCGCCTGGCGCTCGAGGACGGCCAGATGCGCGACATCGAGCCCGGAGCCGGACGCATGCTCGGGCTGCTGAGCGTCGCCCAGTTGCCGCGCCGGCTCGCGCTCGACTTCCGTGACGTGACCGACGAGGGCCTCGCCTTCAACACGATCCAGGGCGACTTCGAGGTGCGCGCGGGCAACGCCTATACGCAGAACCTGCTGCTCGAGGGCCCGGTCGTCGACGTCGGCATCGTCGGTCGCACCGGTCTCGCGGCCGAGGATTACGACCAGACCGTCGTCGTCAGCAGCAACACGAGCGGGCCGCTGGCCGTGGCCGGCGCGCTCGCCGCCGGACCGGTGGTCGGCGCCGGCGTGCTCGTGCTGTCACAGCTGTTCAAGGACCAGTTGCAGGGCCTGACCCGCGTCTACTACCACGTCGCGGGTCCGTGGTCGGCACCGGTCGTCGAACGCATTTCGGCGCCGACCAGCGCCAACACCGCGTCCGCCCAGGCGGACGCAGGCCAGACAGGGAGTGGACAGTGAACAAGGTGGCTGCGATCCAGATGACCTCCGGCGCCGACATCGCGCCCAACCTCGAAGTCGCGCGCGGCATGCTGCGCGGCGCGCGTGCGCAGGACGCGGTCGTGGCGGTGCTGCCGGAGAACTTCGCCTTCATGGGTCGCGGGGAGGAAGCGAAGCTCGCGGTCGCCGAGAAGCCGGGCGCCGGGCCGATCCAGGAGTTCCTCGCGCAGTGCGCACGCCAATTCGGCCTGTGGATCGTCGGCGGCACGATCCCGCTCAAGGTCGACGGCGAAGCGCGCGTCGCGGCCGCCTCGCTCGTGTTCGACGCGCAGGGCGAACAGGTGGCGCGCTACGACAAGATCCACCTGTTCGACGTCGACGTGCCTGGCAAGCTCGAAAGCCACCGCGAGTCGAAAGCCGTGCGGCCCGGTTCGCTGCCCGTGGTGCTCGACACGCCGGTAGGCCGTCTCGGCCTCGCCGCCTGTTACGACGTGCGCTTCCCGGAACTGTTCCGTGCGCTGCTCGCGCAGGGCGCCGAATGGTTCAGCCTGCCGTCGGCATTCACGGTGCCGACGGGGCGCGCACACTGGGAACTGCTGCTGCGCACGCGTGCGGTCGAGAACCTGTGCTACCTCGTCGCGCCGGCACAGTCCGGGTTCCACGAAAACGGCCGCGAGACGCACGGCGACTCGATGATCGTCGAGCCGTGGGGTCGCGTGCTGGCGCGATTGCCGCGCGGAACGGGCGTGATCACGGCAGAATTGGACCTCGCCCGCCAGCGCCGGTTGCGGCAGGATTTCCCGGCCGTGGACCACCGCCGGCTGTCGCTCGAGGCCGCCACCGTCAAGGAATCATG
>DATMIB010000066.1:0-13379 GCA_035554635.1 Steroidobacteraceae bacterium | reverse complement strand
GCGCGGCCAGGGTCTGCACACCAAGCAGTACGCCGGTACCGACGTGGTCTCGCACCTGTTCGACTGGGACAGCCTGCCCGGGCTCGGCACCGAGGAGCGTCTCGCGCAGCTGTGCCGCTGGGTGCTCGATGCGCACGAGCGCGGCGAGGCCTTCGGGTTGCGGCTGCCGAACCATACGATCGACGTGAACCTAGGGCCGGCCCATCGCGAGCGCTGCCTCAACGCGCTGGCACTGTTCCAACCCGAGGCTGCAGCGCGTGACTGAGACGACGGCGCACCCGCTGCACGGCCTGTCCTGGGTGCTCGTCGCGCTCGCCGTGGCCGTCGCCGCGCACGCCTCCGACCTTCCGGGCTGGATCCTGCTGCTGCTGGTCGCCGTCGGCGCCTGGCGCTGGTTCGCGGCGCGACGCGGCTGGCCGCTCGTGTCGCGCTGGTTGCGCGTGCCCGTGGTGGTACTCGGCACGCTCGCGGTGTTCGGCACCTATCGCACGCTCAACGGCATCGAGGCCGGCACGGCGTTCCTCGCGCTGATGGCCGCGGCGAAGCTGCTCGAAACGCGCGCCGCTCGCGACCTGACCGTGCTGGTCTTCATCTCGTGGTTCCTGCTGTACGCAGCGCTGCTGCGCGACCAGACCCTGCTGCAGCTGCCCTGGCTGCTCGGCAGCGCGTTCCTGACGGCGCTCGCACTGATGCGCGTGCACGCCGAGGAGACCGACGCCCCGGACGCCAACCTCGCGCGTCGGACGCTCGGCCTGATGCTGCAGGCGGTGCCGGTCGCGATCGCGTTGTTCCTGCTGTTTCCACGGCTGCCGGGGCCGTTCTGGGGCATCAACACGTCGACGGAGGCACGCACGGGGCTCAGTGACGAAATGACGCCGGGCGACGTGTCGGACCTGACGGCTTCGGGCGACGTTGCGTTTCGCGTCCGCTTCGAGGGAGCCGCGCCCCCGTCGCCGCTGCGTTACTGGCGCGGCCCGGTGCTGCACGAGTTCGATGGCCGCACCTGGCGCCGGCCGCGGGCGCAGACGTTCCCGCAACAGCAAGTGCAATTCACCGGCGCGCCGGTCCGCTACCAGATCACGCTGGAGCCGCACGCACGCCGCTGGGTGCTCGCGCTCGACCTGCCGTCGCAGTGGCCCGAGCGCGCGGTGTATGCGTCGTACGACTTCACGCTGTTCTCGGCGCAGCCGATCGGCAGCGTCACGGCGTTCGAACTCACGTCGTACCCGGGTTTCGTCGCGGGCACCACGCTGCCCTTGTCGCTGCGGCACAAGGACCTGGCGCTGCCCGACGACGGCAGCAACGCGCGCAGCGTGGCGCTCGGCCGCACGCTCGCGGCCCGTCACGCCCGCGACCCCGATCGCATCGTCGCGGACGTGCTGCGCATGTTCCGCGAGCAGCCGTACGTCTACACGATGCAGCCGCCGGGGCTCGCGCGAAACCCGGTCGACGAGTTCCTGTTCGAGACGCGTCGCGGCTTCTGCGAGCACTACGCCTCCGCGTTCACGGTGCTGATGCGGGCGGCGGGCATCCCGGCCCGTGTCGTGACCGGTTACCAGGGAGGCGAGTACAACCCGTACGGCGGCTATTTCATCGTGCGGCAATCGGACGCGCATGCCTGGTCCGAGGTCTGGATCGACGGTCGTGGCTGGGTGCGGGTCGACCCGACCGCCGCGGTCGCGCCCGAACGCATCGAGGGCAGCCTGATCGACGCCGTCGGCGCCGACGAACCGGTGCCCGGCCGGCTGCGCGAGGCGAGCCCGGTCTGGATGCAGGTCGAGATGAGCTGGGACGTCATCAACGACTTCTGGAACCAGCGTGTCGCGCGCTTCGACGCCGACGCGCAGTTCGGGCTGCTGCAACGGCTCGGCGTCGACGAGCCCGACTGGCGCGCGCTCGGACTCGGTCTGGCCGGCAGCCTCGCCGCGTTCTTCGCGCTGCTGTCGGCTTACCTGGCCTGGCGTTATCGCCCGCCGTCACGCGACTGGCCGGCACGGCTGCACGACGAGGTCGCCCGGCGTCTACGCAAGCGCGGCCTGGTGCCGCACGTCGCCGAGGGCCCGGTCGCATTCCTGCAGCGCGCCGAAGCCGCGTGCCCCGACCTCGACCGCCAGTTGCGCGACATCCGCGCACTCTATGTCGCCGAGCGTTACGGCCCGACGCCGCGCCCGGCGACGCTGCAGCGGCTCAAGCACCTCGTGAACGCATTGCGGCCATAGTTCGGCCGCGCGTCGGGTATGCTGCGATTCCTCGCACCGGGGGCAAGGAACGAAGCCATGGCAGAAGTCGACAAGAAGTTCGCAGCGGCCGCGAAGGACGTGCAGCAGTTCACGAAGCGACCGGACGACGAGGACCTGCTGCGTCTCTACGCGCTCTACAAGCAGGCCACCGACGGCGACGTCACGGGCGACCGTCCCGGCGCGTTCGCGCTCAAGGATCGCGCCAAGTACGACGCGTGGGCGCGGATCAAGGGCACCGATTCGACGAAGGCGCGCGAGCAGTACGTCAAGCTCGTCGAGCGGCTCAAGAAAGCCTACGGCTGAGGCCGCGATGACCGGAGTCGCGATCGCGGCCATCCTCGCGGTCGCCGCCGCGGTGCTCGCGGCGATCCTGCTGCCACCGCTGCTGCGTGGCCGGCGTCGTCGCCAGGCCTACGAGCGCACGTTGCCCGAGGCGATGGACGAGGCAATGGAGCGCAACGTCCCGCTCGTGACCGCATTGCCGGAAGAAGAGCGACGCCGGCTCGACGCGCTCGTGATCGCATTCCTCGACGAAAAGCAGTTCGTCGGCTGCAACGGGCTCGAGATCACCGACGAGATCCGCGTCACGATCGCCGCGCAGGCCTGCCTGCTGCTGCTCGGCCGCCCGCGCAGCCTGTACGACGAACTGCAGTCGATCCTCGTTTACCCGAGTGCGTTCTTCGTCGAGGACGAAGTGCACGACGAGGCCGGCGTCGTCACGCCCCGTCGACGCGAACTGTCGGGCGAGGCCTGGGACTCGCACCGGATCATCCTTTCGTGGGAAGACATCGCCGACACGGCGCAGCGCCCCGCCGACGGCTACAACGTCGTGCTGCACGAGTTCGCGCATTACCTCGACGCCGAAGGGCTCGGGCTTGCCCGCGGAGCCTCTCGCGGACTGGAAGGCTGGCGCGACGCAATGCTCGAGGAGTACGCGGCGTTGCGCGCGACGGTCGACCGCGGCGAGGAGACGTTCCTCGATCCCTACGGTGCCGAGGACGAGACGGAGTTCTTTGCCGTCGCGACCGAGGAATTCATCGAGTGCTCGGCGGACCTGGCCGCGGCGATGCCGAAGTTGTACGCGCTGATGCGTGAGTTCTACGGCATCGACCCGGCGCAGTGGGGGTACGAGGCGGCGCCGCCCGTTGGGTGAGAATCTGGTCGGCGCCTTCTGCGCCCGCTCCGCTGACGAGGTCCGAGATGTACCTGCCTGCACACTTCGCAGAGTCGCAGCCCGAGGAGTTGCATCGCATCATCCGCGAGCATCCGCTGGGCATGCTGGTCACGACGACCCAAGCGGGGTTGGACGCAAACCACGTGCCCTTCCTGCTCGATTCGAGCCGTGGGCCGTCCGGGACGCTGGTCGCACACGTTGCCCGTGCAAACCCGGTGTGGAAGGAGGTCACGGACGGCGCCGCAGTCCTCGTGATCTTCCTCGGGGCGCAGGGGTACGTCTCCCCGAACTGGTACCTGAGCAAGCAGGAGACGCATCGCCACGTCCCCACGTGGAACTACGAAGTGGTCCATGCCCATGGCCGGTTTCGGGTCCATGACGACGCGAGACACGTCGGTGGCGTGGTTGCGCGCCTCACACGCGAGCACGAAGCGAACCTGCCGGATCCGTGGAAGATGAGCGATGCCCCGGCCGATTTCTTGGCGCAGAAGCTCGGGCAGATCGTCGCGATCGAAGTCGAGATTACGCGACTCGTGGGCAAACGAAAGCTGGGGCAGAACCGTGAGGCTCGGGACATCGACAGCACGGTCGCGGCACTGGATCAGCACGGTCATGCCGAGCTCGCCGCGGCGATGCGTCGCGCTCGCTCCGACCAATGACCGGAGTCCTCCGGCGGGCTCAGGCGCGGCGTGCCGTGTTCCGGGCCACCACCAGCAATGCCCCGCCGGCGACGAACAGCACCACGACTGAAAGGATCGACAACCGCGAATCCCCGGTCACCGCCGCAGTGACACCGACGAGCGTCGGCCCGAGGATCGCCGACGCCTTGCCCATCATGTTGTAGAAGCCGAAGAACTCGGACGCCTTGTCGCGCGGCACGAGGCGACCGTAGTAGCTGCGGCTCAGCGACTGCACGCCGCCCTGTACGAGGCCGACGACGAACGCGAGCAGGTAGAAGTCGAACGCGTCCTCGAGGAAGTACGCGTAGCAGGTCGCGGCGATGTACACGGCGAGCGCGATGAAGATGCCGTTGCGCGCGCCGATGCGGCCGCCGAGCCAGCCGAACGCGAGCGCCGCCGGGAACGCGACGAACTGCGTCAGCAGCAGCGCCTTGATCAGGTGCGACTGGTCGAAGCCGAGCGAGAGCCCGTAGTCGACCGCCATCTTGATGACGGTGTTCACGCCGTCGATGTAGAGGATGTAGGCGGCGAGGAACCAGAGCAGCGGCCGGTAACGGCGGATTTCGGCAAACGTGTGGCGCAGCTCGCTGAAGCCCTGGCGCGTGGCGTCGCGCCAGGAGAGCGCGAGTGCCGCGTCACGCCGCTCGCGCACGACGAGCACGCAAGGCAGCGCGAACACGAGCCACCACACACCCACCGTGACGAACGACCAGCGCACGGCCTCGGCGGCATTCGCGAGCCCGAACCACTCGGGCTTCTGCGTCATCACCACGTTGATCGCGAACAGCAACCCGCCGCCGAGGTAGCCGAGCGCGTAGCCGAAGCCGGAAACGAGGTCGTATTCCTCGGGCTCGGCGACGTGCAGCAGCAGCGAGTCGCTGAAGACGATGCCGCCCCAGAAGCCGAGCGAGGCGACGAGGAACAGCCCGGCGGCGTACGTCCACTGGCCTTGCGCCACGAACGCCAACGACAGCGTCGCGAGCGACCCGAGCACGGTGAACACGAGCAGCAGCCGCAGCCGTTTGCCGCCGCGGTCGGCGATCGCGCCGAGCACGGGCGCGAGCAGCGCAATCAACAGGCTCGCGAGGCCGCTCGTGAGCCCGAGCCGGAACGTGCTCTCGGTCGCCGGCACGCCGGCGTTCCAGTACTGCTTGAAAAAGACCGGGAAGAACCCCGCCATCACCGTGCAGGCGAAGGCGGAGTTAGCCCAGTCGTAGAACGCCCAGGCGACGACGGGACGGCGGCGAAGGACGGCGGCTCTTGCTGTGCTCATGCGATGGCCGCCCCTTCGGTGATTCGCGCTTGCGTCAGGCGGCGCTCGCGAGGTGCTCGCGCGTCTCGCGGAACGTGATGTCGGGCCAGCGCTCGAGCGTCAGCTGCAGGTTCACGCGCGTCGGTGCCAGGTACACGAGCGCACCCGCGTGGTCGAGCGCGAGGTTCTCGTACGCCTTGTCGCGGAACTCCTGCAGCTTCTTCGCATCCGCGCAGTAGACCCAGCGTGCGGTGTAGACGTTGACGTTGTCCCAGCTCGCCTGCACCGCGTATTCGTCCTGCAGCCGGAACGCGACGACGTCGAACTGCAGCATGCCGACGGCACCGAGGACCAGGTCGTTGTTGCGCAGCGGCCGGAACACCTGCGTGGCGCCCTCCTCGCACAACTGGTCGAGGCCCTTTTGCAGCGCCTTCATGCGCAACGGGTCCCGCAGCACCACGCGCCGGAAGATTTCCGGCGCGAAGTTCGGGATGCCCGTGAACATGATCTTCTCGCCTTCCGTGAGCGTGTCGCCGATGTTGATCGTGCCGTGGTTGTGCAGGCCGATGATGTCGCCCGCGTACGCCTCGTCGGTGTGCTGGCGGTCGGCCGCAAGGAAGGTCACCGCGTCGCCGACGCGCACTTCCTTGCCGTGACGCACGTGGAACAGCTTCATGCCCTTGCGGTACCGGCCCGAGCAGATCCGCATGAACGCGATACGGTCACGATGACCGGGGTCCATGTTCGCCTGGATCTTGAACACGAAGCCCGAGAGCGGCTCCTCGTGCGGGTCGACCGTGCGCGTCGTCGTCTCGCGTGCGAGCGGCGCCGGCGCGTACTCGACGAACGAGGACAGCAACTCTGTGACGCCGAAGTTGTTGATCGCCGAGCCGAAGAACACAGGCGTCTGCCGGCCCGCGAGGTACTGCTGCAGGTCGAACGCATGCGAGGCGCCGCGCACGAGTTCGACCTCGTCGCGGTAGGCCTGTGCCTGGTCGCCGAGGAACTCGGTGGCCTCCTCGCTCGCGAGGCCGTCGATGATCTCGTTGGTGCCCGCCTTGCCCTTCTCGCCGGCCTGGTAAGCGTAGATCCGATCCTCGAGCAGGTGGTAGATGCCCTTCAACGCACGACCCATGCCGATCGGCCACGTGACCGGGGCGCACTGGATCTTCAGGATCCGTTCGATCTCGTCGAGCAGTTCGGTCGGCTCGCGGCCCTCGCGGTCGAGCTTGTTGATGAACGTCATGATCGGCGTGTCGCGCAGCCGGCACACCTCCATGAGCTTGATCGTGCGCGTCTCGACGCCCTTGGCGCAGTCGATCACCATCAGCGCGGAGTCGACCGCCGTCAGCGTGCGATAGGTGTCCTCGGAGAAGTCTTCGTGGCCCGGCGTGTCGAGCAGGTTGACCATGCGGCCCTTGTACGGGAACTGCATGACGCTGGAGGTCACGGAAATGCCGCGCTGCTGTTCCAGCCGCATCCAGTCGGAGGTGGCGTGACGCGTGGCCTTGCGGCCCTTGACGGTGCCGGCCAGCTGGATCGCACCCCCGAACAGCAGCAGCTTTTCGGTGAGGGTGGTCTTGCCGGCGTCGGGGTGGGAGATGATGGCGAAGGTGCGGCGACGCGCAGCTTCGTCGAGGGCTTGGTTCATCCGCCGGATTTTACCGGCAACGACAGCTTGAGCACGAGCGCATCCTCGCGCCCGTCGATGGCCTGGTAATAGCCGCGGCGGCGCCCGACCTCGACGAATCCCACCGACTGGTACAGCGCGATCGCGTGCAGGTTGGACGGCCGGACCTCGAGGAAGACGTCCTGCATGCCGGCCTCGGCCGAACGCTGGATCAGCAGCATCAGCATCTGCCGGCCGATGCCGCGGCCGCGCACCGCCTCGCCGACGCAGATGTTGAGGATGTGGGCCTCGCCCGCCCCCATCGCGACGATGCCATAGGCGACGATGGCGCCCTCGCATTCGGCGACGCGACAGAGGTAGCCGACGCGCAGGCAGTCGCGGAAGATCCCCTCGCTCCACGGAAACGGGTACGACGCGCGCTCGACGACGCCGACACCCGCGACGTCGGCAGGCGTCATGGCGCGGAACCGCACGAGACGCTGCGGATGCGCGGTTCCGCCCGGGGCTTCGGCGGCGCTCATGCCGAGCCCGCGCCCGCGGCTTCGCGTTCGAGCCGCGTGAAGTGCTGTCGCGCGAACAGCAGGTCCTGCCAGGCCTTGCGCTTCTCGCCGGGCGAGCGCAGCAGGTACGCCGGGTGATAGGTGACGACGACGGGCCAGCCCTTCGCGCCAAAACTGTGGACCTTGCCGCGGAGCTTGGCGATCGGCGTCTCGGTCATCAGCAGGTCCTGCGCCGCGATCCGGCCGACCGCGATGATCAGCGTCGGGTCAACGAGCGCGACCTGGCGCTCGAGGTAGGCGCGGCAGCTCGCGGCCTCGGCCGGCCGCGGGTCACGGTTGCCGGGTGGACGGCACTTGAGCACGTTCGCGATGTAGACGTCCTCGCGCTGCATGCCGAGCGCGCGGATCATCGCGTTGAGCAGTTGCCCGGCGCGGCCGACGAACGGCTCGCCCTGGCGGTCTTCTTCCTGGCCCGGCGCCTCGCCGATGAACATCCAGCGTGCCTGACGGTTGCCGACGCCGAAGACGGTTTGCGTGCGCGTCGTGTGCAGTTCGCAACGGCGGCAGGTCGCGACGACCTCCCGCAAGCGCCCCCAGTCGAGCCCGGCGACCGCAGGGCCTGCGTCCTCGGTCGCGACGGCGGCGACGGGCGCTACCGGCACAATCGGTGTCTCGACGGCCGTGACCGGCCGTACCGGACGCACAGGCTTCGCGGCATCGGCCGGCAGCTCGGCGACGACGGCGGGCGGCGGTGCCGCGGCGGTCAGGGCGACGACCGGTTCGTCGACCGCGAGCAGCGGCGGCGCCTCGCGCGGGACGTAGACGTCCACGCCGAGCGCCTGCAGGTACGCCGCCTGTCGCGCGTCGATCATGGGGCTATTGTTCCGCGTCCGGACCGGCCGTCCGCGTGACGCCGCGCTTGGACCGGCGCAGCCGGCGCCACGCCCACAGCAGCGGGCCCGAGCTTGCATAGACGGCGAACAGCGCGAACAGCATCTCGGGCGGGCTCGACCCGACCAGCACGAAGCCGAGCGGCACCAGCACCATGAAGGCGACCGGGATACGCATCTTCGGGTCGAGGTCCTTGCCGCTCACGTAGCGGAACCGGCTCACCATCAGCGCGCCGGCCACCATCGCGACGACGAAGGCAAGAATCAGGGCGGGCAACCCCTGGCGACCCAGGTCGGCCAGCGTCCAGACGAACCCCGCCAGCAATGCGGCGCCCGACGGGCTCGGCAGGCCCTCGAAATAGCGCTTGTCCGAGGTGGCCGCCCGCGAGTTGAACCGCGCGAGCCGGATGCCGGCGCAGGCGGCATAGAAGAATGTGGCGAGCCAGCCGAGCCGGTACCAGACCGCGCCGTACTCGGCGATCGCGGCGACACCCCACATGTAGGCCACGACCGCGGGCGCGAGGCCGAAGGCCACCATGTCGGACAGCGAGTCGAACTCCTTGCCGAACTCGCTCTGCGTGTTGGTCCAGCGCGCGATGCGGCCGTCGAGGCCGTCGCAGACCATCGCGATGAAGATCGCGATGCCGGCACGGTCGAAATTGCCGTCGGTGGCGGCCACGATCGCGTAGAAGCCGGAGAACATCACGGCGGTCGTGAACAGGTTCGGCAGCAGGAACACGCCGCGGTTGCGCGGACGGGGGGCGGCCGCGCCCGTCTCGTGGGATTGGATCGTCATCGACTGGCGCCACCTGGCGTGAACTGGGCCGCGTCATGATAGGTACGCGCGTCGCGGCGCACAACGCAACCGCGCCCTGCTGGAGCCGAGCCGACGCCGGGGGCACGGGTCCGCTCTGGTACCATACGCGCGTTTTTTTGGCCCCTTCCGGACGCGAAATGCGACTTTCGACCTACCCCGTCAATACCCTGCGCGACGTTCCCGCCGATGCCGAGGTCGTCAGCCACCAGCTGATGCTGCGCGCGGGCATGATCCGCCGCCTCGCCGCCGGCATGTACACCTGGCTGCCGATCGGACTGCGCGTGCTGCGCAAGGTCGAGCAGATCGTGCGCGATGAAATGAACCGTGCCGGCGCGTTCGAACTGCTGATGCCGACGATGCAGCCGGCCGAGCTGTGGGTCGAGTCGGGCCGCTGGGACCATTTTGGCCCGGAACTGCTGCGCATCACCGACCGCCACGAGCGCACATTCTGCTACGGCCCGACGCACGAGGAGGTCATCACCGACATCGCGCGTCGCGAGCTCAAGAGCTACCGCCAGCTGCCGGTCAATTTCTACCAGATCCAGACCAAGTTCCGGGACGAGATCCGCCCGCGGTTCGGCGTGATGCGTGCGCGCGAATTCACGATGAAGGACGCCTATTCGTTCCACCTCGACGCGGCCTCGCTCGAGCAGGGCTACCAGGCGATGTACCAGGCCTACTCGCGCATCTTCGAACGCATGCAGCTCGAGTTCCGCGCCGTGCGTGCCGACACGGGCGCGATCGGCGGCAGCGCCTCGCAGGAGTTCCACGTGCTCGCCGAGTCGGGCGAGGACGCGATCGCGTTCTCCGACGGCGACGACTACGCCGCCAACCTCGAGATGGCCGAGGCGCTTGCCCCGGCGCAGCCGCGCGGGCCGGCGACGGCCACGCTGCAGAAGGTGGCGACCCCCGACACGAAGACGATCGAGGCGCTGACGAAATTCCTCGGCGTCACGGCCGACCGCTGTCTCAAGACGCTGCTGGTCGACGGCACCGACGGCGCCGCCGTCGCGATGGTCGTGCGTGGCGACCACGAGCTGAACGCGGTCAAGGCGCAGAAGCTGCCCGGCGTCGCCTCGCCGCTGCGCATGGCGAGCGCCGACCAGATCGCCGCGGCCACGGGCGCCGAGGCCGGCTACCTCGGACCGATCGGCCTCAAGTGCAAGGTGTACGTCGACCGCGCGGCCGCCGCCGCGGCCGACTTCGTCTGCGGCGCGAACGAGCGCGAGGCGCACTACACCGGTGCGAACTGGGGCCGCGACCTGCCCGAGGGCGAGGTCGTCGACCTGCGCAACGTCGTGGCCGGCGACCCGAGCCCGAGCGGCCAGGGGACGCTGCGCATGGCGCGCGGCATCGAGGTCGGTCACATCTTCCAGCTCGGACAGAAGTACAGCGAGTCGATGAACGCGACCGTGCTCGACGAGCAGGGCAAGGCCGCCGTCATGCACATGGGCTGCTACGGCATCGGCGTGTCGCGCGTCGTTGCCGCCGCAATCGAGCAGAACCACGACGAGCGCGGCATCGTCTGGCCGGAACCGATCGCGCCGTTCGACGTCACGCTGATCCCGATCAACCTGCAGAAGTCGGAGCGCGTGCGCGAAGTCGCCGAGCGGCTCTACGCCGACCTGCAGGCGGCCGGGTTCGAGGTGCTGTTCGACGACCGCGACGCGCGCCCGGGCGTCAAGTTCGCCGACGACGAGCTCGTGGGCGTGCCGCACCGCATCGTCGTGGGCGACAAGGGCCTCGACCGAGGCGTGCTCGAATACAAGCGCCGCCGCGACGGCCACGGCGCCGAGGTGCCCGTCGCCGAAATCGTGCAGTTCCTGCGCTCGATGCGCGGGCAGTCGGCGCAGGCGAACGCGTAGCCGTCGATGCTCGTCTGCCGTCTCGCCGGCCTGCTGCTCCTGGGCGCCCTGCCGTGGGCGCCCGCGTGGGCCGACCGGCAGATGGACCCCGAGCTGCGCGGCGTGATCGCCGCGGTCATCGAACCGACCCGGTGCTTCGACGACAAGTACGAGCGCGCGGTCTGGTTCGCGACGATGGAGCCGCGGCTGCAGCGGTACGTCGCCGACGCGAAGGAACGCGAGCAGATCCTGCACAACGTGCACTGCGAGTCGCGACGCGTCGGCATCCCGCCCGAACTCGTGCTGGCCGTGATGGACGTCGAAAGCCGCTTCGACCGCTTTGCGGTGTCCTCGGCCGGCGCCGTCGGGCTCATGCAGGTGATGCCGTTCTGGCCGAAGCAGCTCGGCATGACCAACGACCAGCTCGTGCGGGTCGCCGACAACGTGCGCATGGGCACGACCATCCTCGGCTACTACCTGCGCAAGGAACGCGGCGACTACCAGCGCGCACTGCAACGTTACAACGGCAGACTGGGCCGGCCGACCTACTCCGACCTCGTGCTCGACCGGTTCGTCGCGCGCTGGCGCGTCGCCCAGTAGCGTTCAGGCAGCGGCTCAGCGCGTGCCGAAGTCCACTGGCCAGGGGTCGAGCGTCGCGGGCGCGACGTCGAGGATCTCGACCGCGGTCACGTGCGAGGCAGGCGATCCCTGCCAGAGCCACGCGCACAGCGTCTCGACCGCAGCCTGCGGACCGCAGGCCAGCACCTCGACGCGCCCGTCGGGCAGATTGCGCGCGTAACCCGTCAGGCCGAGCGTGAGCGCCTGCTGTCGCGTGCTGGCACGATAGAACACGCCCTGCACGCGGCCGGCGACGAAACAGCGTCTGGCGATCAAGGCGTGGCGCTGGGGGGCTGCTTCGCGGTTTCGGCGACGCGGCGGGCCTCGACGGCCTTGGCACGCGCCTGCTCGGCCTCTTCACGGGCCGTGCGGTATTCGCCTTCACGCAGGTGGGCCTCGGCCGAGCGCAGCGCCTGCCGGGCCTCGCCCATGAGTTGCGGCGCGTACTGCTGGGCACCGGCCCGTTCGGCCGCGCGCACCGCCTGGCGGGCGTTGCTCATTTCCTGCACCGGCGCACCCGCGCACCCCGCCAGGAGCGCGGCGCAAAGCAGCAGCCAAACGGCAAACGAGCGCTTCAGGAGCGAGGGGCTCGACAAGGGGGCATCCGGCTGAGGTGTCGAAATGACCGTAACAAGCGCACCCTGTACCGTCAAGGCTGGCCGCCCTAGAATCCGCGCGCCGCGCGCGCACCCGCCCGCGGTTCCCGCCGCGAGGCATGTCCGGTGCGTCCGCGATGACCGAAGTCCTGGTTCTCTACTACACGCGCCACGGCGCGACCGCCGAGCTCGCGCGTCACATCGTGCGCGGCGTGGAATCGGTGCCTGGCGTGACCGCGCGTCTGCGTACCGTCCCGCCGGTGGCGACCACGACGACCACGACCGATCCCGCCGTGCCACCGGCCGGCGCGCCCTACGCGACGCACGACGACCTGGTCGAGTGCGCCGGCCTCGCGCTCGGCAGTCCCACGCGCTTCGGCAACATGGCGGCGCCGCTCAAGCATTTCCTCGACGGCACCAGCGCGTTGTGGCTCAACGGCACGCTCGACCGCAAGCCGGCCGCGGTCTTCACCTCGACCTCGTCGATGCACGGTGGCCAGGAATCGACGCTGCTGAGCATGATGCTGCCGCTGCTGCACCATGGCATGTACCTGGTGGGGTTGCCGTACACGGCGCCAGCGCTCAACCGTACGAAGACCGGCGGCTCGCCGTACGGCGCGAGCCACCTCGCACCGGCCGACGCACCGACGACGAAACTCAGCGAGGACGAACGCGAACTGGCGCAGCTGCTTGGACGACGCCTCGCCGAACTCGCGGCCGCCGCCCGGCCGCTCCGCAATGCCTGAGCACGCACGGACGTTCGCGCTCGGGCTGCTGTGCACGCTGCTCGCTTTGTCGGTGATCGCGGTCGTGCGTGAATCACAGGGACCGGCCGGCGTGTTGCTGCTGGGCGGCTTCCTCGTAGTGCCGGCGCTGCTGCCGTTGCGTGGCGTCGTGCGGCGCGAACGACGTGTCTACGCCTGGGCGACGCTCTGCATCGCACCGCACTTCGTCTACGCATTGACGGAGCTCGTCGCGAACCCCGCGCTGCGCGGCGTGGCGGTGGCGATGCTGTTCACGGGCCTCGCGCTCGTGGTCGCGCTGGTGGCATACCTGCGGCTCACGCGACCGCGCTAGCTGCGGTCGCCGAGTTCCTTGCGCAGGAAAGGGATCGTCAGCTTGCGCTGTGCCGCGAGCG
>DATMIB010000065.1:0-17958 GCA_035554635.1 Steroidobacteraceae bacterium | reverse complement strand
GATGACCTGCTTGGCGGTCTGCGCCGCGATGCGGCCGAACGCGACCGACTCGAGCGGCACTTCGACGTAGCCACCCGGCTCGGCGTCCTGCGACACGTCGAGCGCGTCCTCGAGACGCAGCTCCTTGTCGGGGAACTCGAGCTCGGTCGAATCGTCGGCGAACACCTTCCAGCGACGGAACGTGTCGTAGTCGCCGGTCTTGCGGTTGATCGCGACGCGGACGTCGATCTCCTCGCCGTACTTCTTGCGCGTGGCCGAGGCAAGCGCGGCTTCGAGCGCCTCGAAGATGATCTCCTTCTCGACGCCCTTCTCGTTGGAGACGGCATCCACGACCATCAGGATCTCTTTGTTCATCGTTTCTCGTCCTCTTCCCAGCGCTCGTCCAGTTCAGTCCTGCGTTGCCCTTGCGTCCGTTCTCCGTCGCCGGCTGCCGCCGGCACGGCCGGCCGGTCAGATGTCCGGCGCGAGATGCGCCTTGCGGATGCCCGCGATCGGCAGCCGGTGCATCCGGCCGTCGACCTCGATCTCGATCGTCTCGTCGCCCGCGGCGACCAGCCGGCCCTTGAACCGGCGGCGCTCGTCGACGACGTGCACCATTTCCACGAACACCGTCTCGCCCGGGTACGGCGCGAAGTGCCGCGCCGTCCTGAGCGGACGCTCGATGCCCGGCGAGGACACCTCGAGCGTGTAGTTGCCCGGGATGGGGTCCTGCGCGTCGAGCACCTCGCTCACCGCGCGGCTCGCCCGCTCGCAGTCGTCGACCGTGATGCCCTCGTGGGCCTCCGTGTCGATGTAGATGCGCAGCAGTCCGTTGCCGCGACCCGGCTGGAACTCGAGTTCCCAGAGTTCGTAGCCGAGCCCTTCGACCACGGGCTGCAGCAGCGTCGTCAGCGTATCCCTGAGCGTCATCGCCCGACCTCGCTCGTCACCGCCTGCCCGACCGTCGACGGCCTGTCCGTCCGACCGTCGTCCACAAACAAAAAATGGGCCCGCGGCCCATTCTTCGTGCGACCCGCGGACCCGCCGCCGTCGCAAAAGAAAAATCCCCGCACACGGGGATTTCTCTGTCGAATCTCCCGCCGTTCCCGCGGGCGCCGCGTGGAGCCTGCCGGACCGGCCAAGTGCCTGTCGCGCCGCCGGTATCGGCCGCGGACACGCCTCGGACCGCGGATTCTAGCCGAGAGACGGGGGCCTCGGCTAGTCGGGTTGTATCGACCCGCCCCACCCCGGCATCGATTCCCGTGCCGACCGCCTGACCCGCGGCCCGCATGGGCTGCGAATCAGCGGCTCAGGCTCGCGATCGCGTCCGCGATGTAGTCGACGTTGAGCTCGCTGATGCCGGCCACGTTCATGCGGCCGTCGGGCGGAACATAAATGTGGTGCTGGTCGCGCAATGCGCCCATCTGCGCCGGGTCGAGCCCCATCAGCGAGAACATGCCGCGGTGACGCGTGAGCCAGGACCAGTCGTGGTCCGGCAGGCGTTCGGCGAGCCGCGTCGCGAGCAACGCACGCAACGATTTCATGCGTGCCACCATCGCAGCGACCTCCGAGACCCAGGCGTTGCGCAGCGACTCGTCGCCGAGCAGCCACGCCACGATGGCAGCGCCGTGATCCGGCGGCATCGAATACATCCGGCGCGCGAGCCTCGCCTGGTGTGTCGCGACCGCCGCGCTCGCGCCGGCGTCGCGCGAGATCACGACCAGCGCGCCGGTGCGTTCGCGGTACAGGCCGAAATTCTTCGAGCAGGAAATCGCGAGCACCAGCTCCGGCACGCGCGCAGCCAGCGTGCGCAGTCCCACCGTGTCGGTCTCGAGGTCGTCGCCGAAACCCTGGTAGGCCAGGTCGACGAATGGCACCAGCGCACGCCGCTCGATCGTCTCCGCAAGCGCCTGCCACTGCGCCGGTGCGAGGTCGGCGCCGGTCGGGTTGTGGCAGCACGCGTGCAGCAGAACCACCGCGCCCGCGGGCAGCCGCCCGACGTGGTCGAGCATCGTGTCGAATGCCACCGCGCGGCCCCTGGCGTCGTAGTACGGATAGCGTTCGAGCCGCAGCCCCGAGCTGCCGAGCAGGGGCTCGTGATTGGCCCAGGTCGGGTCGCTGACGTGGATGACCGTGTACGGTTGCGCGACGGCCAGCAGTTCGGCCCCGACCCGCAAGGCGCCGCAGCCGCCGACGGTCTGCAGCGTCGAGATGCGCCCTGCGAGGCTCGCGGTCAAGGCCTCGCCGAGCGCGAGCCGCGTGATGCGTTCGTTGAACTCCGGGTTGCCCATCGGGCCGACGTACACCTTGGTCGCCTGTTGCGCGAGCATCGCCTGCTCGGCCGCCCGCACCGCGGCCGGCACGGGCGTGATGCCACGATCGTCGCGATAGACGCCGACGCCGAGGTCGACCTTCAGCGGGTATGTGTCACGGCGAAACGCGGCGGTGACGCCGAGGATCGAATCGGGCGGCAGGGTGTCCAGGGTTTCGAACATTGCGCGGGCCTGTGCGGGTAACCCACGCATGATGCCATCACGACGCGGCGCGCGGCGATCGACCCCGGCGGGCCGCCGCACGGCGTCTTCGCAGCAGTGCGCGCGATCACCGCGTCAGGTCCAGCAAAACGCCTCAGCCGGCGCGACGCGCCTGCACCACCTTCTGGTCGATCGCGCCGAAGATGCTGGCGCCGTCGCGACCGAACATCTCGATGCGGACACGGTCGCCGAACAGCATGAACGTGGTCTTGGGCGCGCCGTGCTGGACCGTTTCCAGTGCGCGCTTTTCCGCCAGGCAGGCCGAGCCCTTCGAACGATCGTAGTTGGACACGGTCCCGGACCCGACGATCGTGCCGGCGCCGAGCCGGCGCGTCTGGGTCACGTGCTCGATCAGCTGGGAAAAGTCGAACGTCATGTCGACGCCGGCGTCGGGCTGGCCGAACAGCTGGCCGTTGAGGTGCGTCACGAGCGGCAGGTGCACCTTGCTCCCGTGCCAGGCGCCGGCGAGCTCGTCGGGCGTCACCGCGCAGGGCGAGAACGCGGTCGCGGGCTTGGACTGGTAGAAGCCGAAGCCCTTGGCGAGTTCGGCCGGGATCAGGTTGCGCAGCGACCAGTCGTTGACGAGCAGCAGCAGCTTGACGTGGCCGCGCGCCTCCTCGGCCGTTGTCAGCATCGGCACGTCGTCGGTGATCACCGCGACCTCGGCCTCGAAGTCGATGCCATGCTCCTCGCTCGCGACGGGCACGTCGTCCATGGGCCCGAGCAGGTCGTCCGCGCCGCCTTGGTAGACCAGCGGGTCCGTCCAGAAACTGGGCGGCATCGCGGCCTTGCGCGCCTGGCGCACGAGCTCGACGTGGTTCACGTAGGCCGAACCGTCGACCCAGTGATGGGCGCGCGGCAGCGGCGCCATGCAAGCGGCCGGGTCGAACGGCGTCGCGCCGCCCGCCTCCCCTTGCTCGAGGCTGCGCGCCACGGCTTCGAGCTGCGGCAGGCAGTGCTCCCAGTCGTCGAGCGCGTCCTGCAGCGTGGCCGCCACTTGCGGCACCGGCATTGCGCGCGCGAGGTCGCGGCTGACGACGACCAGTCGGCCGTCGCGCGTGCCGTCCCTGAGCGTCGCGAGCTTCACGGGCGGCCCTTCCAGCTGTCGACGTACTCGGCCCACTCGACCGCGTGAGCGGCCTCGGTGATGTCGAGCGCGTCGCGCGTGTCGATCATCACCGCGTACTCGTCCGTGGCAGGCTTGGTCTGTTCGAACATGCGCTGCAATGCCTTCGGGTGCGGCCCGTGCGTGAATCCGGCCGGGTGGAACGTGACCATGCCCGGGTGGATGTTGTCGCGACTGAAGAAGTCGCCCGCGTGGTAGAAGATCACTTCGTCGAAATCGTCGTTGTTGTGGAAGAACGGCACCTTGAGCGCCTTGGGGTCGGTCTCGAACGGCCGCGGCACGAAAGTGCAGACGACGAATCGCGACGACAGGAACGTCGTGTGCGCCGACGGCGGCAGGTGGTAGCGGTGGCTCATCAACGGCCGGATCTGGCGCACGTTGAGCCGCACTGGCGCGAGTTCGCCGTGCCAGCCCACCGCGTCGAGCGGGTTGTGCGGATAGGTGATCAGCGACACCGCGCCGCGTCGCTTGACCTCGACCTGCCAGCCGCGCGCCGCCGCCTGCTGCGCGCGAAACGCATCGTCGATGCGAGGCGTGTCGAGCACGGCCGGGTCGAAGATCGCGTGCGGACCGACCAGGCCCTTGTCCGGCAGCGAGTAGCTCGCGTTGGTCGATTCGATCAGCAGCGCATCGAGCGGTGCGCGTGTCTCGAGCCGCCACATCGTGCCGCGCGGCAGCATGACGTAATCGCCGGCCGTGATCGCCAGGTGGCCGAAGTCGCAGTACAGCTCGGCCTCGCCGCGATGCACGAACAACAAGTCGTCGCCGTCGGCATTGCGCGCCAGCCGCTCCATGCTGGCGCCGAGCCGCCAGAAGCGGATGCGACAGGCCGCGTTCGCGAGCACTTCGCTCGCCGACCACGGGCTGGTCGACGAGGCCGACGGCAGCCGCGTCAAGTCGAGCGCGCGCGGCCGCAGCGGGCCTTCGAAGTCGGTCCAGCCGGTCGGCGGGTGGCGGTGATAGAAAAAAGCCGCCGGGCCGAAAAAGCCCTCCTTGCTCATTTCGCGCTCGAACGTGCCTTCGGGCAGGTCGCAATGGGCCTGGCGCGAAGCTTCGCCCTCGACGCGCGACACGGGAATGTAGTTCTTCATGACGGCCCTCCGGGACTGGCCAGTGGCTAATGGCCGGAGGGAAGAGTCTAGAGTTCAGAGTCTAGTCGGAGTCGCATTCGCGCCGATCCGCGCGGCCAGTGGCCGCGCCCGACTAGACTCTAGACTCTGAACTCTTCCTACTAACCACTAACCACTTCTTCAAATGACGCCGCGCCGTTCCTGGTCGAGTTCGATCGACTCGAACAGCGCGCGGAAATTGCCCTCGCCAAATCCCTCGTTGCCCTTGCGCTGGATGATCTCGAAGAAGATCGGCCCGATCACGTTGGTCGTGAAGATCTGCAGCAGGATGCCGTCGCGATCGCTGCCGTCGATCAGGATACGGCGCCGCTGTAGCTCCGCAAGCGATTCCCGGTGCCCCTGCACGCGCTCGTCGACCTTCTCGTAATAGGTGTCGGGCGAATCCTGGAACTGCACGCCGTTCGCACGCAGTGCATCGACCGTGCCGTAGATGTCCTCGGTCGAGAGCGCGATGTGCTGGATGCCCTCGCCGTGGTATTCACGCAGGTATTCCTCGATCTGCGACTTGTCGTCCTGCGACTCGTTGATCGGAATGCGGATCTTGCCGCACGGGCTGGTCATCGCGCGGCTGAAGAGCCCCGTCTTCTTGCCTTCGATGTCGAAGTAGCGGATCTCGCGGAAGTTGAACAGCTTCTCGTAGAAGCCTGCCCACTTGTTCATGTTGCCGCGGTGCACGTTGTGGGTGAGGTGGTCGATGCAGACGAGGCCCGTCTCGCGGCGGCTGCCGTGCTGCGGCACCGGCACGAAGTCGACGTCGTAGATCGTGTGCTCGCCATAGCGGTCGACCAGGTAGACGAGGCTGCCGCCGATGCCCTCGATCGCGGGGATGCTGAGTTCCATCGGCCCGACCGGCGAGGCGACCGGCTTGGCGCCGAGTTCCACGGCGCGCTTGAAGGCCTGCGCGGCATCCCTGACGCGGAAAGCCATCGCGCAGGCCGACGGCCCGTGCTGTTGCGCAAAGCGTTGACCGAAGCTGTCCGGTTCCGCGTTGATGATGAAGTTGACGTCGCCCTGCTTGTGCAGGGTCACGTTCTTGCTCCGATGACGCGCGACGACGGGGAACCCCATCCGCTCGAACAGGGAACGCAGCAGTTCCGGGTCGGGCGCGGTGTACTCGACGAACTCGAAGCCGTCCGTGCCCATCGGGTTATCGAACAAGTCCGCCATGACGGGTCCTCCGTTCGGCCATTAGTTGCAACTGAAACGAAGAGTACCAGACCTCTGCCGACCGGAGAAACCGGTGGGCGCGGCGCCGGCAACCGCGACGTCCCGTGGCCTGAGGGTTCGTCCTGGGAACGAAGGAAACCGCGCCGTCCGCTGGCGCGGCCACACTCAGCGCTGGGTTGGAGTCGTCCGCGGAATGTCGAGCGCGCGCTGCGCATTGTTCTTCTGCGTCGCCAGCGCCGCTTCGAGCTCCTTGGGCGTGAGGCATACCTCCTGCGCGAACATCGAGCCGGTGCTGTTGACTGTCTTGCAGTACACGAGCTCGCCCGAGCGTCGTTTCTCCTTCCAGCCAGGCGGCGGCTGCGCCGGCGTGGCCGCCGGAGCCGATGCCGGCGCGCTCGCTGCCGCGACCGCAGTGGGCGCCGCAGCGACGACGGGCGTCGATTCGACGGGAGGTGACTGGCTGGCACACCCGGCCATCACCGCCACCGCGCCAAGAATTGCTGAACGTATGAGCATCGGTCCGTCCTTTTGGGGAAAGATCGATCCTATGAACAGCACAGCGGACCGTCAACGAGCCGGGCCGTAACCGTATGAGCGGGATACACCCTGGAAGAATGGTGGGCCGTGATGGGATCGAACCATCGACCAACTGGTTAAAAGCCAGCTGCTCTACCGCTGAGCTAACGGCCCACGCGCCTGGGATCACAGGCTTCCCCGCGCTGCCGGCCCTCTGCTCAGGGGCCGCAACCGACGCCGGGTCGAGGTCCGGTCTGCGGGGGGCGCGAATCATAGCAGCCCGCCCCGCCGCGCCAAACTCCATCGTGACCACGGCTTGCCCCCACGGCCCGTGCGGACCGTTCGGGTGGGCGATACACTCGGCGCTGGCCGCAGAGCCAACGACACAACGAGGGAGAGGTCGATGGGAAATTCGCTGATCCTGGCGGGCCGCCTGTTCGGCGGCATCGGCATCCTGGCCTGCGCAGCGGCGGTGGTTGGCCGCCTGACCGGTCACTTCTACCTGGGTGGCATTTCCGCCGAAAGCCTGCTGCAGGCCGGTACGGCGTCGGTCGTCATCGGCTGTTTCGCCCTGCTGCTCGCACGCAGCCCGGGCCCCTGAGTCGGCTCAGCGATAGCGCGTCGGGTCCGGCACACCGGCCGCCTCGAAGCCCGCGCGTCGCAACCGGCACGAATCGCAGCGCCCGCAGGCCGCCCCGCTCTCGTCCGCCTGGTAACAGGAGACCGTCGCGCCGTAATCGACGCCGAGCGCCGTGCCCCGGCGGACGATCTCGGCCTTCGTCAGGTCGATCAAGGGCGTACGGATGCGCAAGGGTTCGGCGTCTTCGACCCCGGCCCGGGTCGCGAGGTTCGCCATGCGCTCGTACGCAGCGATGAACTCCGGCCGGCAATCGGGATAGCCCGAGTAGTCCACGGCGTTGACCCCGATATAGATGTCGTGGGCGCCGAGCACCTCGGCCCAGGCCAGCGCGAAGGACAGGAAGACGGTGTTGCGCGCCGGCACGTAGGTGACCGGGATCGCCTGCCCGGCCGCGCCGTCCTCGGGCACGGCGATGGCGTCGTCCGTCAGCGCCGAGCCGCCGAACGCACCGAGATCGATCTGCATGACCCGGTGTTCCGCAGCACCCAACTGCCGCGCCACGCGTGCCGCTGCCGTCAGTTCGGCCTGGTGGCGCTGCCCGTAGCGGAAGCTCAGTGCGTGGCAGCGGAACCCTTCGGCGCGGGCGATCGCGAGACAGGTCGCCGAGTCGAGACCGCCGGAGACGAGCACGACCGCCGGCCGCGCCGGCTTCAATTGCTTCGATTCGATCACGTCGTCATCGTCCCGGCTCGTTGCCCCACAACACCTTGTGCAGCTGCAGCTGCAGCCGCACGTCGAGGCGGTCCGCGAGTATCCATTCCGCCAGTTCGCGCGGCTCGACCTGCCCCCAGACCGGCGAGAACAGCACCTGGCCGCGGAGCGGCTCGGCACGGGCCCGCAGCAGGTCGCGTGCCCACTCGTAGTCGGCGCGCGAACAGAGCACGAACTTGACCTGGTCGCGCTCGCCGAGCACGTCCAGGTTCTCGAGCCGGTTGCGTCGCTGCTCGCCCGAGCCCGGCGTCTTCACGTCCACGACGCGGCTCACGCGCGGGTCGACCTTCGCCACGTCGAGCGCGCCGCTCGTCTCGAGCGACACGTCGAAGCCAGCGTCGCACAACCCCGTCAGCAGCTCGAGGCACGTCTTCTGTGCGAGCGGCTCGCCGCCCGTGACGCAGACGTGGCGCACGCCACTGCCGCGAGCGACCTCGAGCAGCGCATCCACGGTCTGCCATTCGCCGCCGTAGAACGAATACTGCGTGTCGCAGTAGACGCAACGCAGCGGGCACCCGGTCAGGCGGATGAACAGCGTGGGCCAGCCGACCGCGTCGGCCTCGCCCTGGATCGAGACGAAGGTCTCGGTGACCTTGAGCCGGCTCACCGGCCCTCGGCGTTCAGCTTCTCGATGCGCATGCGTGCCTGGCTCGCCGCCTCGGACTCCGGCCAGGTCGAGACCACCTTCGAATATGACGTCCGCGCGTTGCGAAACGCCTTGAGCGCCGCCTGGCAGTCGCCGACCCTGAGCAGCGCTTCGGCCAGCCGCCGCGATTCGGGGAATGCGGCCACTGCCTGGAACGACTTCAGTGCGGGGTCGTACTGCTGCTGGATGAACTGCGCCTCGCCGAGCCAGTACGTCGCGTTGTCGGCCCGCGGCCCACGCGGATACTTGGCCAGGTACGTCTCGAAGCCACGTGCGGCCTCTTCGTAGCGCCCGGCCTTCATGGCCGCGAACGCTTCGCCGTAGACCGCGGACTCGTCGGCAAAGACCACGTCGGGCGGATTGGCCAGGCCGCCGGTTGCCGGCGACACGCCACCCGCCGCCGCGCCGTTCTCGATCGCGAGCAACCGCCGGTCGTGGTCCGCATAGAGGTCGCGCTGCTGCTGGCGCACCTGCTCGAGTTCGTTGCGCGCTTCCTCGACCTGCCCGCGCAGCGTCCGCAGCTCCTGCTGCGAGGCTTCGATCTGGCGCTGCAGGTCGACGAGCGACTGGTTCAGTCGGGTCTCCAGTGCCTGGAGGCGCGACTCGGCCTGGTTTGCGCGCGCCTCGAGCTCCTTGTTGCTCTGCGTGCCACCGAATTGCGCCTGGGCCGCGCCGCTGACGAGCAGCGACGCGACCAGCAGGCAGAGCGCGAACGGACGACGCATGGCCATCGGGGTCACTGCACCGGCACGAGTTCGACGCGACGGTTCTGCGCGTACGCGGATTCGTCGGCGCCGTCGGCGACCGGCCGTTCCTCGCCGTAGCTCACCGTCGTGATCTGGGCTTCGGTCACGCCCTGCAGCATCAGCACCTTGCGGACGGTCTGCGCGCGGCGTTCGCCGAGGCCGATGTTGTATTCACGCGAGCCGCGTTCGTCCGTGTGGCCTTCGAGACGCACGCGCGCCGTCGGGTACTTGGCCAGGTAGGCCGCGTGGGCCTGCACGATCGTGTCGTACTGCGGCTGGATTTCGCTGCTGTCGTACTGGAAATAGACGACGTTGCGGTTCTGCAGCGCGGCCAGGGCCTGGCGCTGTGCTTCGCTCATGGCGCCCGTGGTGGGCACCGACTCGGTGGGAATGCCACTCGTCTGCGCGCCGTCCTCGGTGGCGGGCGCGGGTGCCGTCTCCGGCTGGACCTGCTTCGGCTTCTGGCACGCAGCGAGGCCGAGCGCGAGCACGGCAATGGCGATGGCATGGGTCCACTTGATGTTGGTCATCGAACTCCTCGGGCGGGAAAAGGCCGCGGCGCGCGCGGCGTGTCGGAACGGAATCATACCTTGGACGGGCAGGCGCTTCACCGAGCCCGCGCGGGATACGGCGACCAGACGGGCTCGCGCACGTCGCCGACGTCGGAGCTCAGGCGCTGCTGGAAACGGCCGTCCGACGACACCATCGCGAGCGCGCCACGCGCACCGGCGCGGGTCGCATAGATGACCACGGCGCCGTTGGGCGCGAAGCTCGGCGCTTCGTCCTGCCGGCCCTCGGTCAGCACGCGCACGTTGCGTGTCTTCAAGTCGAACGTCGCGATGCGATACGCACCCCGATCGAGCGTCACGAGTGCGAGCGACTGGCCGTCGGGCGACATGCGCGGGCGGGCGTTGTAGCCATTCGTGAACGTCAGACGCTGCGCGGCCTGGCCCGCAGCGGCTTCGACCCGATACACCTGCGCGCTGCCGGCGCGGTCGGACGTGAAATAGAGGCTCGAGCCGTCGCGCGCCCATTCGGGCTCAGTGTCGATCGCAGGGTCGGTCGTGAGCCGCGTCAACGCCTGGGACGCGAGATCGAGCGTGTAGATGTCGAGATTGCCGTCACGTGACAGCGTCAAAGCGAGCTTGCTGCCGTCGGGCGACCAGGCCGGCGCACCGTTGATGCCGAGCCGCGCCGACACGCGGCGGCGCTCGCCCGTGGCAAGCCGCTGCACGTACACGGCCGAAGCCTTGCCTTCGAACGACACGTACGCGAGGCTCTGCCCGTCCGGCGACCACGCCGGCGACATCAGCGGTTCGGTGGACTCCGTGATCGTGCGCGGGCCATACCCGTCGGCGTCGGCGACCATCAGTCGATAGGTCTTGCGCGGCGCCTGGCCTTCGACGGCGACGTAGGCGATGCGCGTCGAGAACGCGCCCGGAATGCCGGTCAGGCGCTCGAACACGAGGTCCGAGATGCGATGCGCGGTCGCACGCAGTCCGCGTTCGGTCGTCGTCAGGCGCTGGCCCAGCAGCGGCTGCCCGGTCTGGACGTTGAACAGCTCGAACGTGACCGCGAGCCCCGTCGCGTCGGGCTCGACACGACCGACGACGATGAAATCCGAGCGCAGCAGGCGCCAGTCCTCGAACCGGATCGCCGCCCCGGTCGTCGGGCGCGTGACCATGTCGCGTCGCTCCAGCGGCTTGAAGCGCCCGCTCAGCTGCAGGTCGTTGGCGACGACGGCGGCGACGTCACCGGTGCTGCCTTCGGCTTGCCCGCCGAATGGCACGATCGCGACGGGCACTGCGTCTCGCACGCCCTCGGTGATGTCGAGACGCAACTGGGCGTGTGCCATGTTGCTCCACGCGGCAACCAGCAAGAACACGACGACGGCGGTCTTCGACCGCGCAAGCAGACGCCCCAGCGAGTGCAGGCTATTCGTCAAGGCACTACTCCTTCGGTTCGAAGTTCATCACGAGCTGGCGCTGGAAGGCGCGCGGGTCGCGCGGCGCGGGCAGGGGCGACGAACGATACACGGCGTTGGCGATGGATTCGCGCACGGCTTCATCGCCGTTGCACTCACCGATCCTGACCTCGGTCACCGTCCCGCCCGGGGCCTGCGTGACGTACAAGGTGCACTTGAGACCTGCGCGCGCGGACGGCGGCCGGTTCCAGTTGCGCTCGATCGTCTGCGTCAGCAGCGACCTGTACTCGTCGACGACGCCTGAGCGGGCAAACGCCTCGCCCTCCTCCTCGCTCGCGAGTGCGCGTTGCAGGTCGGCTTCGCGCTCCGCCCGCAGCTTCGCCTCGCGCGCGGCCTTCTCTTGCTCAGCCTGTTTCTGCTTCGCCGCGAGCGCCTCCTGTTGTTTGCGCTGCTCGGCCTGGCGGCGCTCCTCCTCCGCCTTCGCTGCGCGTTGCTGCTCCTCGGCGGCCTTGCGTCGCTGGGCTTCTGCGTCTTGCGTTCGCTTCAGCTCGGCCGCGCGCTGCTCCTCAGCCCTGCGCTGCTCGAGCGCGATGCGTTCCTGCTCGAGTCGCTGCGCTTCGGCGGCAGCCTGCGCTTGCGCAACGGCGTCGACCGGTTCCGGTTGCGGCTGCGGCGGGAGCGGTTCGGGTTCCGGCTGCACCGGCACCGGCTCCGGCGGTGGAGGCACCTGCGGCAAGGGTTCAGGCTTTTCCTGCAGCGGCTTGCCCGACTTGACCGAGTCCGGCAGGTCTTCGTAGCGCACGACGTTGCCTTCGACGGCAAGCTGCTCCGGCGGCGGATCGCTGCGCCAGCGCAGTGCAGCCGCCGCCAGCAGGGCGACGAAGACCAGGTGCAACGCGACCGACCCGACCCAGGGTGCCGCGCGACCGCGTGCCGGACGCGTCATGCCGCTAGCGCTGCCCCGCCGCGCGCCCGGTCCCGACCGGGTCGGTGACGAATCCGACTTTCTTTGCGCCCGCCTGCTGCAACAGCACCATGCCCTCCACGACCCGGCCGTACGGCACGGCCCTGTCCGCCTTGACCAATACGGGGCGCTCGGGTTCCCGACGCAGTGCCGCCGAGGCCACTTCGAGCAACCGATCTGGTTCCAAAGCGACCTTGGGGTCGCCCAGGTTCAGGTACATCGCGCCGGCCGCGTCGACGCTGAGCAGCAGCGGTTCGAGGTCGTCGGGCTCGATCGGCTCGGCCGCGGCTTGCGGCAGGTCGACCTTGATGCCCTGGCTCAGCATCGGCGCCGTGACCATGAAGATGATCAGCAGCACGAGCATCACGTCGATGTAGGGCACGACGTTGATCTCGCCCATCAACCTGCGTCGGTTGCGCGGCATCGCGGCTCCGTCGCCTCAGGCAGCCACGGCGGAGACGCCGGAGTGACGCTGCAGGATCGTCGAGAGTTCTTCCATGAACGTGTCGTAGCGCAGTTCGAGCCTGCTCACGGCGTCGGCATAGCGGTTGTACGCGATCACGGCCGGAATCGCCGCGAAGAGGCCCATCGCGGTCGCGATCAACGCCTCGGCGATGGCCGGGGCGACGGTCGCGAGCGTCGCCTGTTGCACGTGGCCGAGTCCCTGGAACGCCGTGAGGATGCCCCAGACCGTGCCGAACAGGCCGACATACGGGCTGGTCGAACCGATCGTCGCGAGTGTCGACAGGTTCTGTTCGAGCCGGTCGGTCTCCTTGAGCTGCGCGACGCGCATGGCGCGACGGGCGCCGTCCAGTAGTTGCGCGCCGACGAGACCCTGCGACTTGAGCCGCGAAAACTCGCGGAAACCGGAGACGAAGATGTCCGCCATGCCCGTGGGCGACGTGCCTTCGAGCGACTTGTAGAGTGCCGCGAGGTCGCCGCCCGACCAGAACTGCGTCTCGAAACGGTCGGCCGCCTGCCGCGCGTCGTTGAGCAGCTTGCGCTTGCTGAAGATGATCGCCCACGAAGCGATTGATGCGCCGATCAGCAGCAGCATCACGAGCTGCACGACGAGGCTGGCCTGCAGCAGCAGGTCGAGGATGGAGTGGTCGCCGATCATGCGTGGATCACGTCGTGGGGCATCGTTGGAAACCTCAGGCTCAGAACAGGCCCAGCGTGCCCGGGCGCTGCTCGAGCGCGGGCGGCGTCAGGCCGAAATGCAGGTAGGCGTTGCGCGCCGCGACGCGGCCGCGTGCCGTGCGCATGATGAATCCCTGCTGGATCAGGAACGGCTCGATCACGTCCTCGATGGTGCCACGCTCCTCGCCGAGCGCCGCGGCGAGGCTGTCGACGCCGACCGGGCCGCCGTCGAACTTCTCGATGATCGTCAGCATCAGCCGGCGGTCCATCGGGTCGAACCCCTGTGGGTCGACGTCGAGCAGGTCGAGCGCGGCCTGGGCGACGTCCTGGGTGACGCGACCTCCGGCCTTCACTTCGGCATAGTCGCGCACGCGACGCAGCAGGCGGTTGGCAATGCGCGGCGTGCCGCGCGAGCGCGTCGCGATCTGGGCCGCGCCCTCGGCCTCGGCTGCGACACCGAGGATGCCCGCAGAGCGCTGCACGATGCGCTGCAGTTCGTCGTGGCCGTAGAAGTCCAGCCGCTGCACGATGCCGAAACGGTCGCGCAGGGGCGAAGTGAGCAGGCCCGCGCGCGTCGTGGCGCCGACGAGCGTGAACGGCGGCAGGTCGATCTTGATCGAGCGCGCACCGGGGCCCTCGCCGATCATGATGTCGAGCTGGAAGTCCTCGAGCGCCGGGTAGAGGATTTCCTCGACGACCGGGCTCAGCCGGTGGATCTCGTCGACGAACAGGACCTCGTTCGGCTGCAGGTTCGTGAGCAGTGCCGCGAGGTCGCCCGGCCGTTCGAGCACCGGGCCCGAGGTCTGCTTGAAGCCGACGCCGAGTTCGTTGGCGATCACGTGCGCCAGCGTGGTCTTGCCGAGCCCCGGCGGCCCGAAGATCAGCGTGTGGTCGAGCGCCTCGCCGCGGTTGCGCGCGGCGGCAATGAAGATCTCCATCTGCGCCTTCATCGCAGGCTGTCCGACGTAGTCGGCAAGCGTCTTCGGCCGCACGGCGCGGTCGTAGACCTCCTCGTCGCGCTGCACGCCGGCCGAGATCACGCGGTCGGGTTCGATCGTCACCTTGCTGTCGTGCCGCGTCACGGGTGCCTCAGTTGCTCGCCGCGCGCAACGCGTGGCGGATCAGTTCTTCGGTCGTCGTCACCGACGCATCGACCTTCTGCAGCAGCCGCGTCACTTCGGGCGGCTTGTAGCCGAGCGCGACGAGCGCGCTGAACGCCTCGGCCTGCGGGCTCGGCGCCAGTGCGCCGCCGGCACCGGCGACCCCCTTGACCTCGAACGGCTGGCCGGTCGCGAGCGCCTTGAGCCGGTCGCGCATTTCGACGATCAGCCGCTCGGCCGTCTTGCGGCCGATGCCCGGGATCCGCGTCAGTGCCGCGGCGTCCTGCGCCTCGACGCAACGGTGGAACTCGTCGACACTCGCGCCCGACAGGATGCCGAGCGCGATGCGCGGCCCGACGCCCGATACCTTGATCAGTTCGCGGAAGAGACTTCGTTCGCGCTCGGTGCCGAAACCGAACAACACGTGCGCATCCTCGCGCACGACCAGGTGCGTGTGCAGTTGCACTTCGGCGCCGACCGCCGGCAGGTTGTAGAACGTCGACATCGGCGCCTCGACCTCGTAGCCGACGCCGTTGACGTCGAGCAGCAGGACGGGCGGATGCTTGGCCGCGAGGCGACCGCGCAGGAAACCGATCACGGATGACCCTCGAGCACCGTCACCGCGGTGCCGACGGCCTCGCGCACGCCACGCGAATAGGCGTGGCACAACGCGAGACCGATCGCGTCGGCCGCGTCGGGGCCGAGTTCGCCCTGCAGTCGAAGCAGGTTGCGCACCATCAGCTGCACCTGATCCTTCTGCGCGCCGCCCTGCCCGACGATCGCGAGCTTCACCTCGCGCGGCGCATATTCGTACAGCGTCGCGGTGCCCGAGTAGACCGCGCAGATCGCGGCGCCGCGGGCCTGACCCAGCTTCAGGGCGCTGTCGGCATTGCGATGCATAAAGACGCGCTCGATTGCGACCTCCGCCGGCCGGTACTCCCGGACCAGTTCCAGCACGCCGTCGAAGATCTGCCGCAGGCGCGGCGCGAATGCCGCGCCGCGGGTGCGGATGGCGCCGCTCGCGACATAGCGCGCGTCGCCGCCACGCCAGTCGATCACGCCGAAACCGGTGGCCTGCGAACCCGGGTCGATGCCGAGGATGCGGACCGGATCGTCGCCAGCCGCGGCCGCGCCCGACGCGAGCGTCCAGCGGCGTCCGCCACGGTTGAGTCTCGGCAAATAACCACCCGGCAACCAGCCTGGAAATGCGTCGCCGTATGATACCGTCTTTGGCGCCGGTCCCGCACGGGCGGCTGCCCTCCGCCGACTGACGAAAGCCCTTGAAAGCCGCCGAAATCGACGCCCGCTCCCTCTCGCCGAAAGTCCGCGCAGCGCTGGACGCCGTGGCCGCGTTGCCGGACGACGTCCACACGCAGCGCAGCCTCGAACTGCTCTCGGTGCTCGCGCCGCTGCTGGCCGACGACGACGTGCTGCTCGCCGGCCTGCTCGTGCCGTTGCTGCACGGGGGCGTCCTCGACACCGACACCGCACTGCCCCACTTCGGCGAAGGCGCGGTGCGTCTCGCGACCGAGCTCGAGAAAGTCAGCGACAGCGGCATTCCTGCGGACTGGAACCCCGGCCAGGGGCTCAAGCCCGAGCAGGCCGAGGGCCTGCGCAAGCTGCTGCTCGCGCTGGCCTCCGACGTGCGGCTCGTGGTGATCCGGCTGGCGTTGCAGCTCGTGCACCTGCGCAACAGCAAGGGCGCTTCCGAACTCGAGCAGCGGCGCGCCGCGCTGGAGACCCAGGAGATCTACGCGCCGCTCGCGAACCGTCTCGGCATCTGGCAGCTCAAGTGGGAGCTCGAGGACCTCGCGTTCCGCTACGCGCAGCCGGACGAGTACAAGCGCATCGCGGGCTGGCTCAAGTCGAAGCGTGGGGAGCGCGAGCAGTACATCGAGGACGTGATCGGCGAGCTGACCGGCGAACTCACCCAACTCGGCATCCACGGCGAGGTCACCGGCCGGCCGAAACACATCTTCAGCATCTGGCGCAAGATGCAGCGCAAGTCGCTGCGCTTCGACCAGGTCATGGACGTGCTCGCGGTCCGCGTCACCGTCGACACGATCGCCGAGTGCTACGCGGCGCTCGGCATCGTGCACGGCCGGTGGCAGTACATCCCGGGCGAGTTCGACGACTACATCGCGACGCCCAAGGACAACAACTACCGCTCGCTGCACACGGCGGTGATCGGGCCCGACAAGCTGCCGCTCGAGATCCAGATCCGCACTCGTGAAATGCACCAGCACGCCGAGCTGGGCGTCGCGGCGCACTGGCAATACAAGGAAGGCCGCAAGGTCGAAGCCAGCTTCCAGCAGAAGATCGTCTGGTTGCGCCAGTTGCTCGAACCGTCGCAGCGCGAAGGCGCCGAACCCGACCTGCTCGCGGGACTGCAGGCCGCCGTGTTCGAGGATCGCGTCTATGCGCTGAGCCCCAAGGGCGAGGTCATCGACCTGCCGAAGGGCGCCACCCCGCTCGACTTCGCCTACCAGGTGCACACGAACCTCGGCCACCGCTGCCGTGGCGCCCGCGTCAACGGCCGCATGACCACGCTCGACTACAAGCTCGCGAACGGCGACACGGTCGAGATCATTCCGGCCAAGCAGCCGCACCCGAGCCGCGACTGGCTCCTGCCGCAACTCGGCTACCTCGCCTCGCCGCGCAGTCGCGCCAAGGTGCGTGCGTGGTTCCGCAAGCAGGACGAGGCGCAGAATCGCGAACAGGGCCGACAGATGCTCGAACGCGAGCTCGACCGGCTCGGCGTGCGCGTGCCGTCGCTGCCCGAGATCCTCGGCGACCTGGGCTTGCCCAACGCCGACGCGCTCTACCAGGGCCTCGGCGAAGGCGACATCACGCTCGCACAGGTCGCCGGCGCCATCCATCGACGCCTGCACGAGCAGCAGCCGGCGCCGCGGGCGCCGAAGCTCGACAAGCCGTCGTCTGCCGACTCGCCCGGCATGATCATCGACGGGGTCGGCGACCTGCTCAGCACGATCGCGCGCTGCTGCCGCCCGGTGCCGCCCGAGGACATCCTCGGTTACGTCACCGTCGGGCGCGGCGTCAGCATCCATCGCGCGAGTTGCGCGAACCTGCTGCGGCTGCGCGAAGCGAATCCGCAGCGCGTGCTCGCGGTCGACTGGGGCCGGTCCACCGACGCGCGGACGTTCCCGGTCAAGGTGCGCATCGAGGCGTTCGACCGTCGCGGCCTGGTGCGGGACATCTCCGGCGTGCTGGCCGACGAGCGCATCAGCATCGAGGCGATGAACACGCTCACGAACCCGGTCGACAACATCGCCACGATGGACGTGACCGTGAAGGTGCACGGGCTCGACGAACTGAGCCGCCTGCTGGCGCGCTTTTCGACGTTGCCGAACGTGATCCGCGCGCGCCGCAATGCCTGAGGCCAGTGGCCAGTGGCCAGTGGCTAGTGGCTAGTGGCTAGTGGGGAGAGTCTAGAGTTCAGATTCTAGAGTCTAGTCGGAACCGGAGGCTGCCTGCTGCAGCCGCGGCGCAGCGCGCCTCCGACTAAACTCTGAACTCTAGACTCTGAACTCTCTCTTCCGGCCACTAACCACTAACCACTGACCACTTCCTACTTGTTCGGGAAGTCGATCGCGCGCTTGTCCGCGCCGAGCGCC
>DATMIB010000064.1:0-22379 GCA_035554635.1 Steroidobacteraceae bacterium | reverse complement strand
TAAGACATGGCGACCAGGAAACAGCAGCAGGAACGGGACGGCAGCGGCACGGATGCGATCGCGCTGCTCAGGAAGGACCACGACGAGGTCCAGCGGATGTTCGAGGAGTTCGAGTCGGCAGACGAGGACCGCAAGTTCGAGCTCGCAGCCGAAATCTGCCAGGCCCTGACGGTCCACACGACGATCGAGGAGGAAATCTTCTATCCGCAGGTACGCGAGGCGATCGATGCCGAGGATCTCATGCTCGAGGCCGAGGTCGAGCACGACACCGCGCACTACCTGATCGAGCGGATCCAGGAGGGCGAGATCGACGAGCTGCAGCTCTCGGCGATGATCAAGGTGCTCAAGGAGTACGTCGGGCACCACGTCAACGAGGAGCAGCGCAAGATGTTCCCCCGCGTGAAACGCACGTCACTGGACCTCGAGGCCATCGGCCGCGAGCTGCTCGAACGCAAGCAGGAGCTCGAAGCGGAACTCGCGAGCGCGATGGCCGGGGACGCCGCGGGTGATGCCGCCGACGGCTACGACGACGAGCAGGAGGAAGCGGGTCGTTCGCGTGGCGGCATGGCCGCCCGCGACGACGAAAGCTGACCGGAGGTTGCTACTCCGCCGCTTCGAGGTACTGCAGGCAGTACAGGTGCTCCGCGTCGATCCACCGCTCGACCGCCGCCCAGCCCGCGATCCGGGCGAGTTGCGCAAAACCGTCGAGCGTGTGCTTGTAGTCGTGGCGCGTGTGGATTTCCTCGCCCGCGGCCAGCGCCACGCTGATGCCGGCGACCGTGGGGCTCTGCGCGCGCAGGCTGACGAGGCCCATCTCGATGCGTTGCTGTTCCGGGTTCCAGACGGCACGATGGCGGAACGCGGCCGGGTCGAAGGTCGCGTCGAGCTCGCGGTTCAGTCGCACCAGCACCTGCCGGTTGAACGCAGCCATGGCACCGGCGCCGTCGTCGTAGGCCCGCTCGAGCACCGCGGGCTCCTTCACCAGGTCGATGCCAACCAGCAGCCCACCACCGAGCCCCAGCGTCTCGCGCACCGAGTTCAGCAGCGCCACGGCCTCGAGTGGGCGGAAGTCCGCGAACGTCGTGCCCGGAAGGAAAGCGACGCGCCGACGCGCCCGTGCCAGCGCAGGCGGCAGCGCGACGAACTGGCGGAACTCCTGGCACAGCGGCGTCACGCGCAGCGTCTCGAAGCGCGCTCGCAGCTCGCGAGCCACGGCTGCCAGGTGCACCGCATCGGCGTCGACCGGCACGTACGCGTGCGGAGTGTCGAGTGCCTCCAGCAGCGGTATCCCGGTGCGCGGCGCCCCGGGGCCATACTCGACCACGGCAGCCCGTGGCCCGATGCGACGTGCGATGCCGTCGGCATGCGCTCGCAGCAGTCCCGCTTCGGCACGCGCCGGGTAGTACTCCGGCTGTTCGCACACGTGCTCGAAGAGCCGCGAACCCTCGATGCCGTACAGCAGGTGCACGGGCAGTTGCTTGTCCTCTTCGCTGAGCCCTTCGAAGACGAGTGCGATCATCGGGCGCGTTGCATGGGGCGGCGCCGGTTCGAACCGGCGTGCGACTTCGGCGACTTGTCTCATTCGATGCGATCCTTCGCGAGCCGGATTCCCGTGAATTGCCAGCGCGCCTCCGCAGGGAGGAAACGACGATACGACGGGCGCACGTGACCGCTCGGCGTCACGCACGAGCCGCCACGCACGACGGCGTGGCCGGGTTCGTCACAGGGGTCGTAGCGATCCAGCGGCTTCTCCATGGGCCGCGCTCCGGCGTACGCCCGGCCGTTGGATCTGGTCCATTGCCAGGCGACCCCGTACATCTGCCGGGGTGACGGCGACGATGCACTTCGTGTCACGGCGGGGCTGAAAGTTCCCGACTCGAGGAACGGCCCCTGCAACGGAACCTCGCGTGCCGCCGTTTCCCACTCCGCCTCGGTCGGCAGTCGCAGGCCAGCCCAGCGGGCGTAGGCATCGGCCTCATGGCGGCTGACGTGCAGCACCGGTGCGGCGTCGTCGAGGAGTTCCATCCCGTGCAGCGTGAAATGCTGCGGGGGGTCCTCGGCGGACCAGTAGAGCGGTCGTCGCCACCCTTCCCGCTGGCACGCCGCCCAGCCCTCCTTGCGCCACAACTCGGCGCGCTGGTAACCGCCGTCGTCGATGAACGTGCGGTATTCCGCGTTCGTGACCAGACGCTCGGCGAGCGCGAACGGTTCGAGCCACTGACGGTGGCGCGGTCGCTCGGACGCGAAGGCGAAGCCGGTGTCGGCTGCGCCGAGCCACTGCAAGCCACCCTCGAAGTCGAGCAGGCGCAGCGGCGCCGGATGCACGCCGTCGGCTTCCATCGAACCCGGTGTCCGCGCGTAGTACGCGGGTCGCAGCGGGCTGGCCGCGAGCAGGTGCTTGACGTCGGCGAGCAGGAACTCCTGGTGCCGCTGCTCGTGTTGCAGGCCGAGTTCCACGGTTCGCACATGGCGCGGGTCGAGTCCGGCTTCCGCCAGCAGCGCGAGCACCTTGAGGTCGATCCAGTCGCGGTACTCGTAGACGCACTCGAGGTCCGGTCGCGACAACAGCGAACGCGTGCCGTCGCGCGCACCCGCGGAGTCCGGATCGAACAGGGAGCCGAACGAACGGTCGAAGTGCACGTGCGCCTCACCGTGCGCCGCACCGAGCACGTGACGCTCGAAGAACCACGACGTGTGCGCCAGGTGCCACTTTGCCGGGCTCCCGTCGCGCAGCGAGCACAGGACGGCATCCTCGGGGCTCAGCGGCTCGGCCAGTATCCGCGTGGTCTGCCTGATTCGGCGGTAGTCGTCGGCAAGGCTGGCTGACTGTGCGGCAGCGGATCCCGGGGTGTTCGTCATGGGGCGCGATTTACGCAGCACGCACTCCGGCTGTCTGTCCGCCGCTGCCTACAATCGAAGCATCACGAAGCCGCCTGCGAAGCGTCGCGTCGCTTGCAATAACCGCGCTTCCGCTGAGGTGTAATCGCTGCCGTGCTCACTGCGATGCCCGAAAGCACGCGAAAGCGCATCGATGCATCCGAACGACGGGATTGCCGTTCCGGACAAGCGAACGGCGTTGGGCAGGCAAGGACGCCAGCCCGCTCGACAAGGAGGACGAAACCATGCCAGGCAGACATCTCCCATTGCTGGCGGCCGCCGCGCTCGTGACTGCCGCAGCGTCGGTCGCGCAGCCCCAGACGACCGACCCAGGCACGACGTCGACGGGCACCGCCACGTCGACGCCCGATACGGCGACTACGGGCAGTTCGACCTCGACGCCGGATACGTCCACCACGGGCAGTGCCACATCGACCACCGACGCAGGCGCGACCTCCGCGGAGCAGGACCAGTCGACGACCGGCACCACGGCGAGTGCGCAGGCCGGCGCCACGACCGCCACCGCTGCGACGGGCATGGGCGCGCTGCAGGGCCAGGACGCGGAGTTCCTGCGCCGCGCGGTCGAGAGCGACCGCCTCGAGATCGCCTCCGCACAGGCTGCACTCGACAACGCGCAACGGTCCGAAACCAAGGCGGCCGCACGCATGCTGCTCGAAGACCACCAGGCCTCGAGCCAGAAGCTGCAACAGCTCGCGAGCCGCAAGGGCTGGTCGATGCCCGCGGCCGTCACGAGCGCCGACGCCGACCAGGCCCGCATGACGAGCCCTGGCGCGGACTTCGACGCGCGGTTCACGGCCGAGCAGGTGCGCATGCATCGTGACGCAATCGCGCTGTTCCGCCAGCAGGCCGCCAGCGGCTCGGATCCTGAGCTGCGCCAGTTTGCGAGTGACCAGCTGCCGCATCTCGAGCACCACCTCGAAATGCTGCAGGGCGCGCACACGCAGAAGTGATCGCGGGCATCCGACATCGACGGGGTGTGTCATGGCACGCGTGATCTGGAAGGGCGCCGTCAGCTTCAGCCTGATCCACATTCCGGTGTCGCTGTATCCGGCCAGCCGGTCGGCGACGCTCGACTTCACGATGCTCGACAAGCGGGACTACTCGCCGATCGGCTACCAGCGCATCAACAAGGCGACCGGCAAGACCGTCGAGTGGGGCGACATCGTCAAGGGTTACGAGTACGAGAAGGGCGAGTACGTCGTGATGAGCGACGAAGACTTCCGTCAGGCCAACGTCGAGGCGACCCAGACGATCGACATCCAGGGCTTCGTCGAGCCATTCGACATCCCGCCGATGTACTACGACACGCCGTACTACCTGGCGCCGGAAAAGCGCGGTGAAAAGGTGTACACGCTGCTGCGCGAGGCGCTCGCCAAGTCAAAGTCCGTCGCGCTCGGGCTGATCGTGATCCGGACCAAGCAGCACGTGTGCGCGCTGATGCCGCTCGGCCGCACGCTGCTGCTCAACACGCTGCGATACGCCGACGAGGTGCTCGACCCGACCGAGCACGAGCCCGCGCTCAAGACGCTCGAGGAGGCGCGCGTCTCGCAGCGTGAGTTCGGCATGGCCATCAAGCTGGTCGAGGACATGCGCCAGCGCTGGGAGCCGGAGGCGTTCAAGGACACGTACCGCGAGGACCTGCTGAACCGCATCGAGGAGAAGGTGCAGGCCGGCCAGACCAAGACGTTGACTCCGGCCGCGGCGAAGACGAGCGAACTGCGCACGGCCGAAGTCGTCGACCTGGGCGAACTGCTGCGGCGCAGCCTCGAGCGTCGGGGCGGCAAGGGCGGCGGCGAAACGAAGCGCAAGACGGCGGGCGAGGGTGCGGCACGGGCCGCCTCGGCGCCGGCAGCGACGCCCACGCGCGTACGCAAGGCCGCCGGTGCGGCGGCCGCGCGCGGCACCGGCGCGTCGGCCAAGCGCCGTCGCAGCGCCTGACGCGGTCACATGGCCAGTTCCGTCCCGCGCGCGCTGCAACGCTATCGCGAGAAGCGGCGTTTCGACCGGACGCCCGAGCCGGCCGGCGTGACCCGAGCATCGCCGCAGCAGCTCGAGTTCGTCATCCAGCGTCACCACGCCCGGCGGCTGCACTACGACTTCCGGCTCGAGTGGGACGGCGTGCTCAAGAGCTGGGCCGTGCCGAAGGGTCCGTCGCTCGACCCTGCCGAAAAGCGCCTGGCCGTCGAGGTCGAGGACCACCCGTACGAATACCGCACGTTCAGTGGCGACATCCCCGCCGGCGAATACGGCGCGGGGCACGTCGTGATCTGGGACCGTGGTCACTGGGTGCCGGAGGGCGACGTCGACGCGAGTCTCGCGCGCGGCAAGCTCGACTTCGCGCTCGAAGGCGAACGCCTGCACGGCCGGTGGTCGCTCGTGCGACTGCGCGACGACGCGCGTGGCAAGCCGAACTGGCTGCTGCTCAAGCGTCGCGACGAGCACGCGCTCAGGCATGCGGGCGGGCCCGACGTGACGGAGCTCTACACCGAACCGGTCGCCGGCACCGAACCGCGGGCCGGCACGACCTGGACGCGCGCGGCAGGGTTGACCGCGCCGCCGGACGGCAAGGCACGCCCGTCCCGAGCGACGGCGCGCGCGGCGAAACGACCCGCGGCACCGGCCGTCGCGCGACGGTCGCGCGCTCGGGTGCCCGAATTCATCGCACCGCAACTGGCCACGGCGGTGGAGGCCGTGCCGAGCGGGGGCCGCTGGATCACCGAGCTCAAGTTCGACGGCTACCGCATCGTGGCCTACGTCGACGACGCGGCCGTGCATTGCTACACGCGCAACGGTCTCGACTGGACCCACCGCATGCCGCACATCGCCACGGCGCTGGCGCAACTTGGCCTGCGCGACGCCTGGATCGACGGCGAACTGGTCGCGGTCGACGAACAGGGCATCCCGCAGTTCCAGCGCCTGCAGCAGGCGCTCGACCCAGGCGGCGGTGGGCAGACGCTGTTCATGGCGTTCGACGCGCTGCGCCTGTACGGCGCAGACCTGCGCGACAAGCCGCAGCACGAGCGCAAACGTCTGCTGCAACAGGCGCTTGCCGACCTGCCGCGAGGCGGGCCGGTGCGACTGGTCGACTTCGTCGACGGCGAGAGCACGACGCTGCGTGAGCATGCCTGCAACCATGGCTACGAGGGCGTGATCCTCAAGGATGCCGACGCAGCCTATCGCTCCGGGCGCAACCGCTCGTGGCTCAAGCTCAAGTGCCGGCGCGAGCAGGAGTTCGTGATTGCCGGGTACACACGGACCGCGGCCGGCCGCAACACCCTCACGGCGCTGCTGCTCGGCTATTACGATGAAGAAGGCCGGCTGCGATTCGCGGGCCGGGCGGGCACCGGGTTTTCCGAGCAGCAGCTCGGTGGCCTGCGACGGCGCCTCGACGAACTGGCGACGAAGACGAGTCCGTTCGCGGATCCGGCGCAGCTGCGGGGCAAGGAAAAGCCGCAATGGGTGCGGCCCGAGCTCGTCGCGCAGGTCCGATTCGCCGAGTGGACCGACTCGGGCCTGCTGCGCCAGCCGTTGTTCCTCGGTTTGCGCGAAGACGTCGCGGCCGCGAAGGTACGACGCGAGCCGGACGCGGTGTTCGGCGCGACCGTCGCCCCGGCGAAAAGGAAGCAACCGACGGCACGGCGACCGGGCCGCGAGGGCACGAGCGATGCGTCGCCGACCGCTCGTCGCGGCAAGCGGCCGGAGCGCGCACCGAGGTCGACGGGCCGGCCTTTGCCGGCAGCGACCGCGACGAAGAAGACTGCCCGTCGTGACGCGATCACGCTGACCCATCCGCAACGCGTGCTGTTCCCGAGCGACGGCGTCACCAAGCAGCAGCTCGCGCAGTACTACGAAGCGATTGCGCCCGTGCTGTGGCCGCACCTGAAGGCTCGGCCGCTGTCGCTGATCCGCGCGACCAGCGCGCAGGGACGCACGTTCTTCCAGCGCCACATCGAGGGCGAGTCGTTCCCGGGCCTGACACCGGTCAGCATTCCGAGTTCGGACGAGGAGCCGTATTTCGTCTGCAGCTCGGAAGCCGCGATCCCCTGGCTCGCGCAGATGGGGGCGGTCGAACTCCACACGTGGGGCTCGCGCATGCCACGCCCCGAACGCGCGGATCGACTCACGTTCGACCTCGACCCGGACCCGGCGCTGTCGTGGGAGCGCGTCAAGGAAGCGGCGACGCTCGTGCGCCAACTGCTCGAGGAGCTCGGTCTCGCGACCCAGCTCAAGACCAGCGGTGGCGCCGGCCTGCACGTGGTCGTGCCGCTGACCAAGGGCCCGCCGATGGAGGTCGCGGCCTCGTTCGCGCGCCGCGTCGCCGAGCATCTCGCACGCCTGATCCCGCAGCGCTTCTCCGCCAGGCGTGGCGCGTCGAACCGACAGGGCAAGGTCTATGTCGACTGGCAGCGCAACCAGTTCGCGGCCACCACGGTGGCGGCGTACTCGCCGCGGCACCGGCCGGGCGTGCCGGTCTCGATGCCGATCAGCTGGGACGAACTCGGGCGCGAGGATTTGCGTCACGCTCACTTCAACCTGCGCAACGCGGTTGCGCGCATCGCCGATCGCGGCGACGCGTGGACCGACGAAGCGCCAATCCGCCAGTCGCTCACGCAGCGCGTCATCGACCGGCTCGAGGCCGCCGCGGCCTGAACGATCCGTGCAGGAGGCACCATGGCTCGTGTCATACAAATGCGAAATCACCGACTGCACCCACGAGTGCGGCCACACCGCAAGTTGCGCACGTCGAGGAGGACGATGCCGATGAGACTGGGACGCACGATGGGTCTGCTCACGCTGTTCGCCGGGCTCACTGCCTGGTTCGCCACGCGCGCGGCGATGCGGCGCGAGAACGAGCGGCTGCGCACGCAGACCGAAGACATGACGCGCTGGGAGAACGACGGTGGCGCGACGATGGCGGGGCCGCAACCGCCCGGCGCGACGTTCTGAGGCACACGGCCCGCTGAGGCGCACGGCCCGCGTCGGTAGGCATCGACCGACGTGGGACCGGGTCGACGTGGGGCGGGTCCTGCGGCTAAACCGACAGATTCGATACGTCAGCGACGGAAAATCGATCTCTCGGACGACACCGCCGCAGACGACCCCCACGGTGCGCGCACTCGGGGCCGGCGGAGCCTTCGCTCACGCGGGCCGGCAGCACGGCTGACCACGGCACGCGATCGGACGATCGGTGACGTCAACGCTGAACACACCAGGAGGAGCACGCACCATGTATGGAAACAATGCTGGACTCGCCACCGATCCCAATGCCACCACGTCGACGGGCCTCGGGTCGGGTTCGACGGGCAACTTGTCTGCACGACACGAGGAGACCATGGAGCAGCTGAGCCGCACCGTCGCGCAGGCCGAAGACCTGTTGCGCGCGCTCGGCAGCGAAAGTGGCGAAGCGATCGAGGCGATGCGTGCACGCGTTTCTGCGACGCTCGGTGATGCGCGCGAGCGTCTTGCCGGTCGCGCCACACAGGCACGCGCGTTCGCCAACAACACGATGTCGCAGGCCGACGCATTCGTGCATGCGAACCCGTGGCGCGCGGTCGCCATCGGCGCCGGCATCGGCGCACTGGTCGCGATCCTGATGTCGAGCGGACGCCACGGCGGCGACGTCTCGGACATGGATTACACCTGAGGCACGCGCCCGTGCCATCGCGCCGCGCACTGCTGCGACACCTCTGGGCCATGGTGCAGACCCGCGCCGAGGCGGCGGGGCTCGTCGTGCAGTTGCAGCGGACGGCGGTGACGCAGGGCCTGCTGTTCGCCGGCATCGCGGCGGTCGCCGCGCTGTCGTTCACGACGGCCGTGATCGTCTGGATCGCGGTCGCGGCACCCGAGGCCTGGCGTGGCTGGGCACTCGGGATCGTCGCGCTCGCGTTGCTCGCCACGGCCGTGTACAGCGCGATCACGGCGGGCCGGCGCATCCGGCACGACACCAACCTGATTGCGGACTTCACGCGCGGGCTCCGCCTCGATCTCGCGATGGTCAACCTCGCGCTCAAGGACGCAGACACCGAGGACGAAGAGAAGCTCGCGGCTCGCGAGCGTGCCAAGACGGCCGTGCGTGACGCGGCGGCGGAAAAGGCCGCAACGCCGAGCACGGCCGAGGGCGGGGGCGCGCCGTCGCCCGAGGGGCCTTCGGTCCAATCGGCCACGGCTGCGATGCGCGCCGCCGAGCCGCGTCCCGACGTCAAACAGCCGGGTGGAGACGTGGCAACGGCGACGGCGCCAGACACGGCAACCACAGCTACGTCAGCCGTGACCGGCGCTGCGGTGACCACCAGGACCGCACCGAGCATGCCAGGCCTTGCCGCCAGCACGCGGACGGCGGGCCTGCCCGGCAGGGCCGGTGGTGCGTACGCATCGAGCAGCGCCGCCGCTGCGCCGACCGCAGCAACGGGCGAACGCGAGCGTGAAATGCCGGACGCGCTGCTCGGTCCGGAACAGCGCGCCACACCCGGCCTGGCCGGACAGGACACCCCCGAGCGGAGGCGAGGTCATGGAAGCACGTGAACGGCTGCGTCTGCTGAGCCTCGAGATGGAAATGCAGCGCAGCTGGCTCGCCTCCTATCTCGAGAACAAGGAGACGCGAGCCGCCATGCGCCGCAACAACGTGCTGCTGCGGCTGCTGATGTCGGCGGCGAGCACGCGTTCGATCTGGATCGCCGCATTCGGCATCGCGGCCGAATGGTGGCGCCAGCGCAAGCTGCGCGAACGCCACGCCTGAGACGGCGGCAAGGCCAGGATGCAACACCGGGAGACCCGCATGTACGCGACCGACGACGACCCGAGTTCGCGCCGTTTCATCTCCGACGTCGAGACGATCCGTGCCCGCGCGCGCCAGCACATGGAGCGCGGCGCCGTGACGCCCGACTATCCCGAAGGCCGTGCGCAGATCTGCCAGTTGCTGAACGAGGCACTCGCCACCGAGATCGTGTGCGTGCTGCGCTACAAGCGTCACTACTTCTCGGTTCGCGGCAGCGCGGGCAAGGTCGCGGCGGCAGAGTTCCTCGAACACGCCAACGAAGAGCAGGCCCACGCGGACCGCATCGCCGAGCGTATCGCGCAACTCGGCGGCGAACCGGACCTCAATCCGGCGACACTGCTCGCCCGCAGCCACTCGGAATACGACGCGCACGAGTCGCTGCGCGCCATGCTCGAGGCGGACCTGTTCGCGGAGCGTGTCGCCATCGAGAGCTACCGTGAAATGGTACGGTTCTTCGGCGACCGCGACCCGACCTCGCGACGCATGATGGAAGAGATCCTGGCGTCGGAGGAAGAGCACGCCGACGACCTGGTCAACCTGCTGCACGACCTGCCGGTCGCCTGAGCGCGCCCATGGAGTTCATCGGGGACGGCCGCACCCCGACGGTGGTGGTGCTTTCGCACCTGCGCTACGACTTCGTCTACCAGCGGCCCCAGCAGTTGATGTCGCGACTGGCCGAACGCCACCCGGTCCTGTTCGTGGAGGAACCCGTGCGGATCGACGGGCCGCCGCGGCTGCGGGTATGGCAACCGGCGGCGAACGTGCACGTGCTCGAACCGCAGACACCGCTCGCGGCCGCCGGCTTCCACGACGAGCAGGTGCCGATGCTGCGCGAGCTGCTCGACCCGGTGCTGGCGCGGCTCGAGCGCCCGGTGCTCTGGTTCTACACGCCGATGGCGCTGCCACTCGTCGCGGATGCCGAGGCGGGCCTCGTGGTCTACGACTGCATGGACGAGCTCAGCGCGTTCCGGTTCGCGCCGAAACAGCTGCAGCAGCGGGAGGCCGCGCTGTTCCGCCGCGCCGACGTCGTCTTCACCGGCGGACGCAGCCTGTACCGCGCCAAGCGTGACCGCCACCCCGACGTCTGGTGCTTTCCGAGCTGCGTCGACGTGCGGCATTTTGCGCGCGGGGAGGACGGGTCCGACCCGTGGCCCCACCTGCCCCGGCCGCGGCTCGGATATTACGGAGTCATCGACGAGCGGCTCGATTACGCACTGCTCGACCGTGTCGCGTGCGAACGTCCGGACTGGCAGTTGTTCATGGTGGGCCCGTTCGCCAAGGTCGACCCGGCCGACGTGCCGCACCGACCGAACCTGCACTGGCTCGGACAGCAGGCCTTCGAGACGTTGCCGCGGTTCGTGGCTTCCTGGGACGTGTGCCTGATGCCGTTCGTGCTCAACGAGGCGACACGCCACATCAGCCCGACCAAGACGCTCGAGTACATGGCGGCCGGCAAGCCGATCGTCAGCACCCGCGTGCGCGACGTGGCCGAGCCGTATGGACACCTGGTGCAGATCGCCGACCACTGGGCGCAGTTCGTCGAACTGTGCGAAGCCGCGATGCAGGAGACGCCGCTTCAACGCGCCGGCCGCGCCCGGCAGATGCGCGACCTCGCGCACGACCAGTGCTGGGACGACACCGTTGCGGCGATGGAGCGCATCGTCTTCGCTCGCGCCGGTGCGCCAGGCAGTGCCCGACCGTCGCGCGTCGAGGAGGTCACGCTGCAGCTCGACGACGAGGGTCGCGTGCGCGAGGCGCATGGGCGGCGCGAGGTGCTGCGCATCGAGCCGCAAGCCCGCCGGCTGCGACTCGCCGCGGGCGCAGTCCTGGGCTACTGCGACCTGTTCGCGGCGATCCCGCTGCCGCGCCTGGTCGAGCTGTTGGGTGACGACGCGCCGCGCGGCGTGCGTGCTGCCGCAGCCGAACTTCGCGAACTGCGCAGGCACGAGGCCGGGCAACGACGGGACGGCCGCGCGACGGCTGCACGTGCCATTGCGTCGCGCAGCGGTGCAGACGACGACACGGAGCGCTTCGCGCGCAACGTCGTGCGCATCCAGAACTGGCTCGCGACGCAGGACATCCATCCTGCGGCGTCCGACTTCGGCGACGGCCGTCGCGACAGCACCGATGCCGCGACGCATCGCGTCCATCTCGCCCGTTGATCGGGCGACCGTCACCAGCGTGTGAGTGAGGTCCTACGCTGCAAAGGCAGCAGCACCGGCCACGCTGGGCTGCCCGCTTGCGTAGAGTCCGAGTCGACAGGTCACGGACGACCTATGTCTCCGCCACCGGTCGTCGCCACGGACGACGTCGATCGGCAGCGGGGCATGAGCAGCGCCTCTCGCGCCCGCCGCTCTTCTCAATCGTCGAACGACTTGCGTCGCAGCACCTTGACGCGGCCGCGCTGTGTCTTGCCTTCGAGGCGCTTCTGCTTCGAAGAGTACGTCGGCCGCGTCTTGCGGCGCGGCTTCGGCTCGATCAACGCCTCGCCCACCATCTCGACCAGGCGCGCCACCGCGTCGGCGCGATTCTGCTCGAGCGAACGCAGGCGCTGGGCGTCTATCACGATCAAGCCGGCGTCGGTCATGCGACGACCTGCGATGCGACGCAAGCGCGTCCTCGCGGTGTCGGGCAGCTCGCTCCAGGCCGCCGCGTCGAAACGCAGCTCCACCGCGTTCGACACCTTGTTGACGTTCTGGCCGCCCGGGCCCGAAGCGCGCACGGCGCGAAACTCGAGCAGCTCGTCGGGCAGCCGCAGCCGGTGGCCTGGAATCTCGAAAGGCATTGCGCTGCCGCGGCGTCAGTCGCGCATGGCGACCGGCACGGAATCGACCATCTGGACGCGGATCTCGCGCTGCGCGACCGGGATCGTGATGCCGTGCTGCTTGTAGAGCTGCCAGATGCGCCGGTTCACGTCGGAGCGCACGTTGTTGACGCCCTCTTGCGGATCCGGGATCCAGAAGCGCAGCTCGAGCTCGACGCCGTGATCGCCGAAACCCATGAGCCGCGCGACCGGCGCGGGCTCGCGGATGATGCGCGGATGGTCCTCGGTGGCCTGCAGCAGCAGCTGCATCGCGAGCTCGGGATCGTCCTTGTAGCTCACACGCACCGGCAGCTTGAGACGCACGCGCGGATCCGTGTAGCTCCAGTTGATCACGGGGTTGGTGATCAGGTTCTGGTTCGGCACGAGCGTCTCGACGCCGTCGCGGTCGCGCACGACGACATAGCGGCCGCGCAGTTCCTCGACCCAGCCGAAGCCCTCGGTCGCCGTGCCGGGCATGCCGGTGAAGCTGATCACGTCGCCGGGCTTGATCGAACGGTCCATCAGCAGCACGAAGCCGCTGACGAAGTTCGCCGCGATGCTCTGCAGGCCGAAGCCGAGACCGATGCCGATCGCGCCGGTCAGCACGTTCAGCGTCGTCAGGTCGAGGCCCGCGGCGTTGAGGCCCACGAGCACCGAAAGCCCGACCAGGAACGCCTGCAGGAACTTGGCGATGCCGATCCGCATGGTCGGCGCGAGCGCGTCGAGCCTGAGCACGCGACGCTCGAGCCAGCGCGAGACCCACAGCGCGACGATCACGAACACGCTGACCGTCACGAGCAGCTTGAGCACCGACCAGACGGAGATGCGGGTCTTGCCGGCGTTGAGGCCGATGCCGTCGAGGAACGCGATGACCTCGCCGCCCCAGCCGAGCACGTGCAACGCGAGGAATACCCAGATCACCGTGGTGATCGGCACGCCCCAGCCCTTGAGCCGCGCGCGCGTGCCGAGCGACACGCGCACCACGTACACGACGACACGGATCAGCAGCAGCAGGCCGGTCAGCTGGACCGCGACGTCGACCATGTTGGCCTTGAAGTCGAACGCGTGCAGCAGGCCGTCGGCGGCGGCGAGGATCGCCAGCACGAGCGCCTGCGGCGCGCCGATGTAGAGCAGCTCGCGGGCGCGGTCGGGCAGGTTGTCCGGGTCCGGCGACACCGTGATGCGCGAGCGCGCGTGCCGGGCCGCGAACATGCCCAGCACGACCGCGGCGACGATCAGGGCCAGTTGCAGCGCGTGATCGGGTTGGAGCAGTGAGGCCAGTGATTCGCTGACGGCCTGCAGCTGTTTTTGCATCCAGCGCCGCCTAGGCGTTCAGGTCCGGGATCAGCTGGCTCTCGAGACGCGAAATCTGGTCCTTCAGCAGCAGCTTGCGCTTCTTGAGCCGGCGCAGTTGCACCTGGTCGACGTAGAGGTCGAGCTGCAGCCGGTGGATGACGTCGTCGAGGTCCCGATGCTCGATGCGCAGGATGCGCAGTCGCTGCAGGTGCTGGAACGTCTCGGTGTCGACGTTGTCCTTGGTCTCTGACATTGCAGCGATCAGGGGCGGGCCCGGGGAGAAAGGCCTTACTTTAGCCCCCGGACCGCCAAAAGGGGATAGGCAAACGTTACTGCAGCCCGACGCTGTCGACCCGTCGACCGCGGACGACGATGAAGCCCTGGCGGACCGTCTCCCCGTCGTGCGTGTAATCGAAGACGTAGGTGCGCTCGAACGACGGCCGTCCGTCGTCGCCGCGTACGACCCGGAGCGCCTGGAACGAGACGGTCCCGTGCAGCAGTGCCGCGCCGGTCGACTCGCAGGTTTCGCGTGCGACCGCATTGGCGAGGTCGCGCGCGCCGAGCGTGTCGTGCCAGAACATCGCGCACGCGCCGAAGAGGCCCGTGAGCAGCAGCAAGCCCCACGAAAGTTCCACCGCCGGGCCCGTCGATCAGGCGAACCGTTGCCAGTCGCGGCCCGGGTCGCCGTAAGCGAGGAAATGCGGGTTGAGCAGCGTGTCACGCGCGTTGTAGCGCAGCGGCGCTCCGTCCAGCGTGACGACGCGGCCGCCGGCGGCCTCGACCACGGCCTGTGCGGCCGCCGTGTCCCATTCCGAGGTGGGGCCGAGACGCGGGTAGAAGTCGGCGCTGCCTTCGGCGACCAGGCAGAACTTGAGCGAGCTGCCCATCGGCCGCAATTCGTGCGGGCCGAGCCGCGCGAGCAGGCCGTCGAGCGAATCTCCGCGGTGCGAGCGACTGCCGACGACCACGAGCGGGTTCGCCGCGGGTACGCGCGTGCGTATCGGACGGTCGGAACCGCCGGCGTGGGCGACGAACGCCCCGAGACCCTGTGCGCCGCCGTAGACGAGGCCGAGCACCGGCGCGGCGACGACACCCAGCACCGGCACCTGGTCGCGGATCAGCGCGACATTGACCGTGAACTCGCCGTTGCGGCCGATGAACTCCTTGGTGCCGTCGAGGGGGTCGACGAGCCAGAGTTCGCGCCAGTGCCGGCGCACTTCGACCGCGTGCTCCGCGGCCGATTCCTCCGACAGCACAGGAATGTCGGGTGTGAGCCGCCGCAGGCCGCTGGCGAGGATTTCGTGCGCGGCCCGGTCGGCACGCGTGATCGGCGAGTCGTCGGCCTTGTATTCCACTTCGTGCGCGCCGCCGTACACCTCGAGGATGGCGCGACCGGCATCGGCGACGAGCGTGCGGACTTCGGACAGCAACGTGGCGAGTTCGTGATCGGCGGCGGCAGCGTTCAAGCGGTTCTCCCCGGGGCGCTGCGCCGTATGATACCGGCCCCGCCCGGCGCCGCAGCGACACGACCACCGACAGCCATGACAGCGCACGCCTGCTCGAGCCCTGCGCCAATGCCCGACTGGCGCCAGATCGACACCGTCTGCCTCGACATGGACGGCACGGTGCTCGACCACCGTTTCGACAACCGGCTTTGGCTCGAGGAACTGCCGCGACGCTGGGGCGAGCGTCACGGCATGGAGCACGGGCAGGCGCTGGAGCTGCTCAAGCGGCGCTTCGATTCGACGCGTGGCACGCTCGAGTACTACTGCGTCGACCATTGGAGCGAGCAGCTCGACTTCGACATCCCGGCGCTCAAGCACGAGCTGCGCGACGAAATCCGGTACCTCGACGGCGCGGACGAATTCCTCGACCTGCTGCGCGCGAGCGGCAAGCGCGTGCTGCTCACGACCAACGCGCACCCGATCAGCCTCGCGGTGAAGAACCAGTACTCGCGGCTCGCGCGGCATTTCGACGAGCTGGTCTCCTCGCACGCGCTCGGCGTGCCGAAGGAACATGCGGGGTTCTGGCCCGCGCTCGAGCGGGCCCACGCCGTCGACGTCCGGCGCACGCTGTTCGCCGACGACAGCGCGGTCGTGCTCGAGGCCGCACTCGCGGCTGGCGTCGCCTGGATCTACCAGGTGCTGCGACCCGATTCGACGCGGCCGCCGCATCCGGCCGTCGCGGGCGTCCCGGGTGTCATGCGGCTCGCCGACCTCGGCGGATCGCTGCGGGCTCAGCTCTCGGGTGTCGAGGCGCCCTGATCCGCGGCCTCGGACGACGCGCCTTCGGCCTGGGGCTGGCCGCCCGACCGACCACGCCCGCCGCGGCGTCGCCGGCGCTTTTTCTGCGCGTCGCCGGCGGGCCCACCACCGCCCGTCGTCGTGGCCGGGGTTGTGCCCGCGCCCGGTTCGACGACCGGCTGCCGCGTGCCCGCCGAGTCGTTCGGGGTGCCCGCGGCCGTGTCGCCCTGGCGTGGCTGGGCAGCGGTCGCTGCGGCCGGCGCGCGTTCACGCCGCGGCCCGCGTCCCTCGCGGCGACCGTCGCCGCCGTCACGGCTCCCGCGGGAGCCGCCGCCGCGACCACCGCGGCGGTCGCCGCCGCCGCCGTGCCGCGGGCCACCGCCCGGACCGCCGTGGCGGCGTCGCTCGTGCCGTGGCACCGTGATTTCGGCGAGCAACTGCTGGTCGACGCTCGCAACCGGCAGCTTGCGTGCGATGTAGTCCTCGATGTCCGGCAGCGACTGCACGTAGTCCTCGCAGCCGAAGCTGATCGCGTCGCCCTCGGCGCCCGCGCGCGCGGTGCGGCCGATCCGGTGCACGTAATCAGCCGGGTCCTGCGGCAGGTCGTAGTTGAAGACGTGGCTCACGTCGGGGATGTGCAGGCCGCGCGAGGCGACGTCGGTGCCGATCAGGATCGCGAGGTCGCCGCTCAGGAAGTCGCGGATCATGCGCAGGCGCTTGTTCTGCGGCACGTCGCCCGAGATCGCCTCGGCGTGGAAGCCGTTCGCCTTGAGCAGCGACTCGAGCTCGTCGGCCCCGCGCCGGGTGTTGACGAAGACCATCGTGCGGTGCGGATCCATCTGCCGGAGCAATCCCACCAGCAGCCGCGGCTTTTCGTCCATCGACGGGTAGTAGATGACCTGCCGGACGCGGTCGACGGTCATCTTGTCGGGCTCGATGCGCGTGAGTTCCGGGTCGTTCATGTGCTCGAACGCGAGTTCGAGCACGCGCTGCGCGAGCGTCGCCGAGAACAGCAGGTTCAGCCGCTGGTCGGGCGGCGGCAGCCGCCGCATGATGTAGCGGATGTCGGCGATGAAGCCCAGGTCGAACATGCGATCGGCTTCGTCGAGCACCACCACCTGGATCGAGCGCAGGTCGAACACGCGCTGCTTGTAGAAGTCGATCAGGCGGCCGGGCGTGCCGATCAGCACGTCGACGCCCTGCTCGAGGATCCGCCGCTGCTTGTCGTAGTCGACGCCGCCGAAGGCGAGGCCGAGCGTGAGCCCGGTGTACTGGCCGAGGATTTCGGCGTCCTTGTGGATCTGCACCGCGAGCTCGCGCGTGGGTGCGATGATGATTGCGCGCGGGTGGTTGGCCTGGCGGTCGGGCGGCGGGTCCGACCGGAGCAGCCGCGAGTACATGGCGACCAGGAACGCGGCGGTCTTGCCGGTGCCCGTCTGGGCCTGGCCGGCAATGTCGAAGCCGGCGAGGGCGCGTGGCAACGTCTGCGCCTGGATCGGCGTGCAGCGTTCGAATCCTGCATCGGCGATGCCGCGTGCGAGCGGCTCAGGCAGGTGCAGCTGGGTGAAGGAAACTTCGCTGAGGTGTGTGTCTGACATCGGTCCCGAAAGCGGCTGGACGGCCTTGCAAATTGCAGGAAAGCGGGTTCAAATACCACGAATCGCGGATCAATCCGCTCCCGCCGCATGAGTTCGCCGGCCGATCGGGCTTCCCCGGTCCCCCCTTCGACGAGAAGGCAGGCGATCCGGCGCCAGCAACGGAATTCCTTTCGAACCCCATTCACCGTCCAGCAATCCCGATAGTTTGCACTACGCGGATCCCGCCGTCATCCCGCTCCCCGGGGACGCACCCACCATCTTCCGAGCGAAGTCACCACCCGTGTTGAACCAATTCCTTACGCCAGCGGAGGTACTGTCTGGTGAGTCAGCAGATCGTCCACGTCTCCGACTCGAGTTTCGAGCAGGACGTGCTCAAGTCGAATGTTCCCGTCCTTCTGGACTTCTGGGCTGAGTGGTGCGGACCATGCAAGATGATCGCACCGATACTGGACCAGATAGCGGCGGAGTACGCGGGGAAGGTCCTCGTCGCGAAGATGAACGTGGACGAGAACCCCAAAACTCCAATGAAGTTCAACGTCCGCGGCATCCCGACGCTGATCCTGTTCAAGAACGGCCAGGCCGAAGGCCAGAAGATCGGCGCGGTCCGCAAGGCCGACGTCGCGGCTTTTCTGGACAGCAAGCTGTGAGGGGATACCTCGGCAACCAGGGTCGCAACCGCCAGGGCAAGCGTGGCCGTGGCGGCGGCGGGCCGGACGGCAATCGCGGTCCGCGCCAGGATGAGTTGCCGCAGGACGATTTCCTCGACGGGGAAGACCTCGACATCATCAGCCCGGAGGAGCTCGAGGCTTCCCGGCGCTCAATGAACCTGAGCGAGCTCAAGCACAAGCCGATCCCGAAGCTGCTCGAGCTCGCCCAGCAGATGGGGCTCGAGAACCTGGCCCGCTCGCGCAAGCAGGACATCATTTTCTCGATCCTGAAGGCGCACGCGCGCAACGGCGAAGACATCTACGGCGACGGCGTGCTCGAGATCCTGCAGGACGGCTTCGGCTTCCTGCGTTCGCCTGAGGGCTCCTACCTCGCGGGCCCCGACGACATCTACATCAGCCCCAGCCAGATCCGCCGTTTCAACCTGCGCACCGGCGACACGATCTCGGGCCTGATCCGCCCGCCCAAGGACGGCGAGCGCTACTTCGCGCTGCTCAAGGTCGGCCAGATCAACTTCGACTCGCCCGACAACGCGCGCAGCAAGGTCCTGTTCGAGAACCTGACGCCGCTGCACCCGACCAGGCGCTTCAAGCTCGAGCGCGGCACGGGCAGCACCGAGGACCTCACCGCGCGCATGATCGACCTGATCGCGCCGCTCGGTAAGGGCCAGCGCGGGCTGATCGTCTCGCCGCCGAAGGCCGGCAAGACGATGCTGCTGCAGAACATCGCCAACTCGATCACGGGCAACCACCCCGAGGTGTACCTGATCGTGCTGCTGATCGACGAGCGGCCCGAGGAAGTCACCGAGATGACGCGCACCGTGCGCGGCGAAGTCGTGTCGTCGACGTTCGACGAGCCGGCGAGCCGCCACGTGCAGGTCGCCGAGATGGTGATCGAGAAGGCCAAGCGCCTGGTCGAGCACAAGAAGGACGTCGTGATCCTGCTCGACTCGATCACGCGCCTCGCGCGCGCCTACAACACCGTCGTGCCGAGCTCCGGCAAGGTGCTGACGGGCGGCGTCGACGCGAACGCGCTGCAGCGTCCGAAGCGTTTCTTCGGCGCCGCGCGCAACATCGAGGAAGGCGGCTCGCTCACGATCCTCGCCACCGCGCTGATCGACACCGGTTCGCGCATGGACGACGTGATCTACGAAGAGTTCAAGGGCACCGGCAACAGCGAAATCCACCTCGACCGCCGCATCGCCGAGAAGCGCGTCTACCCGGCGTTCAACATCAACCGCTCTGGCACGCGTCGCGAGGAGCTGATCACCTCGTCGGACGAGCTGCAGAAGATCTGGATCCTGCGCAAGCTCCTGCACCCGATGGACGAACTGGCCGCGGCCGAGTTCCTGATCGACAAGATGCGGGACACCAAGACCAACGGCGAATTCTTCGAGGCGATGAAGCGCTGACGGGGAGCCTCACGCAGGAGCACCGCGTCAGGGGCATCCTGGCGATGGTCGTGGCCGTGGCCGTCTTCTCGGTCATGGACTCGATGCTCAAGCTGCTCGCTGCCCATTACGCGCCGCTGCAGGTGGCCTTCGTCCGTGGTGCGGCGGCGCTGCCGTTCGTGCTCGGCACCATCGTCGCGCGCGGGCGGCTGGCGCGGATCCGGCCGGTCAACGTCAAGCTGCACGTGGTGCGTGCGGTGCTTTCGATCGTCATGCTGTCGGCGTTCGTGCTCGCGGTGCGCGAGTCCTCGCTCGCCTCGACTTACGCCATCTTCATGTGCGCCCCGCTGCTGGTCGCCGGCCTGTCGGGCCCGGTGCTCGGCGAGAAGGTCGCCGGCGCCCAGTGGGGTGCCATCGCGGTCGGGCTCGCCGGCGTCCTGCTGATGCTCAAGCCGGGGGCGGGCGGCTGGATCACGGCCGGCGCGCTCTGGGCCGTGCTGGCCACGGCCATGTACACGATATCGGTCGTCACGCTGCGACTGCTCGCGCGGACCGACACCAACGAAAGCATGGTGTTCTGGTTCACCGTGACGCTCGCGGTCGGCGCCGGGCTGCTGGCCATCCCTGATTGGCATCCACTGCAGGCGGCGCACCTGCCGTTGATGGCCGGAGTCGGTGTGTGCGGGGCGCTTGCGCAGTACCTGATGACCGTCGCGTTTCGGGTCGCGCCTGCCGCGGTCGTGACGCCGTTCGAGTACACGGCCCTGGTCTGGGGCGCCGGTCTGGACATCGCGATCTGGAGCGTCTGGCCGAGCGCAGTGACCCTGGTCGGCGGCGCGGTCGTGATCAGCGCGGGGCTCTACGTGATCGCGCGCGAGCGCCGCGCCCGACAGCCCGCGACCGCCTGAGCGCGGGCCAATAATAAAGAAAACCTGTCAGCCACGGGTTGCTCACACCCACTCTATAGTGGGGGTCATCAAGGCCCACTTGAAGATCAGTGTCGAGAAGGCACCCGCTGACGTACGGCATCGCCGACGCTTTCGCCGCGCTGGGTGCGCCACTGACGGACGCGCGCCGGCCCGGCGCCGAAGCTTCGGCCTCGGCCTGCATCCCCAGCGGAGAGTGGCATGGACACGGCACCCGTCGACCTGATCGAACGACTGCGCAAGGCAGGCGATGACGTCGCGGCCGAAACGGTCACCGAGATCACGCGGTGCCTGGCGATGATGAAGCGCTACTTCGAGGAATACACCGGGGACCAGGCCGAAAGACAGCAGCCGAGTACGCAGCAGGCTCATGATGCCGCTGGACTGCGAGGTCACCGGCGCGCGCCAGATGCGGTCGAGGTCGTTCTGCAGCTCGCCGAACACGCCGGTGGCGCCGATCAGCAGCGCGGCAACCCCCGCGACGGTCGCAATGATGCCCTGGGCCGGCTTGTTCACGCTCTTGAGCAGAGCCTCGACGGCGCGCGCGCCATCCGTGCCCAGCAGGCCCTGTAGCTGCCCCATGATCTCGCCGCGCGCCGCCGCGTCGCCGAAGAAGAATCCCGCGACGGCGATGACGATCAGGAGCAGCGGCGCAATGGAAAACAGCGTGTAGTAGGACAAGGCAGCGCCCATGCTGGACGCGTGATCGTCGCTCCACGCCGTGACCGTCTGCTTGACGAGCTTCCACGCGTTTCCGGTACTCATGGGCGCCCCGCCATGACATGCGATAACCGCATCTGAGCAAAAGATGTGCGCGCAGCGGGGAGGCCGCTGCGCGATGGGGACCGAGAGACGCAGGGTGACGGATATCCGCGGCGGCCGCGCGGCCTACGGCTCGCCGCTCACGGCTTCATTGCAGCGGCGAGAAGGCCGACGGCATGAGAATCTTGTTTTCCTGCAGAACCAGGTTGTAGTCGCGCCCGCCCTCCTTCTGCGCTTTCTTGCCCGCGGGCCACATGCCGGTCGCGTGCGCCTTGTCGCGGATTTCCATCCGCTGGTTGAGCGACTCGTACGGCCAGATGTGAACGAACTTGTTGAGCGCGCCGAGCTCCGAATACCACACGGCGCACACCGGGCCGAACTGCAGCCGCACCGGCAGCGCGCTCTCCCACGTCTTGCGGATGACGGGCAGCTCGCCCGAGCAATACGTGTAGGTCCGCATCTCGAAGAACGGCCCCATCTTGCCGGGCTTGATCGGCGGCGAGAAGTCGAACGGCATCATGATGTCCGAGCGCGTAGTGGTGATGAACTCCTTGATGTCCGGCGGCCACACGCCGTCTTTCACCGCGGCCGCGCGGATTTTCTCGCGCTCCGCAAGGTCCTTGTACGGCCACACGTGAATGATCTGGTTGAGCGGGCCGATCTCCGTGTGCCAGAACGCGGCAAGCTCCGAGTATTTCTTGCGCTTTTCGTACGCCTCGCCGAATCGCTTCTCCACTTCTGCGAGGGAACGGGCTTTCAGATCGTACGTTCTCACTTCGTACAGCATGGCTGGCTCCCTGTTGAGGGTGAAAATACTGCTCGCTATCTTTTCAGCTTCGCGAACGCCGCCGCCATCGCGCCCATGGGTTGCGGCTCGCGATTTGCGGGACGCTGATCGCGCTGCGGGCGGCGATCGCGTTGTCCGCCGCTGCCGCTGCTTCCACCGCCTCCACTGCCGGAGTTGCGCGAGGGTTGCGTCCCCGGCACGTCGTCGAGCCGCATGGTGAGCGCGATGCGCTGAC
>DATMIB010000063.1:0-14956 GCA_035554635.1 Steroidobacteraceae bacterium | reverse complement strand
CGCGACCTGGGGCTGCACCTGCCCGTGGTCGTGCGCATCGAGGGCACCAACGCACCGCAGGGCCGCAAGCTGCTGCAAGAGAGCGGTCTCGACCTGATCGCCGCCACCGACCTGACCGATGCCGCGAAGAAAGTCGTCGCGGCTGCCGCGAGGAACTGACCCCCATGTCCATCCTGATCGACAAGAACACGCGCGTCATCTGCCAGGGCTTCACGGGCAAGCAGGGCACGTTCCACTCGCAGCAGTGCCTCGACTACGGCACCAAGCTGGTCGGCGGTGTCACGCCGGGCCGTGGTGGCGAAAAGCACCTCGGTCTCCCGGTGTTCGACACCGTGCGCGACGCGGTCGCACAGACTGGTGCCGACGCGACGATGATCTACGTGCCGCCGCCGTACGCGGCCGACGCGATCATCGAGGCGGCCGACGCCGGCATCGGCGTGATCGTCTGCATCACCGAAGGCATCCCGGTCAACGACATGGTCAAGGTCAAGGCCGCGCTCAACGGCTCGAAGTCCGTGCTGGTCGGCCCGAACTGCCCCGGCGTGATCACGCCCGAGGAATGCAAAATCGGCATCATGCCGGGCTTCATCCACAAGAAGGGCAAGGTCGGCATCGTCTCGCGCTCGGGCACGCTCACCTATGAAGCCGTGTTCCAGACCACGAACGTCGGCCTCGGCCAGAGCACCTGCGTCGGCATCGGCGGCGACCCGGTGCGCGGCATGAACTTCATCGACGTGCTCGCGCTGTTCGAGCAGGACCCGCAGACCGAAGGCATCATCATGGTCGGCGAGATCGGTGGCAGCGACGAGGAGGCGGGCGCGGAGTTCATCCGCAAGCACGTCTCGAAGCCTGTCGTCGCGTACATCGCGGGCGTCACTGCGCCCCCGGGCAAGCGCATGGGTCACGCCGGCGCGGTGATCTCGGGCGGCAAGGGCACCGCCGCCGACAAGTTCGCGGCGCTCGAAGCGGCGCGCGTGACGACCGTGCGGTCGCCGGCCGAGCTCGGCGCGGCGATCTTCAAGCGGCTCAAGGGCAAGGTCGGCAAAGCGACGAAGCCCGTGAGCGCCAAGACGGCACCCAAGCCTGTCGTCGCGAAGGCGTCGAAGCCGGTAGTGAAGTCTTCGAAGGCGGTCGTGAAGGCGTCGAAGGCGTCGAAGCCGGTTGCGAAGTCTGCGTCGAAGGCGGCGCCAGCCAAGGCCAAGGCCGCTGTGAAGAAGCCCGTCGCGAAGGTTGCCAAGCCGGTGCGCACGGTTGCGAAGGCCGCGACGAAAAAGGCTCCCGTGAAAAAGGCGCCCGCGAAGAAGGTCGCGGCAAAGGCCCCGGCCACGAGAGCACTGGCGAAGAGTGCTCCGGTCGGGAGGGCTGCGGCATTGAAGGCGCTGGCCCGGAAGCTGCTGGTGACGAAGTCGGTGCCGAGCAAGGCGCCGGCCCGCAAGAAGTAAGCCTCGACGGTGCCTCTCCCGCGCTGGCGGGAGAGGCACTTGTCACGTGACCTGATGGCCTGGCGGCCCGCTGGCCGCTTGCGCCGGGTCGACGCCATCGGCGCCGGCAGGCCTCGACACCGAGCGCGGCGCTGGCCCCAATTCGATGGGGCGCGACGCAGACGCCGAGTCGCACCGACTCCGGGACGCACCGCCCAGACGAGGACTGCATGCTCCAGGTCCGCAACGTCTCCAAGTCCTTCGGTGATCGCCAGGTCCTGCGCGATGTCTCGCTCGCGGTCGGCCCCGGCGAATACGTCGCGATCGTCGGGGAGTCCGGTGTCGGCAAGTCGACGCTGCTGAACCTGATTGCGGGGCTCGACGTGCCCGACAGCGGCGAACTGCTGCTCGAGTCGACCGACCTCGCGCGGCTCGACGAACAGCAACGCACGCTCGTTCGGCGCACGCGCATGGGTTTCGTGTTCCAGGCGTTCCACCTGCTGCCGCACCTGACGGTGGCACGCAACGTCGCGTTGCCATTGGCACTGAACGGCGTGTCCGGTGTCGCCGCCAGCACGCGTGTCGAAGAGCTGCTCGACGCCGTCGGCCTCGCCGATCGCGCGAGCAGCCTGCCGCGCGAACTTTCGGGCGGCGAAATGCAACGCGTCGCCGTGGCCCGCTCGCTCGCCCACCGTCCCGCACTCGTGCTGGCCGACGAGCCCACCGGCAACCTCGATCCCGACCACGCCGCGACGACGCTCGAACTGCTGCGGGCGCAGATCCGTCGCGACCGCGCTGCGGGCATTCTGGTCACGCATTCGGCAACCGCGGCCGCGTCGACCGACAAGGTTTACGAACTGACGCGCCACGGCCTCGCGCTGCGCGCATGAAGGCTCCCGCGAGCACGCCGCTCCGCCTTGGACCAGGCACTTGGCGAGCACGCTGGGCGCTGTTCGAGGCGACCGTGCTCGGGCCGTTGCGCCTCGTGCCGGGTCGCACGGCGCTCGCGGTCGTCGCGATTGCGCTCGGCGTGGCGCTCGGATTCGCTGTGCACCTGATCAATCGCGTCGCAGCCGACGAAGTACAGGGCGCCTCGCGCGCGCTGTTCGGGCTCGCCGACTTCAGCGTGCAGGCGCCGGGCTTGGGCTTCGACGAGCAGTTGTTCCCGGTCGTCGCGCAGGTGCCAGGCGTCGCGGTCGCCAGTCCCGTCGTCGAAGTGCAGGTGCGTCTGCCGGGGCGTGACCGCAACCTCAAGCTCGTCGGCATCGATGCATTCCGTGCAGCCCGGTTGCAACCCGCGCTGGCGGAAGGTGCTGCGGAGCGCGGTCGTGCCGGGCATGGCCTGCTCGCGGCCGACTCGGTCTGGCTGAGCTCGGCCGCGGCTCAAGCACTCGATCTCGACGTGGACGACGACCTCGAAGTGCAGGTCGCGCTCGACCGGGTACGACTGCGCGTGGCCGGCGTGTTGCCGCCCGGGGCGTATGCGCAGCCGGTCGGCGTGCTCGACATCGCCGAGGCGCAGTGGCGGCTCGGTCGCCTGGGACGACTGGACCGCATCGACCTGCGGCTCGAAGCGCGCGCCGATCGTGCGGCGGTGCGGGCCGCGCTCGAACGCGTGCTACCGCCGGGCGTGCAACTGGTCACGCCGGGCGAGGCGACCGACGATGCCGTGCGACTGACGCGCGCGTACCGCTCGAACTTGACCGCGCTGGCCCTCGTCGCGTTGTTCACGGGTGCCTTCCTGGTGTTCGCGACCCAGTCACTTGCGGTTGCGCACCGCCGCCGCGAAATCGCTTTGCTGCACGCGATGGGCCTGACGGTGCGCGAGCAATTGGTCGCGTCACTGCTCGCCGGCACGCTGGTGGGCGCCCTCGGCGCGGCGCTCGGCTTGCTGCTCGGCAGTTTCGTTGCACGTGCAGGCCTCGCAGCGTTTGGAGGCGACCTGGGTGCAGGGTATTTCCGCGGCGTGGCGCCACAGCTGGAAGTGGCGCCCGGCGAGGTGGCGGTGTTCTTCCTGCTCGGCGTGCTCGCCTCGCTCGTGGCGACCTACGGGCCGGCGCGCGAGGCGGCATCGGTGCCCGCTGCGAGAGCCCTCAAGGCCGGAGACGAGGCGCCGCTGGCCGTGCGCCGGCACGGTGTCGTCGCGAGCCTGCTGTTGCTGGCGGCAATCGCTGCATTGATGCTGCCACCGGTCGACGGTGTGCCATTGCCGGGTTACGTCTCGATCGCCTGCCTGTTGTTCGGCGCCGTGTTGTTGACGCCGGGTGTCGCTGCCTGGATTTTCGATCGCCTGCTGCAACCGACCGGCGCGGCTTGGCGCCAGATCGCCGTCGCGCAGTTGCGTGGCACGGCACGACGCGCCACGGTCAGCATCGCGGCGGTGCTCGTCAGTTTCAGCCTGATGGTCGCGATGGCGATCATGGTGTTCTCGTTCCGCGAGTCGCTCGAGACCTGGATGGAGCGCATCCTGCCCGCGGACCTATACGTGCGCGCGGGCTCCGCGACCCCGACCGCCTTTCTCGACCCGGCGGCGCAGGGCGTGATCTCGGGCTTGGACGGCACGACACGCATCGACTTCGTGCGTTTCCAGGACGTCGCGCTGCCAGGCGAGCGCCGGCCGCTCACGATCATTGCGCGACCGATCGAGGAAGCGAACGCCGAGCGCGTCGTGCCGATCCGGCGTTTCGACGAACGGCCGGCGCCTGCCGGAACGGTGCCCGTGTGGGCCTCGGAAGCGGCGCTCGACCTGCGTGGGTTCGACGTTGGCACGGTGTTCGACTTGCCGCTCGGCGGCCGTGTCGTGCGCGCGAGCGTGCGCGGCGTGTGGCGCGACTACGAACGGCCGGGCGGTGCGATCGTGATGAACCGCGACGAGTTCGTGCAGCTCACCGGCGATCGCAACGCGACCACCGCGGCGTTGTGGTTGCGCGAAGAGGTGCAGGCCGATGACTTCAGTGCGCGGCTGCGCGACGCGCTCAAGCAGCGCAGCGGTGACTACGACGTCGGCGTGCCCGGCGCGATCCGGCAACGATCGCTGGCGCTGTTCGATCGCACGTTCGCCGTCACCTATTTGCTCGAAGCCGTCGCGGTGCTGATCGGCCTGTTCGGCATCAGCGCCAGCATGAGTTCGCAGGTGCTCGCGCGTCGCGGCGAGTTCGGCATGCTGCGTCACCTCGGCGTCACGCGGCGCGAAATCGGTCGCATGCTCGCGTTCGAAGGCGCGGCACTCGGAACGATCGGCGTGCTCGCGGGTCTCGTCGTTGGCGGCGTGATCAGCCTCGTGCTGATCTTCGTCGTCAACCGACAGTCGTTCCACTGGACCATGGACCTGCACGTGCCGTGGCTGGCACTCGCGGTGCTGAGCGGCGTGCTGGTGGCTGCAGCGGCCGCGACCGCGATGGTGAGCGGCCGTCGCGCGATGGGCGATGACGTCGTGCGTGCCGTCAAGGAGGACTGGTGAAGACTCTTTCTCCCTCTCCCGCTCGGGCGGGAGCGGGTTGGGGTAAGGGCTCCGCTCTTTCTCCCTCTCCCGCTCTCGCGGGAGAGGGTTGGGGTGAGGGCGTCGGCCACTTCGCACGGATCGTCTTTGCACTGCTTGCGCTGCTGCTGCTGTGCGGTCGCGCCGATGCAGAAGTGAGCTATCCACCCGTCGTCGACGGCACGACGCTCGAGTTCCCGCGTGACGAAGGCAGCCACCCGGACTATCGCCTCGAGTGGTGGTACGTCACGGGTTGGCTCGATCCCGACGACAACGTGAGCCGGCCGCGAGGGTTCCAGGTGACGTTCTTTCGGGTGCGCACGGGCATCGCCGAGAACAATCCGAGCGCGTTCGCGCCGCGACAGGTGCTGTTTGCGCACGCCGCACTCGCCGACCCCACCGTCGGCAGGCTGCGACACGCACAGCGCACGGCACGTGCGGGTTTCGGTCTCGCGGATGCCAAGATCGGCGGCGTCCACGTGCGGCTGGACGACTGGTCGCTCGTGCAGGACAGCGGCGGTCGCTATCGCACCGTCATTCGCGATGACGAATTCGAGCTGCGGCTGGACCTGCAAGCGACGCAACCGCCACTGCTGCAGGGCAATCGCGGCTTCAGTCGCAAAGGCCCGGACCCACGCGCCGCGAGCTATTACTACAGCCTGCCGCAACTGCGAGTCAGCGGCGAGGTCGTGGTCGACGGGCGCGCGCAGCGCGTACGTGGCCAGGCGTGGTTCGACCACGAGTGGTCGAGCGATTACGTCGACGAGCGGGCGCGTGGCTGGGATTGGATGGGCATCAACCTCGCCGACGGCGGCGCGTTGATGGTGTTTCGCATGCGTGACGTGCAAGGCGGCGCGCGCTGGGCCGCGGCGACGCATCGGATGCCCTCACCCGACCTGCGGTCGACCGCTGCCGTCGGAGCGGAAGAGGGGACGGCTCAGACGTTCGAGTCCGATGCCGTGGAGTGGACGCCGCTCGCGACCTGGCGTTCGCCACGCACGGGCGTCGAGTACCCGGTGCGCTGGCGCGTGCGTGTCGGCAGGGCGATCTATCGCGTCGAGTCGCTCATGCAGGACGCCGAACTCGACTCGCGTGCTTCGACCGGCGTGCTGTACTGGGAGGGGCCGGTGCGGCTGCTCGACGACGCCAGCGGTCGCGAACTCGGGCGCGGGTATCTCGAGCTGACAGGGTACGGCGGCGGGAAGCTGGATTTTTAGGAGAGCTGAAGAGCCCTAACCCCGGAGCCCTCACCGCGCTGCGCGCGACCTCTCCCGCGCGCGGGAGAGGTGAAGAGCCTCACCCGACCTTCGGCCGGCTTTCCCCACTCCGGCGGGAGAGGTACAGGAACGTCGCGCGCAGGAAGTACCCGCCGATCACGAGGCACGACAGCGCCATGACCAGCGTCTCGCCGCGCGTCGCGTCGTGATAACGGCCGCCGGGGCCGTGGCCCCAATAGAACGACGCCGAGAGCGCGACGAACGCGACGCCCAGCACGAGACTCAACAGGGGCCGTGCGGCCAACGAACGTGCGATGCCCACGTTGTGCAACACCGAGCGGTGCGGCAGGCGCTGCTCTTCGGGCTGTTCCTGCTCCATCACAGGCGCTCGGTCTGGAACGTGTTGCAGGCGCGCGGGTCGCCCGACTGGAACCCCGCGGCGAACCAGCGTTGTCGCTGCTGGGAGGTGCCGTGCGTGAACGAATCCGGCACGACGAAGCCCTGCGCCTGCTTCTGCAGCCGGTCGTCGCCGATCGCATTCGCGGCCGCGAGTGCTTCCTGTACGTCCTGCTCGGTCACCTGCAGCCGCGGCGCCGCGTCGTGCGCCCAGACGCCGGCATAGCAGTCGGCCTGCAGCTCCATGCGCACCGACAACGCATTCGCCTCGCCCTTGCCGCCGCGCTGCTGCGCGTCGTGGACCTTGGCCGCGGTGCCCTCGAGGTTCTGCACGTGGTGGCCGATCTCGTGCGCGATCACGTACGCCTGTGCGAAGTCGCCGGCGGCGCCGAAGCGCGTCGCGAGCTCGTTGAAAAACGTGAGGTCGAGGTAGACCTTGCGGTCGGTCGGGCAATAGAACGGGCCCATCGCGGCCTGGCCGAGCCCACAGCCCGACTCGGTCGCCTCCTGGTACAGCACCAGCGTCGTCGGCGCGTATTGGCCGCCGAACAGCCGGTCCCAGGTCTGCTCGGACTCGCCGAGCACGACGCGGGCGAGGTCGCTCAGCTGCGCCTCTTCGGCCGACTCCTGGTACGGCGTCGACGGCTGCTGGGGATCGACCTGCGAAGTCTGTTCCTTGGTCGCCATGCCGAGGTACGGCAACGGGTTGATGCCGAGCGCGCTCAGCACGAGCAGGAACAGCACGCCGCCGACGCTCAGGCCGACGCCCGTGCGGCCGACGCGCATGCCGCGACGGTCCTCGATGTTGCTGCTGCGGCGGCCACCGCGGATGTCCATGACGCCTCTCCTCGGGCTTGGCAGGGCGGACTATGGCATGTCCGTCCGGACGCGGGAATGTGTCCGCGGCGGTGTCCGCTGTCCGCCGACGGACACGCCGGAGGGGCCCGGTCGTCCGGCGCGTCGCGCCCGATTGCGTTTCAAACCAATGGCTTGGCGCGACGCATCCAACGTGGCACGCAACCTGCAAAAGACCCTCCAAGCCCACGCAGCCGGACGCCCGAATGTCGCTCGCCTCGATCACACGCCTGCGCGATCCCAACGCTTCCCAGACGTCCACCGACGCCGCGGGGATGCGCAACACCGACGGCCAGGACCGCCTGATCGCGACGCCGCGCGGCTGGCGTCACGACAAGCGCGTCCTGATCGCCGGGGGTATCGCGCTGGTCGTGCTCGTCGCGACGTTCCTCGTCTGGCTGGTCGGCGCCTGGGCGACCACCGATGCGACCGTTGCTCGCGAGCGCCTGCGCATCGCCACCGTGACGCGCGGCCATTTCCTCAGCGACGTCGCTGCGCAGGGCACGGTCGTCGCGGCCGTGAGCCCGACGCTGTACGCGCCCGCGGCCGGCAACGTCACGCTGGCGCGCAACGCCGGCGACACCGTCAGGAAGGGCGACCTGCTCGCCACGGTCGACAGCCCGGGGCTCCGCAACGAGTTCGAACGCGAGCGCGCGACGCTCGAGAGCACGACCGTCGACCTGCGTCGGCAGGAAATCGACGTGCGCCGTCGCATCCTGCAGGGCAAACAGACGGCCGACATGGCCGGCGTCGCGATCCGCGCGGCCGACCGTGAATTCGCGCGGGCGCAGACGGCGTGGGACCAGCGCGTCATCAGCGCCCGCGACTACCAGCGCGCCAAGGACGAGCTCGACGAGGCGAAGCTGACCCACGACCATGCCGTGCAGTCGGCCGGCCTCGAGAAGGAAAGCCTCGAGTTCGAACTGCAGACGCGCCGGCTGCAGCGCGACCGCCAGCAACTGCTGGTCGAGGACCTGAAGCGTCGCGTCGCCGACCTCGAGATCAAGTCGCCCGTCGACGGCATCGTCGGCACGCTCGCCGTGACGCAGAAGGCCGCCGTGCAGCAGGACACCGCGCTGCTGACGGTCGTCGACCTCTCGGCGCTCGAGATCGAGTTCCGCGTGGCCGAGTCGTACGCCGGTGCGATCGGGCTCGGCATGCCGGCCGAAGTCGCGCTCGGCGGCAAGGCGTACACGGGCGAGGTGACTGCGCTGTCGCCCGAAGTGCGCCAGGGCGAAGTCACGGGGCGCGTGCGGCTCAAGGACCAGCCGCCCGGCCTGCGCCAGAACCAGCGCGTCTCGGTGCGGATCCTGATGGACGAGCGCGACGGCGTGCTCAAGGTCGAGCGTGGCGGCTTCTACGAGGCGGGCGGCGGCACCCAGGCGTACGTCGTGCGTGACGGCGTCGCCGAACGTCGCGCGATCCGCACCGGCGCCGTCAGCGTGCGCGAGATCGAGATCACCGAGGGTCTGGCCGAGGGCGACCAGATCGTCATTTCCGACACCGACGAATTCAACGACGCCGCGCGCGTGCTGCTGGCGGACTGAACACCGATCACACAGGGGACCGTTCCATGCTCGAAATGCACAACGTGACCAAGGCCTACCGGACCGACCTGCTCGAGACGCACGCGTTGCGCGAGTTCAGCCTCACGGTGCAGCCGGGCGAGTTCGTGGCGGTCACCGGGCCGTCGGGCTCGGGCAAGACGACGTTCCTCAACGTCGCGGGCCTGCTCGAAACCTTCGACACCGGCACCTACCGGCTCGACGGCGAGGACGTGAGCAAGCTCGACGACGACGCGCGCTCGCGGTTCCGCAACCGCAAGATCGGTTTCATTTTCCAGAGCTTCAACCTGATCCCCGACTTGAACGTGTTCGACAACGTCGACGTGCCGCTGCGCTACCGGCGCATGGCGGCGGCCGAGCGGCGTGAGCGCATCAACTCGGCGCTCGACCTCGTCGGGCTCGCCTCGCGCGCGAAGCACCTGCCGTCGCAACTGTCGGGCGGGCAGCAGCAGCGCGTCGCCATCGCGCGTGCGCTCGCGGGCGACCCGGCCCTGCTGCTCGCGGACGAGCCGACCGGAAACCTCGACTCGCTGATGGCGCGCCAGGTCATGGACCTGCTCGAGCAGATCAACGGCATGGGCACGACCATCGTCATGGTCACGCACGACCCGGAGCTTGCCCGTCGCGCGCATCGCAACGTGCAGGTGATCGACGGCCAGATCACCGACTTCAAGCCCTACGAACCGCACGCCGCCACGGTCACGCACCTGCACGACACGGTCGCGGTGGGTTGAACCGCGCACACCACGGACGACACACATGTACGCCTACGACCTGCGTCTCGCCTGGCAGAGCATTCGCCGCAACCCGGGCCTTGCCGCGCTGATGGTGCTGGCCATCGCGCTCGGCATCGCTGTCTGCACCGTCACCTTCACGGTCTACCACGCCATGGCGACCAACCCGATCGCGCACAAGGGCGACCGGCTGTATGCCGTGACCATCGACACCTGGGACCCGCAGCAAGCCTACGAAGAAGACAAGCCCGAGCACCCGCCGACGCTGATGACGTATCGCGACGCCACGCACCTGTACGAGTCGAAGGCGGCGCCGCGCTCGCTGATCATGTACAAGTCGGGCTTCCTCGCGCTGCCGGAACGCCAGGGCGTGAAGCCGTTCGAGACGATGGCGCGCGTGACGACACACGAGTTCTTCTCGATGTTCGACGTGCCGTTCGAGTACGGCGGTGGCTGGGACGCCGCGGCCGACCGCGGGCCCGAGCCCGTGGTCGTGCTGAGCCACGAGACCAACGACAAGGCCTTCGGCGGCGAGAACAGCGTCGGCCGCACGCTCAAGCTCGGCAAGACGGATTACCGCGTCGCGGGCGTGCTCAAGCCGTACGCGCCGAGCCCGAAGTTCTTCGACCTCAACAACGGTTCGTTCGACGACCCCGAGGACGTCTACGTGCCGTTCGGCTGGGGCCGCGCGCAGGAACTGCCCGTCTACGGCAACACCAACTGCTGGAAGAGCGAGACCATCGAGTCGTACCAGGACTTCCTGAACTCCGAATGCGTCTGGCTGCAGATGTGGGCCGAGCTGCCCACGGTCGCCGACCGCGACAAGTTCCAGGCGTACCTCGATAACTACGCGCGCGCACAGAAGGCCGCCGGCCGCATGCCGCGGCCGCTCAACAACCAGCTCTACGACGTCGACCATTGGCTCGACCGCAACGAGGTCGTGCAGCGCGACAACCGCGTGCTGATCGGCATCGCGGCGCTGTTCCTCGGCGTCTGCATCGTCAACGTCGTGGGCCTGCTGCTCGCCAAGTTCCTCAACGGCGCGCCGCTCACGGGCCTGCGTCGCGCGCTCGGTGCGAGCCGCAAGGACATCGTGCGCCAACACATGACCGAGGTGCTGCTGCTCGGCCTCGCCGGCGGACTGCTCGGGCTCGTGCTGGCCGTGGCCGGGCTTGCCGGCATCCGCTCGATGTACACCTCGGACTGGAACCGCGGCGCCGCCGAGCGCCTGACCGAGATCGACCCGACCGTGGTGCTCGTGACGCTGGTGCTCGCGCTCGTCGCGGGCGCGATCGCCGGGCTGTACCCGTCGTGGCGCATCGGCCGCACGGCCCCGGCCGTGTACCTCAAGACGCAGTGAATCGGAGACGACCGCACATGGACATCTCGCACATCCTGAGTTCGCTGCGCCGCAGCCCGACCGGCGCGATCCTGGTCGCGCTGCAGATAGCGCTCGCGCTCGCGATCGTCGTCAACTCGCTCTACATCGTGATCCAGCGTCTCGAGATGCTGAACGCCGACCACGGCATGGACGTGCCGAACCTGTTCACGGTCGGCTGGACCGTGAACGGCGACCGCTTCAACGGCGAAGCGACCATGCGCGAGGACCTCGCGATCCTGCGCGGGCTGCCCGGCGTCGTCTCGGCGACCGTGATCAACGCGATCCCGCTGTCGGGCGGCGGCTCGAGCAACTCGCTGTACACGGAGCCGAACGAAAAGGGCCGCGAAGGGCGCATCAATTACTTCAACGTCGACGAGTACGGTGCGCGCACGCTCGGCGTCGAGATCGTCGAGGGACGCGACGTCGACCCCTCCGTCGTACGCAAGCCGCCGCGCAACACGACCTCGTTCCCGCCGCAGATCCTGCTGACGCGCGAGGCGGCAAAAGACCTGTTCCCGGAGGGATCCGCGCTCGGCAAGACCGTCTACACCTCGCTGAGCCAGCCGGCGACGATCGTCGGCATCATCGACCACATGCACGGCTCGTGGCCGAGCTGGGAGCACTTTGGCAACGTCGCGCTCGTGCCCGAGATCGCCGACGAGCAGTACGCACGCTACCTCGTGCGCGCCGAGCCCGGCCGCCGGGACGAGCTGATGAAGCGCGCCGAGGAGGCGCTGCGCGCCGTCGACAACGGGCGCGTGATCCTGCGCACGCGGTCGCTCGAGTACATTGCCGCCTCCACCTACGCGGATGATCGCGCAATGGCCGTGTACATGACCGTCGTGATCGGCCTGCTGCTCGGCATCGCCGCGCTCGGCATCTTCGGGCTCGCGGCGTTCAACGTCGGCACGCGCACCAAGCAGATCGGTACGCGTCGGGCCGTGGGTGCGCGCCGGCTCGACATCCTGCGCTATTTCCTGGCCGAGAACTGGCTGATCACGACCGTCGGCGTCGTCGCCGGGTGTGTCCTCGCACTGGTGCTCGGCTACTGGCTCAGCACGACGTTCGAACTGCCGCGCCTGAAGCTCTATTATCTGGCCGGCGGCGCGCTGGTGCTGTGGCTCGTGAGCCTCGCCGCGACGCTCAAGCCGGCGCGACGCGCGGCCCGGGTGTCGCCGGCGGTCGCGACGCGCACCGTCTGAACGAAGGCCTGCTCCGGGAGGCAGATGCACGGTCGAACACTGCTCGTCATCGACGACAATGCGGCGGTACGCACGGCGCTCGACGTGCTGCTGTCGCTCGAGGGCGCACGGGTCGAGCTCGCCTCGACGCCGCGGGAGGGGCTCGACCGTCTCGCCCGTGGCGGCATCGACCTCGTCGTCCAGGACATGAACTTCCAGCGCGAGGCCACCTCGGGCCGCGAGGGCATCGAGCTGTTCCGCGCCATCCGGGCCGCGCAACCCGAGCTGCCCGTCGTGCTGCTCACGGCCTGGACCCACCTCGAGACCGCGGTGGAACTGGTCAAGGCGGGCGCCGCCGATTACCTCGCCAAGCCGTGGGACAACGCGCGGCTGGTGACGACGGTCCGCAACCTGCTGCAGTTGCGCATCGCGCTCGAAGCGGAGCGCGAACGCCGCGCGTGGCTCGAACGCTCGCGAGAGGAACTCGCGGAGCGCTTCGACCTGCGCGGCATCGTCTATTGCAGCGACGCGATGCACGCCGTCGTGCAGATGGCGACCCAGGTCGCGCGGGCCGACGTGCCGGTGCTGATCACCGGGCCCAACGGCGTCGGCAAGGAAGTGATCGCGGACATCGTGCAGGCCAACTCGCCGCTCCGCTCGGGGCCGTTCGTCAAGGTCAACGTCGGCGCGTTGCCGTCGGAATTGCTCGAGAGCGAACTGTTCGGCGCCGAGGCCGGGGCCTACACGGGGGCGAAGGCGCGCGCGGGCCGGTTCGAGGCGGCCGACGGCGGCACGCTGTTCCTCGACGAAATCGGCAACCTGTCGCTGACCGGACAGGCCAAGCTGCTGCGGGTGCTGCAGACCGGCGAGTTCGAGCGCCTCGGGTCGAGCCAGACGCGACGCGTGCACGTGCGGATCCTGTCGGCCACCAATGCGCCGCTGGCGGATGCGATCCGGCTAGGACGCTTTCGCGAAGACCTGTTCTACCGCCTCAACGTGATCGAGTTGCGCGTGCCGTCGCTCGCCGAGCGTCGCGACGACGTGCTGCCGCTCGCGCGGCATTTCCTCGAGCCGGGCTATGCACTCTCGGTCGAGGCCGAGCGGGCGCTGCTGCGCCACGACTGGCCAGGCAACGTGCGTGAGTTGCGCAACTGCATCCGTCGCGCCTGCCTGTTGTCGGCCTCGAAGTCCATCGCAGCCGCCGACCTGATGCTGCCGGCCACGGCGACGGCTGCGACGGGGGAGGCCACGGCAGCGGTGCGCGAACCCGATCGCGGCGAAATCGAGACCGCGCTTGCGCGGCACCAGGGCGTGATCGCCAAGGCCGCTCGCGAGCTGGGGCTGACGCGCCAGTCGTTGTATCGACGCATGGAAAAGCTCGGGATCGCCGCGGGCAACGCGGAGAGCCCGTGACCGGGTAGGCTTGTCGCATGCGTGAGCGTGTCGTCACCGCGTTCCTGGCTGCGCTCGGCCTGCTGACGCTTGCAGCCCTGGGCGTGGCCGACCTGCCCGTCGTCGCGAAGGCGGCGGCGATCGCCTGTACGCTCGTCGCGTACGGGTTGCTGGCATATTGGGTGCGACGTTCGCTGCGGCGCCAGGAACTGCTGTTGCTGGCGCTGGCCGACGGGCTCTGGAGCCTGCACGACCGCGACTACAGCGTCAGCATCGCCGAACCCGACGAGGTGAACCTGCGCCGCCTGGTCGCGGGCTACAACGGCCTCGGGGCGAAGCTGCGCACTCAGCGCCAGGACCTCTACCAGCGCGAGCTGCTGCTCGACGCCGTGATCCAGGCCTCGCCGGTCGCGATGATCCTGACCAACGCGACCGGCACGATCCTCTACGCCAACCTCGCGACACGACAACTGCTCGGGGCCGGCCGCAAGCTCGAGGGGCTCGCGCTTGCGCCGCTGCTCGAAAGCGGACCGCCGGCCCTGCGCGAGGCGCTCGAAGGCACGCGCGACCAGCTGTTCACGACGCAGGTCGACGACGAGGCGCAGGTGTTCCACGTGTCGCAGCGCCAGTTCCTGCTGAACGGGCAGCCGCACCGCTTGCGGCTGCTCAAGCAGCTCACGCGCGAGCTGAACGCGCAGGAAGTGGCAGTGTGGAAAAAGGTGATCCGCGTGATCGCGCACGAGATCAACAACTCGGTCGCGCCGATCGCGTCGCTCGCGCAAAGCGGGCAGCGCCTCGCGTTGAAGCCGGACCCGGCGCAGTTGCAGCGCGTATTCGCGGCCATCGACGAGCGCATGCAGCACCTGTCGCAGTTCGTCGACGGCTACTCGCGTTTTGCCAAGCTGCCGCAACCGCGACCCGTGGCGGTGCAGTGGCGCGCGTTCCTCGAGTCGCTGCAGGCGGTGAGCCCGTTCGTGATCGAAGGCGTGCTGCCGGCGGGCGTCGCGTGGTTCGACGAGTCGCAGCTCGAGCAGGTCATGATCAACCTGCTCAAGAACGCGGCCGAGGCGGACTCGCCCGACGGCGAGACGAGCATTCGCGTCGAGCCGCACCGCGGCGGCTGGACGGTCGAGGTGCGCGATCGCGGCCACGGCATGACGCCCGAAGTGCTCACCAACGCGCTGTTGCCGTTCTACTCGACCAAGCCGTCCGGCAGCGGGCTCGGGCTCACGCTGTGCCGCGAGATCATCGAAGCGCACGGTGGCACGCTCGACGCCGGCAACCGCACCGACGGCAACGGTGTCGTGGTGCGGCTGTGGCTGCCGCCGCCCCCGGT